>JBBQVP010000089.1:0-16708 GCA_038211455.1 Burkholderiales bacterium
CGGCAAGACCACCATGCCCGACTACGGCATGCTGTCCTCCGGCCTGTCCTCGATCCATGGCCTGACGCGCAACCCCTGGCAACTCGATCGCAACACCTCGGGCTCCAGTTCGGGCGCGGGCGCAGCCTGCGCCGCGGGTTACGCGCCGCTTCACCTGGGCACCGATATCGGCGGCTCGGTTCGCCTGCCCGCGACGCACTGCGGCATCTTCGCGCTCAAGCCCAGCCTCGGCCGCGTGCCGGTGCACCCGCCCTTCCTCGGCCGCGTCACCGGGCCGATGACGCGCACGGTGCGCGATGCGGCGCTGCTGATGAACGCGCTCAGCCGACCCGACGCGCGCGACTACATGAGCCTGCCCTGCGAGCCGCGCGACTACACGGCGGGGCTGGAGTCGCTCTCCGCGAAGGGCCTGCGCATCGGCTTCCTGCCTGACATGAAGACCGGACTGCCGGTCAACGCCGAAGTGCGTGCCGCTGCCGTCGCCGCCGCCGGCGCGCTCGCGTCGGCCGGGGCGCTGGTGGAGGAAATCGATTCGTTTCTCACGCCCGAGATGCTCGAAGGCATGACGCGGTTCTTCGAGGCGCGCTCATACAACGACTTCGTACAGCTTCCGCCGGAGCGCCAGGCGCGCATCCTGCCGTTCATCGTCGACTGGTGCACCTGGCGCGCGAAGGAGTTTTCGGGACGCGACGTGATCGCCGCGTATGCACAGGTCATGGCGATGCGCGAAGCCGCGGTCGGCGCCAGCGAGCCCTACGATTTCGTGCTCACGCCGACCTCGCCCATCCTGCCCTACGAGGCCGAGGCGGCCTGCCCTGGGAACGACCCACACAATGCGTTGCCCCACATTGCGTTCACCGTGCCCTACAACATGTCCGAGCAGCCGGCGGCCTCGGTCAACTGGACCGCGTCTGCCGGCGGCCTGCCGATAGGCGTTCAGATCGTCGGCCGGCGCTTTGACGATGCAGGCGTGCTGCGCGCGGCACGCCTGCTCGAAAAACTCCGCCCGGCGCAACTGGCCTGGCCCTCGCCCGCATAAGGCGTCCGGCGCAGGAGCCGGGCCGCCGGCCGGTCATTATTGCCACTTTTTGGCCAAAGCCCGCTACTGGCGTGGGTTTTCAGGCGAATTGCTGCCATGCCGGATTCTAGCGGCGTGCGCCTGCGTCAAACACCCGGGCACGCGTGCATACGGCGAGCAGGACGAGCGCCGCCGCACTGAACGCGGCGCCCGCGCCGAACGTGAATGCCGCGCCGAGCCGGTCCCAGAGCAGGCCCGCCAGCGCGCTCGCCGCCAGCATGGCCGCGCCGCTCAGCAGGTTGAAAAAGCCGAATGCGGTGCCGCGCAGATCTTCAGGCGCAGTGTCGGCCACCATCGCGGCGAGCAGGCCCTGCGTCGCGCCCATATGCAGGCCCCAGAGGGAAGCGCCGGCCCAGACCCAGGTCCAGTGGTTGCCGCAGGCGAGCACGGCGTCGGCCGCGATCAGCACCACCAGGCCCAGCGACAGCAGGGCCGGATGGCTCATCCGGTCCGACAGCTTGCCCAGCGGGTAGGCCGATGCGGCATAGACGACGTTCATTGCAACCGCCACCAGTGGCACATACGCCAGCGGCAGCCCGCCCTGCGCGGCGCGCAGCAGGAGAAACGCCTCGCTGAAGCGCGCCAGTGTGAAGACGGCGCCGATCGCGACGACCCACCAGTAGGCGCGCCCGAGACGCTTCAGGTTTTCCCTGCGCACGGGATTGCCGCGGCTGCCAGTCGCGGGACTGCGCGCGGGCTCCTTCACGCCAAAGAACAGCAGCGCGACGCACAGGAACGCCGGGACGACGGCGACCCAGAACACCGCGCGGAAATCGTTCGCCCACAGCAGCATCAGCCCCATGGCCAGCAGCGGGCCGAGGAACGCGCCCACTGTGTCGAGCGCCTGCCGCAGCCCGAAAGCTGCTCCGCGAACCTCCGGTGGCGCGAGGTCGGCCACCAGCGCATCGCGCGGCGCGCCGCGGATCCCCTTGCCGACGCGATCCATGAGGCGCGCCGCGACCACGAACCCCAGGCTGGTGGACAATGCGAACAGCGGCTTGGAAAGCGCGCCCAGGCCGTAGCCCAGCAGCGCGAGCGGCTTGCGCCTGCCCCACCAGTCGCTCAGCACACCCGAGAACACTTTCACGATCAGCGCAGTCGATTCCGCCGCGCCCTCAATGAGCCCGACAGCGAACGCGCTCGCGCCCAGCGACACCACCATGTACACCGGCAGCAGGCTGTGGATGAGTTCGGAAGATACGTCCATCAGCAGGCTGACGAATCCGAGCGCCCAGATTGCGCGCGGGATCTTCGGGGGCTTCGCGCCAGGCGCTGGAGTGCGCATCACGTTACGGGTCAGCGTGACGGGAACGGACACGTGGAACGCATCCCACTGGAGCGCCTCCCACTTAGGCGCAATTCAACGTCATGCATCCCACCGGAATGCATCGCGTCGGCGCCTACAGGCTGCGCAGCTTCGCCTTCAGCGCGCTCGGCGCCACAGCAACCAGCGCCGTGCGCTCGGCGCGCGTCAGGAAAAGCGGTGCAAGGTCCGGCGCCTCGGCCAGCCGGTAGCCCAGCCGCGTCGCGCCCTCGATCTTCACGCCGGCGGCGCGCAGGCGATCAATATCGCGGTACACGGTACGCAGCCCGGACCCGGTGCCAGCCGCAAGCGAAGCAGCGGTCTTGTACCCGCCCTCGCCAAGCACGAGATAGAGGATCGCCAGGCGGATGCCGGGAGGGAGATTATTGCCAAAACTCGCTTGTGTGCCCATATGCAGAGCCGATCTCCAGCCAGATTGCTGCCATCAGTGCCGCGATCGCCTGGTGCCCGCGACGGCGCGCACCGGGTGAATTCGGCGGCTATTTTTTCGGGTCGATCCTGCCGATTTTTTCCACCGCTTCTTTGAGCCTCGCCGCATCCTTCGCGAGAAAGCCCGCGAACTCAGGCGCATCGAGGTAACTCACCGGCGTGCGGACTTTCTCCATCGCACCCGTGAACAGCGGATCCGCGGCCGCCGCGCGCACGGCCTCGCGCAGGCGCATGATCACCGGCGCGGGCGTCGCGGCAGGCACGAACACGCCCGACCAGATGTAGAACTCGACATCCTTGTAGCCCAGCTCCTTGAATGTCGGGAGGTCCGGCATCAGCGGCAGGCGCTGGTCACCCCAGCCCGCCAGCGCGCGCATCTTGCCCGCCTTGATCTGTCCCACGGCCGCGGCCGGGCCGGACGCAAGCGCCTGGACCTGGCCGCCGAGCAGCGCGGCGACCGCCGGCCCACCGCCCTGGTACGGAATGTGGAACAACTGGATTCCGGCCGAATGGGCGAACATCTCCATCGCCACGTGCAGGGTGCCGTACACACCTGAAGAGGAGTAGTTGATCTTGCCCGGGTTCGCCTTTGCCGCCGCAACGAAATCCTGCACGGTCTTGTACGGGCTGTCCGCCGCCACCACCAGCACGGTCGGGTCCGAGGTGACCAGCGCGATCGGCGCGAAATCCGACAACTGGTAGGGGAGCGGCTTGCCGTTCATCGGGTCGGACACCGGGAAGATCGAGATCGAGGAAAGCGAGATCAGGATCGTGTAGCCATCGGGTGAGGCCTTCGCCGCCGCCGTCGTGCCCACGGCGCCCCCGGCACCGCTGCGGTTGAGCACCACAACCGGCTGGTGGAGAGTCTTTTCCATCGCCGCAGCCAGCGGCCGGCCGACGATGTCGGCAACCCCGCCCGGCGGGAATGGCGCAATCATGGTGATCGGCCTGGATGGGTACGCGTCCTGGGCCAGCGCGACCGGGCTGGCAAGCGACAGCGTCATTCCGACGGCGGCCAAGAGGTGTCTGTACATGATTGCGTTTCTCCCTGGAAAAATCGCTGCGGCACCAACCGCGGTGGCGCCCCCGACGCATTCTGCCTGACAAACTGCGCTCTTCCGTATCTCGCATCGGCGCCGCCCGGCACATGGGCTTGCTGCGCTGCGGTGCTTGCGCTAACCTGATCCGAGCCACATTCAACGTGAGGGTTTCCATGAATATTCGCCGCCTTGCCACCGCTGCCGTATCGCTGCTCGCCCTTGCGGGCGCGTTCGGCTCGTCCGCGACTGCCCAGGACAAGGTCCTGCGCATCGTGCCGCACTCGAACCTCGCGATCCTCGACCCGATCTGGACCACCGCCTACATGAGCCGCAACCACGGCTACATGATCTACGACACGCTGTTCGGCACCGACGAGAAGAACGAGATCAAGCCGCAGATGGTCGACACCTGGAGCGCCTCGCCCGACCAGCGCCTGTGGACGTTCAAGCTGCGCAAGGGCCTTGCCTTCCACGACGGCAAGCCGGTCACCGGCGACGACGTGGTCGCTTCGCTCGCGCGCTGGGGCAAGCGCGATGCGATGGGTTCCGCACTGATGACGTTCGTCGACCGCATGGACTCTCCTTCCCCCGACACGTTCCGTATCTTCCTGCGCGAGGCCTGCGGCTTCGTGCTCGAGGCGCTGGGCAAACCGTCCTCGAACGTGCCGTTCATCATGCCCAAGCATGTCGCCGAGACCGATGCCTTCAAGCAGATCGACGATTACACCGGCTCGGGCCCCTACGTCTTCAAGAAGGACGAGTTCAAGCCCGGTGACAAGGCGGTATACCTCAAGAACACGAAATACGTGCCGCGCAGCGAGCCGCCTTCGGGTTCGGCAGGCGGCAAGCAGGTGTACGTCGACCGCGTCGAGTGGAACCTCGCGCTGCGCGACGGGCAGGCGCAGGCCAACGCGCTGATCAAGGGCGAAGTCGACATCCTCGAGGCCCCGGCGTTCGAGGTCTACGAGTCGCTGAAGAAAGCCGAAGGCGTGGTGATCCACAAGCCCGCCCCCGCCGGCCTGCAGTACATGGCGCGCTTCAACCACCTGCTCCCGCCGTTCAACAACGTAAAGGTGCGTCGCGCTGCGATGGCAGCGTTCTCGCAAGAGCCATTCCTGAAGGCCCAGGTCGGGATCAAAGAGCTGTACCGCACCTGCCCCTCGATGTTCACCTGCGGCACGCCCTACGGCAGCCCGTTCGGCAGCGATATCCAGTCGAAGTCGAACATGCGCAAGGCGCAGCAGTTGCTCAAGGAGTCGGGCTATGACGGCACGCCCGTCGTTTTGATGAAGCCCACCGACCTCGCCTCGATCCAGAAGCTGCCGGATGTGGCCGCGCAGCTGATGCGCCAGGCCGGCTTCAAGGTCGACCTGCAGGCGATGGACTGGCAGACCCTGGTCGGCCGGCGCGCGAAGAAGGACCCGATCGACAAGGGCGGCTGGAACATGTTCCTCACCGCCTGGCAGGCGCACGACATCTGGAACCCGATCGCCAACGCGGCGATGGACACGCGCGGGGTGAAGTCCGGATGGTTCGGCTGGGCCGAGGATGAAAAGCTCACAGCGCTGCGCGCCGAATTCATGCGCGCCACCGACCCGGCGAAAAAGAAGACTCTCGCCAACGACATCCAGGCGCGCGCGTTCGAAATCTCCACCCATGCGCCGCTCGGCGAATACGTGCAGCCCGTCGCCGCGCGGAAGAACATCACCGGGTTCTTCACCAGCAACGGCAACCTGTACTGGAACATGAAGAAGAACTGAGCGCTCAAGCCTGACAGCGGCCCCGGCACTTCCCGGGGCCGCGTCGTTTGCAGCCACCTGTTTCCATGCTCCCCTTCATCGCCCGCCGCCTCGCCGCCACCATCCCGGTGCTGGTGATCGTTGCCGTGCTGGTGTTCCTGCTGCTGCGCCTCACGCCGGGCGACCCGGCGGCGATCCTTGCAGGGGATGCGGCCAACGTCGAGCAAATTGCGCAGATTCGCGTCACGCTGGGCCTTGACCGCTCGATCCCGGTGCAGTTCGGGATCTGGGTTGGCCAGATGCTGTCCGGAGATCTCGGCCAGTCGTTCTACTTCAAGATGAATGTCACCACCCTTATTTCGCAGCGCCTCGAGCCGACGCTGGCGCTGGCGACCGTGACGATCATCATGGCAGTGCTGGTCGCCGTGCCCCTCGGGGTGCTCGCGGCGTGGCGCTTCGGCGGCTGGCTGGATCGGGCGCTGATGGGGTTTTCGGTGCTGGGATTCTCGGTCCCGATCTTCGTCCTCGCCTACATGCTGATCTGGCTGGTTTCGCTCAAGCTGGGCTGGCTACCGGTGCAGGGGTACCGCAGGATCGCAGACGGCTTCGTGCCTTTCCTGCGCCACCTGATCCTGCCAGCGATCTCGCTGTCGGTGATCTATATCGCGCTGATCGCCCGGGTCACGCGCGCGGCGGTGCTGGAGACACTCGGTGAGGATTACATCCGCACTGCGCGCGCCAAGGGCTTGTCGGAGGCACGCGTGCTGGTGAGGCACGCACTCGCCAACGCGGCGGTTCCGATCGCGACAGTGATCGGCCTTGGCGTCGCGCTGCTGATAGGCGGGGTTGTCGTCACCGAATCGGTGTACGCAATTCCGGGCCTCGGCCGGCTGACCGTCGACGCGGTGCTTGCGCGCGACTTCCCGACCATACAGGGGGTGATCCTGTTGTTTTCGTTTGCGTACGTGCTGGTCAACCTGCTGGTCGACCTGTCGTACGTGTTCTTCGATCCGCGGATCCGGTACTGATGGCCGAAACACCCGTCCTCGACAAGGCCGCGCTGTCGGTTGAGGCGGCCTCCGTCATGCGCTACGAGAGCGCATGGGAGCGCGTCAGGCGCAACTGGTCGGTGCGCATCGGCGGGCTGGTCCTGCTGGTGCTGGTGCTCGTGGCAATCGCCGCGCCAGTCCTCGGCACCGTCGACCCGACCCTGTTCGATGCGGGCAGCCGGGACCTGCGGCCTGGCCAGACGGGCGAAATCACCACGCTGGATGGCGACACGCTCAAACACACGTTCCGGATGGGCTCGGATTCGTTCGGCCGGGATATCTACAGCCGCGTCATTTACGGCGCACGCGTGTCGCTGATGGTCGGACTCGCCGCCGCGGTGCTGTCCCTGGTTTTCGGGATTGCCTTCGGCCTGCTCTCCGGGTACCTGCGCTGGCTCGACGGTATCCTGATGCGCTTCATGGACGGACTGATGTCCATCCCCGCGATCCTGATTGCGATCGCCCTGGTCGCGCTGTGGCGCGGCAGCCCGCTGACGGTGATCGTCGCGATCGCGATCCCCGAGATCCCGCGCGTGACGCGCCTGGTGCGCTCGCTGGTGCTGTCGATCCGCGAGGAGCCCTACGTCGAGGCTGCCGTTTCGCTGGGAACGCCCGCATGGAAGATCATGCTGTCCCACATCCTTCCCAACTGCATCGCGCCACTCGTCGTGCAGGGCACCTACATCTGCGGCGCCGCGATCCTGGTCGAGGCCATCTTGTCGTTTCTCGGCGTCGGCTTGCCGCCCGACATACCGACCTGGGGCAACATCATGGCCGAGGGCCGGGTGCAGTTTGTCGAGTATCCGCACAACGTTTTCTTTCCCGGCGTGGTGCTGGCCGTGACAGTGCTCGCGGTCAACATCCTCGGCGACGGCCTGCGCGACACGCTGGATCCGAAGATGGCGAAACGCGTGTGAGCGGCGAACGATGAGCGCGTAACGATGAGCACCGAACCAATCGCCGCCCCGCGGGACAGCGGGCCCGTCCTGGAAGTGCGCGACCTGTCGATCGCGCTGCCGGGCGGGGGCGACCGCGCGCACGCCGTGACCAACGTTTCTTTCACTGTCGGACGCGGCGAGATCGTCTGCCTGGTCGGCGAATCGGGCTCGGGGAAGTCGGTTATCGCGCAGGGCATCATGGGCCTGCTGCCAAAGACCCTGCCGGTGACCTCGGGCTCGATACGCCTCGCGGGCGAGGACATCACGCACGCGCCGATCGACCGGCTGCGCAAGCTGCGCGCGGTGCGCATGTCGATGGTGTTCCAGGAGCCGATGACCGCGCTCAACCCGGTGATGACCTGCGGCGACCAGATAGAGGAGGTGCTGCGCGAGCACACCTCGCTTTCGCCCACCGAGCGTCAGGCCAAGATCCTCGAGGTTCTCGGCGAAGTCAGCCTGCCCGACCCGCCGCGCATCGCCGCTTCCTACCCGCACCAGCTCTCGGGCGGCCAGCGCCAGCGCATCATGATTGCCATGGCGCTGGTGCTCGAACCGCTGCTGCTGATCGCCGACGAGCCGACCACCGCGCTCGATGTCACCACCCAGGCGCAGATTCTGCTGCTGATCGCCGACCTGCAGGCGCGCCACGGCACTGCGGTGCTGTTCATCACCCACGATTTCGGGGTGGTCGCCGATATCGCCCACCGGGTCGCGGTGCTGCGCCTCGGCGAACTGGTCGAGTTCGGCGCCAAAGAGGAGGTCCTCCTCCGCCCGCAGCACCCGTACACGCAGATGCTGATCGGCTCGGTGCCCTCGCTGCAACCGCGCGCGCGCACAACGGACGCCAGTGCCCAGGTGGTTCTCTCGACGCATGGACTTGGCAAGACTTACCGCGGCGGCGGCTGGTTCGGCAAGCGACGCGGGGTTCGAGCCGCCGAGGACGTCAACATCGAGATCCGCCGCGGCCAGACCCTGGGAATCGTGGGCGAATCAGGTTCGGGCAAGTCCACCGTCGCGCGCTGCATCGTGCGCCTGATCGATCCCACCTCTGGCGATATACGGCTCGCGGGGCAGGACATCGCCACCTTGGGCGCCTCGGCTCTGCGCCCGTTGCGCCGCAAGGTGCAGATCGTTTTCCAGGACCCCTACCGCTCGCTCAACCCGCGCCGCACCGTCGAGGAGGCGGTCATCGAAGGACCGCTCAATTACGGCGTATCGCGCAAGGAAGCACTCGAGCGCGCGCACCGCCTGATGGAACTGGTGCGCATGGACCCTGCGGCGCTGGCGCGCTACCCGCACCAGTTCTCCGGAGGCCAGCGCCAGCGCATCTGCATCGCGCGCGCGCTGGCGATGGAGCCGGAACTGCTGATCGCCGACGAGGCCGTATCGGCGCTCGACGTCTCGGTGCAGGCGCAGGTGCTCGAACTGCTCGAGGAGATCCGCGGCAGGCTCAACCTGGCGATGCTGTTCATCACCCACGACCTGCGCGTTGCGGCGCAGATCTGCGACCAGGTCGCGGTCATGTCGCAAGGACGTATCGTCGAGTACGGGCCCGCAGGGCAGGTGTTCAGCGCGCCGCAGCACGAGTACACCCGTGCGCTGTTCGACGCCGCACCAGGCCGCAATTTTTCCTTTTCCGGATCCCAACCACCACAACAGGCTTCCTGACCATGCGCATCGCGATCGGTGGATTCCAGCACGAGACCAACACCTTTGCGCCGAGCAAGGCCACTTACCTGAATTTCGAGCGCGCCAAGGGGTGGCCTGGCCTGCAGCGCGGCGGCGAGATGCTCGAGACCATGGTGGCGAGGAACCTGCCGATCGCCGGCTTCATCGAACAGATGAAGGGCACCTCGCATACGCTGGTGCCGACAGCATGGGCGGCGGCCGAACCTTCGGCGCACGTCACCGAGGACGCCTTCGAGCGCATCGCGGCCATGATCGTCGACGGGATCCGCGACGCGCGCGCCGACGCTGTCTACCTCGACCTGCATGGGGCCATGGTGACCGAGCACCTGGACGACGGCGAGGGCGAACTGCTTGCGCGCGTGCGCCGCACCGTGGGCGAGGACACGCCGCTGATGGCGAGCCTCGACCTGCATGCCAACGTCACGCAGAAGATGATCGACTGTGCCGATGCGCTGGTCGGCTACCGCACCTACCCGCATATCGACATGGCCGACACCGGCGCGCGCACGGCCTTCCTGCTTGCGCAGCGCCTGGACGGCATGGCGCGCCCGCACGCCGCCGTGCGGCGCATCCCGTTCCTGATCCCGCTGTCGGCGCAATGCACCGACCTCGAGCCCTCAAAGGCGCTCTACGCGGAACTCGCAAAGATGCAGTCTGCGGTGGTGCCCACGCTGTCGTTCACGCCGGGATTCCCGGCGGCAGATTTTCCGGAGTGCGGGCCGGTCGTGCTGGCCTACGGTATCAGCGCGGGCGCGGCGCGCGAGACCGCCGACGCGCTCGCGAACCACATCGAATCGATCGAAGCCGAGTTCGACGCGCCGGTGTACGCCGCCGACGAGGCGGTCAAGCGGGCGCTCGCAATCGCAGCGAACGCCACGCGGCCGGTGGTGATTGCAGACACCCAGGACAATCCCGGCGCCGGCGGCGATTCGGACACCACGGGCATGCTGAGGGCACTCCTCGCCAACCGCGCGGGCAGGATCGGGCGCGGCGCGGCACTGGGCGTGATGGTGGACCCGGCCGCGGCCGAAGCCGCGCACCGTGCGGGCCCTGGAAACACGATCGAGCTTTCACTCGGCGGAAAGTCGGGCATTGCGGGCGACGCGCCGCTCACGGCCAGGTATCGCGTCGAGGCCCTCTCGGACGGAAAACTGCTGTGCAAGGGGCCGTTCTACCGCGGCGCGAAAATGGAACTCGGCCTGTCCGCCTGCCTCGAAATCGAGGGCGTGCGGGTGGTGGTGGCCAGCAGGAAAACCCAGCTCGCCGACCAGGAACTGTATCGCTTTGTCGGCATCGAACCAACGACGCAGGGGATCCTCGTCAACAAGAGTTCGGTACACTTCCGCGCAGACTTTACCCCGATCGCCGAACAGATCCTTGTAGCCAAGGCGCCCGGACCGATGATTGCGGACCCCAGCGAATTCGCCTGGAAGCGGTTGACACCCGGGATCCGCCTGAAACCGAATGGCAGGCCGTTCTGAATAAGTCAACGCTCCCGAACGCAACGACCGATCCACTAGACGCCGACGCGATCCGCGCGGGCCTCGCGGGCCTCGCGGGCCCCGACGCGCCGGGAACGCCCGCAGTACCCGGCGTCGCGCTTCGCATCGACGTGCGCGCGCGCTGCGGCTCGACCAATTCTGAGCTGCTTGTGCGGGAGACAGGGTCCGGGGCGGCGGTGCTTGTGACCGACGAGCAGACCGCGGGGCGCGGGCGGCGCGGGCGGCGCTGGTACGCCAGTCCGGGCAGCGCGCTGATGTTTTCACTGCGCTGGGAGTTCGCAGGCCCGGTCGCGCGTCTGCGCGGACTGTCCCTGGCGGCGGGCGTCGGGATCGCGAATGCGCTTCGCGCGCTCGGTGCCTCCGGCGTCGCTCTGAAATGGCCCAATGACCTGCTCGCGGGCAGCGCCAAGCTGGGCGGCGTGTTGATCGAAACGCGCGCCTCCGTCGGCCGGGTTGCGGCGGTGATCGGCGTGGGCATCAACTGCCGGGCCCAACCGGGGCTCGATGCGCGGCTCGGGCGCGGCGTCGCGGCGCTGGAGGAACTGATCACTCCGCTGCCATCGCGCAACCTCATTGCCGCGCAATTGGTGGCAGAGCTCGCGCGCACGCTGCGCGCATTCGATGCCGGCGGTCTCGCCTCGTTCCGCGGCGCCTGGGAGGCGATGCACGCGCAACAGGGCGAACGCATGCGCGTGCGGACCGCCGGCGGACGCATCGTCGCCGGGGTTGCCGAGGGGATCGCGGCCGATGGCGCGCTGCTGCTTCGCAACCGGCGCGGCTTGCATGCGATCGCGAGCGGTACGGTGATGCGCGCGGGGACGGCATGATCCTCGCCATCGATGCGGGCAATTCGCGCGTCAAATGGGGCTGGCACGACGGCCGCGCATGGAGCAGCCTGGCGACCGTATCGCTGATCGAATTCGCGGCGGCGAACCACGACATCAATCCTTTTGCAGCCACGCACGCGGACCCCTCGCAGATCATCATCTCCAACGTCGCGGGCGATGCCGCGCACCAGCTGATCGTGAACTGGACCAGCATCTTTGAGGCCGAGCCTCACTGGCTGCACGGCGAACTGGAGCGCTGCGGCGTGAGAAGCGCCTACGAGCATCCCGGGCAACTGGGGCCCGATCGCTGGGCGGCGCTGGTCGCGGCGCGCGCGCTGCAGACCGGAGCCTGCCTGGTGGTGAATTCGGGCACTGCAACGACCATCGACGTGCTTTCGGCTGAAGGCGTATTCGAAGGTGGCCTCATCCTGCCCGGCGTGGACCTGATGCGCTTCGTGCTCCACGAGCACACCGGCCGGCTGCCGCTGCAGGAAGGGCGGTTCCAGGGCACCCCGCGCAATACCATCGACGCGATCGAGTCCGGCTGCTGGCACGCGCAGGCCGGCGCGGTGGAACGCATGGCGCGGGGCCTCGGCGCGGGCACGACGTGCATCGTCAGCGGTGGCGCAGGTCGCGCCCTGATCGAGCAGATCGACACGGTGGCCTGCCGGTACGTGGACAACCTGGTGCTCGAAGGCCTGGCAGTGATCGCGAACGCCGGGGCATGAGGGCGTTCTTCCTGTTCCTTGTGCTGGCGAACCTCGCATTCTTTGCGTGGTCTGGTTTCGTTTCCAGGACCGACACGCAGTCCGACCCGCGCCCACTCACACGCCAGATTGCGCCCGAAAAATTGCGCATCGTCCCGGCCTTGGCCGTGGAGAAACCCGCCCCGGCCGCGTCTGCGGTCCCGCTTGCGTGCCTGGAATGGGGTGGTTTCGCGCCTGCAGATGCGAGTCGCGCGACGGAAGCGCTCGCGCCGCTCGCCCTCGGTGAGCGCCTGACACGCCGCCCGGTCGCGGATGACAGTGCGACTTGGTGGGTGTTCATGCCGCCACGTGCAAGCCGCCAGGACGCGCAGAAAAAGGCCGGCGAACTGAAGTCGCTCGGTGTGGAGGAGTACTTCATCGTGCAGGACGAGGGCCCGCAGCGCTATGCGATCTCGCTGGGCATCTTCAAGAGCGAGGCGGCGGCGGAAAGCCGGCTTGAGACGTTGCGCGCGCGCGGCGTGAAGACCGCGCAGGTCGGGAAACGCGAACTCCAGTCGCAAAAGGTCTACCTGCAGATCCGGACCGCCGATGACGCGCTGGCCGCGAAGCTGCGCGAGATGGCGGAATCGTTTGCCGGGAGCGAAGTGCGCGAATGTCCCCGGGTTTCCGGAGGAGAGCCTGCGGTACCCGGCAAAGAGCGCGCGGGCGCAGGCTAGGCTTCGGTCACCAGGATTCAGCCGGCAGAACCTAGCCGATCGGAAAGGTTCCGTCGGGAATGTGTTCGGCGACGACCTGCAGAAGCTTGTCCGCGCGGATCGGCTTGTTGAGGTAGCCGACTGCACCCAGTTCCTTGCCGCGCTCAAACTCTTCCAGCGAAGTCAGGAAGATCACCGGGATCGACGCCAGCGCCGGCTCGGACTTGATCGCCTGGACGAATTCGTAGCCGTTCATGTGCGGCATGTTGACGTCCGTCAGGATCAGGTCCGGCGGGCTCCTGAGGACCGCGTAGCCCGCCTCGATGCCATCCGAGGCGGTGTTCACTTCGTAGCCGGCGGACGAAAGATGCAGGCGCAGGAGTTCGCGCAGGCTTTGGTCGTCGTCTACAACCAGTATCGATTTCGCCATGCGCCGCTCGGCATCCTGGTGGCTGGAACAAGGTGTGGTGCCGGGGAGAGGAGTCGAACCTCCGACCTTCGCATTACGAATGCGCTGCTCTACCAACTGAGCTACACCGGCCCGTGCCATGCAAGGGGCGCCATTATAGACTTTCAGATGGTTCCCCGCCAACGTCGCGAAATGATGCGGAAAACGTGAACTAGTTCCCAGTTTCGGAGCCTCCGACACCGCTCACGCGTCGATATCCTCCGTTCGTCGCTGCGTTCTGGTGCGCCTGACCGACCGGAGCGCATAATCCTTCCATCCAAAGAGGGACGTATGCATTCAAGAGGGTTCAAGGGATTCACGCTGGTCGAACTGATGATCACCCTCGCGGTCGTCGGTATCACGCTTGTGTTCGCCAGCCCCAGCATCGTCACGTTCATCAAGAATTACCGGATCACCACGCAGGCCAACGGGCTGCTGTCAGATCTGCAGCTGGCGCGGAACAACGCGGTGACACAGAACCGGCCCGTGACCATCTGCGCGAGCAACAACACCACCAGCGCCACGCCGACCTGCAGCGGCACGAACTGGGGCCTGGGACGCATCGTCTTTGCCGACGCCAACGGCGACGCGATCGTTGATGCAGGCGACACGCTGCTGCGTGTTTCCGCCTCGCTGTCGGCCGGAAACACGCTTGTCGCGGCGAACCTCACGACCGCGGGCAGAGTGCAGTTCCGGCCCAGCGGCATGCCGGCCGGGATCACCGGCGGAACCACAGCCGCATTCACGCTCTGTGATGACCGTACCGGCGCGTTCGGCCGGGTTGTCAACGTTTCGCTGACTGGCCGCTCGGGTATCTCCCCGGCAGGCTGCTGAAGATTCCCATGCGCGCGCCAAGAACCTCACGCGGTTTCACGATGCTGGAGATCCTGATCTCGATCATGATCCTGTCGATCGGCCTTCTCGGCCTCGCCTCGATGCAGGCATTCAGCCTGCGCAACGCAGGCAATGCCAACTACCGCTCGATCGCAACCCAGCAGGCCTACAGCCTTGCCGACCGCATGCGCGCCAACCAAGCGGCGCTGAATGTCGGGAACTACAACAACCAGCAGGGGCTTTCGAAACCCGCGTGCTTCACGACGGCCGGCTGCACACCGCTCGAGATGGCACAGATGGATGTGTTCCTGTGGAACCAGATCACCGCCGCCCAGTTGCCCGGCGGCAGGGGATTTGTCTGCTCCGACAGCACCCCGAACGACGGCACGCCGACCGCGCCCGCCTGCGACAACCTGCCGAATTCGCCCTACATCATCAAGATCTGGTGGGACGAGCGCCTGACAGACGGCTCGCTGACGCGGTTCACGACCGCTTTCAGGCCCTAGGAGACCGGGAACATGAGCGAGCGCAGCGCAGAACGGGGCTTTTCGATGATCGAGATGATGATCGCCCTGACCATCGGCATGGTCATCATGGTGGCTGTGGCGCAGCTGTTCTATGGCAACCGCCAAACCTCGGCCGCGCAGGACGCTTCCGCCGAAGTTCAGGAAACCGCGCGTTTCGCAGCCCTGGTCCTGCAGCGGGAAGTCCGTATGGCTGGCATGAAGCTCACCGCATCCACCGGCGTGTTCGATGCCGCCAACCCGGTGATTGCCGGCGTCAACGCCACCGTGGGCGCGCCCAACGCAAGCGACGAAGTCACCGTCCGGTTCTTCGGCAGTGACAACGCCGCCGGCACCGCAGCGGACAACACGGTCGTCGACTGCGTCGGCAATGTCGCACGACTTAACGAGCGCGTCGTCAACCGCTTCCACATCGCGAACAACGCGGCTGGCGAACCGTCCCTCTACTGCCAGAGCACCATTCCGGCAACCGGTGTGGTCAGCGACAACGAACTGGTGCCCGGAGTGGAGAGCATGCAGATCCTCGTGGGGCTTGACCTGGATGGCGATAAGGCGCCGAACACCTACCTGCCCTTCAACGACGCGGCGGTAGTCCCCGATCAGATCGTCTCGCTTCGAATCTCGCTCCAGTTGCGCAGCGCGGATAACGCAGCGACCGCAAGCGATTCGGGGATCTACAACCACTTCGGCACCGTGTACGCGCCCGCCAACGTCGCGCCGGCGGGCGACGCCGGTTCCGTGTTCAACGCGGCCGGTGCGGTCCTCGACCGGCGCATACGACGCCTCTACGCCACCACCATCACGCTGCGCAATCGCGTCAACTGAGCCCAAGATGAATTCCTCCCTGGCAGCTCCGATCCGTCTCAGGGCAGCGCAACGCGGCGCGGTCCTGATCATGGCGCTCATGTTCCTCACGCTGCTCACACTCCTCGGTGTGACCGCGATGACCAACAGCACGTCGGAAGAAAAAATGGCCCGTGCCTCGCGCGACTACAACACCGCATTCAGTGCGGCCGAAGCCGCGTTGCGCGATGCCGAGACGGACCTGCTCGGAAGCGGCACGCGCGCGCCGGTATTCCTCGGCCCGGCCTATTGGTTCGACGGGGTCAGCAATCCATCGGCCCCCGCCGCAGGCGTCTGCGTCAACGGCGCGTGCGCCGCACCTGCGGCCGGATCGACCCCGGTCTGGGAGGTCGCGGCGAACTGGAACGCAGCGGGCGGCACCGGCGCTGCGGCAGTGTATGGCCAGTTCACATCTGCGCAGGCATTCCCGACCGCCGGGCCCGGCGCGGTCGGCCAGGCGCCGCAATACATGATCGAGTATGTCGGCCTAGTCGGCGCCCAGTCTGCCTATCGAATCACCGCCCGCGGATGGGGTCCGAACTCCGTCCAGGCGATCACGCTCCAGGAAGAGGTGCTCAGATGAACGCTCCGGAATATTGCAGCGAACCCGCGGCCGGCCCGACGCGCCGCCGCCGGTTGGCGACATTTGCCTGCGCCCTGTTTGCGCTCGGCGCCGTGCTGCCGCAGGCCGCGCAGGCACAGCTGCTGACGCTGTCGAACATCCCGCTTTATGTCGGCGCCAACGTGCAGCCGATCGTGATGCTCACGCTGTCCAAGGACCAGCAGCTGTTCAAGAAAGCCTACAACGACTACACCGACCTGGATCCGGCCGCTGGCGACGGGCTCGAACTCACCTACAAGCATTCGATCGACTATTACGGCTATTTCGATCCGCAAAAATGCTACGACTACGACACCGTCAACACGCGCTTCTTTCCGTTCGGCGTCATACCGACCGCGGACAACAAGTACTGCATCGGCGCCAACGCCGGAAAATGGAGCGGAAACTTCCTCAACTGGTCGACCATGACGCGCATGGATG
>JBBQVP010000090.1:0-16702 GCA_038211455.1 Burkholderiales bacterium
AACGACCCGGGGTGCGTGGCCAAGACCTTTCCCGACTACTTCCAGGTGCTGGGACGCCTGACTGCCGCCGGATGAACTTGCCGGCGGTCATTTCGATCGACGGGCCCTCCGCTTCGGGCAAGGGGACGGTCGCGGCGCTGGTCGCCAGGGCGCTCGGATTCAATTACCTGGAGAGCGGAGCACTGTACCGGCTGGTCGCGCTGGCCTCGCTGCGGGCGGGGATCGCCGATGACGACGAATCCGGCCTCGCGAGGATTGCCGGCGGGCTACCTGTCCGGTTTGACGACGGAAGGATTCTCCTTGGCAAAGAAGATGTTGCCGAACTCCTGCGCAGTGAGGAGACCGGCAACCGTGCCTCCGTCGTTGCTCGCTGGCCGGCCGTTCGCACTGCGCTGCTCAAGCGCCAGCGCGAATTTCGCGAGCCGCCGGGCCTGGTTGCCGACGGGCGCGACATGGCGAGCGTGGTATTTCCAGATTCGACGCTGAAAGTGTTTCTGACCGCAAGCGTCGCGGTGCGCGCCGGGCGTCGGTATAAACAGTTGAATGACAAAGGAAACCATGCTAATCTCGCGTCCCTTTCCAGGGACCTCGCGGAGCGCGATGAGCGTGATGCGAAGCGTGCGGTAGCGCCGCTCGTTCCGGCACCCGACGCAGTGCAGCTCGACTCGTCGGACCTGTCGGTGGATGAAGTGGTCGCGCGCGTGTTGGCTTTGGCCCGTGGAAAGCTTGGATCGTAGCAGCCATCTGAAATAAAAGGATTTTCAGGGGGCTTGATCCAATTCGGTGGGTGTGCGGCCGAGAGGCCGGAACGCTCAAGTGTGCAACTTAGCCCGCCTGGCGGTGCCTCCCGGAAAGGGGGGCGCAGGCGGCCCAAACCAGGTCCCATTTACATGTCCAGTCTGTCCACCGTATCAAACAGCCCCGCTACTCCCCCGTACGCACCGGATTCCTTCGCCGCGTTGTTCGAGGAGAGCTTGTCGCGCAAGGAAATGCGCGTTGGTGAGGTCATCACCGCAGAAGTCGTTGCCGTCGATCACAATTTCGTCACGGTCAATGCCGGACTGAAGTCCGAAAGTCATATTCCGCTTGAGGAATTCCGCAGCGATGCGGGAATACTGGATGTCAAGATCGGCGATTTCGTCAGTGTCTCGATCGAGGCCCTGGAAGACGGATTCGGCGAGACCCGCCTGTCGCGCGACAAGGCCAAGCGCCTGGCTGCGTGGATGGACCTGGAAAAGGCGCTCGAAGAGGGCGCGAAGATCGAAGGCACGATCACCGGCAAGGTGAAGGGTGGCCTGACGGTGATGGCCAACGGCATCCGCGCCTTCCTGCCCGGGTCGCTGGTTGACCTGCGCCCGGTCAAGGACACGACGCCGTTCGAAGGCAAGACCATGCTGTTCAAGGTGATCAAGCTCGACCGCAAGCGCAACAACGTGGTCGTCTCGCGCCGTGCAGTGCTCGAGGAGACGGCTGGCGCCGAGCGCGAGCAGCTCCTGTCGACGCTGTCGGAAGGTGCGACCGTCAAAGGTATTGTCAAGAACATCACTGACTACGGCGCGTTCGTGGACCTGGGCGGCATCGACGGCCTGCTGCATATCACCGACCTGGCCTGGCGCCGCGTCAAGCACCCCTCCGAGGTGCTCGCAGTCGGCGACGAAGTCACCGCCAAGGTCCTCAAGTTCGATACCGAGAAGAACCGGGTGTCCCTCGGCCTGAAGCAGCTCGGCGAAGACCCGTGGGTCGGTATTTCACGCCGCTACCCGCAGGGCACGCGCCTGTTCGGCAAGGTCACCAACCTCACTGACTACGGCGCGTTTGTCGAAGTCGAGTCGGGCATCGAGGGCCTGGTGCACGTGTCCGAGATGGACTGGACCAACAAGAACGTCCACCCCTCCAAGGTCGTGCAGGTCGGCGACGAGGTCGAGGTCATGATCCTCGAGATCGACGAGGACCGCCGCCGCATATCGCTCGGCATGAAGCAGTGCATGCCGAATCCCTGGGATGATTTCGCGCGCGATTTCAAGAAGAACGACAAGGTCAGCGGGCAGATCAAGTCGATCACTGATTTCGGCGTGTTCATCGGCCTGCCGGGCGGGATCGACGGCCTGGTCCACCTGTCCGACCTTTCGTGGTCGATGCAGGGCGAGGAAGCCGTGCGCAACTTCAAAAAGGGCGACGAGATCGAGGCGCTGGTGCTCGCGATCGACGTCGAGCGCGAGAGAATATCGCTAGGCATCAAGCAGATGGAAGGCGACCCGTTCACCAACTTCATCGCGAGCAACGAAAAGAACACGATCCTCGACGGAAGCGTCAAGTCTGTCGACGCGAAGGGTGCCGTGGTGTCGCTGGGAGGGGACATCGAGGGTTACCTGCGCGGGTCCGAGTTCTCGCGCGACCGCATCGACGACCTGCGCACGGTGCTGAAGGAAGGCGATGCGATCCAGACGATGATAATCAACGTCGATCGCAAGAACCGCTCTATCAACCTTTCGGTGAAGGCGAAGGACATGGCCGAGGAAACCGAGGCGATGAAGTCGCTGCGCAGCGAAAGCGCGGCAAGCGCTGCGGGCAGCACCAATCTCGGTGCGCTGCTGCGCGCCAAGCTCGACAAAAACAGCACGCCGCAGCAGTAGTGGCGTTGGCAGGGCAGGGCGCATACGGCATGGTTGAAGGGGGGCAAGGCCTGTCATGACGAAGTCCGAACTGATCGCGCGGCTGGCGCAGCGCTATCCGCAGCTGGTGGCGAAGGATGCCGAGTACGCGGTGAAGATGATCCTCGATGCGATGACTCAGGCATTGCTCGAGGGAAATCGTATCGAGATCCGCGGATTCGGTAGTTTCGGCCTTAACTACCGGCCGCCGCGGGTGGGTCGCAACCCGAAATCGGGCGAGAAAGTCCACGTGCCGGAAAAGTATGTGCCCCACTTCAAGGCCGGCAAGGAATTGCGCGAACGCGTGGACGCGGCGGAGGCAGCGGCGGCCGCGAGTTCGTCCTCAGCGTGACATTGTCTGTGTCGGGAGGTGGGGGCGGGCCCTGCGCCGGACCCCGCGCCCTACCCTGTGCGAGCTGATCACTGGCGCCCCTTCCTGAGCCGACATGCGCTACCTCACCTGGGCGATTCGACTGCTGTTCTTCCTGTTCCTGCTCGCATTCGCGGTCAAGAACACCGACCCTGTCATCCTGCGGTTTTATTTCGGCCTGTCGTGGCATGAGCCGCTGATCCTGCTGCTGCTCGCCTTCTTTGCAGCTGGCGCCGTATTCGGTCTGGTCGCAGCCCTGTCGACCCTGTTTAACCAGCGGCGCGAGATCATGCAGCTGCGGCGCGAACTGAAGGAAGCATCCAAAGCCGAAGCGGCGGCCGCACTCCAGCCACCGCCCCGGGACGTCGACGCCTGATGGAATTCGAATACTGGTGGCTCGTTGGGTTCCCGCTGTTCTTCGGGCTGGGCTGGCTCGCGGCGCGCATCGACATCAAGCACCTGCTCACTGAATCGCGCGCCCTGCCGCGTTCGTATTTCAAGGGCCTGAACTTCCTTCTCAACGAGGAACCCGACAAGGCGATCGAAGCGTTCATCGAAGTGGTCAAGGTCGATCCGGAAACGGTCGAGCTGCACTACGCCCTTGGAAGCCTGTTCCGGCGGCGCGGCGAGTACGATCGCGCGATTCGGATGCACAAGAACCTCATCGACCGCGCTGATCTGTCGTCCGAACAGCGCCTCGCGGCGCTGTTCGAACTCGGGCAGGATTACCTCAAGGCCGGAATCCTGGATCAGGCCGAGGAAGTTTTCAATCGCCTGCGCGAAGGGCCGCTTGCCTCGGAGGCGCGCGGATTCCTTCTCGAGATCTACCAGGCCGAGAAGGAGTGGCAGAAGGCGATCGACATGGCGGCCCAGATCGAACCGGGTCCTGGAGAATCGCTTGCGCGTGAAGTGGCCCACTTTTACTGCGAGCTGGCGGCGTACGAAGCGACGCATTCGCGCCCGGACGAAGCGAGGGCCCATCTCAGGTCCGCGCTGAAGGCCAATCGTAAATGCGTGCGTGCCAGCCTGCAGCAGGGAGACCTCGAGCGCAGCGCCGGCAACCCGGAGCTTGCGATCGAGAACTGGAAGCGCATCGAAACGCAGGACCCGGCCTATCTCGCGCTGGTCGCGCAGCGGCTGCTCGACGTATTCCGTGAAACCGGCCGGCTGGAGGAAGGGCTCACGTTGTTGTCGGGGCACCTCGAGCGTTTCCCGTCCCTCGACCTGCTCGACACGGTGTTCCAGTACACGCTGGATGCCAAGGGTGCGGAGGCCGCCTATACGCTGGTGCGTGACGAATTGCGCCGCAACCCGACGCTGCTGGGCCTTGATCGCCTGCTCGAGGCGCAGATCGCCGGTGCGGCATCCTCCGAGCGCCGCCGCGACCTGGAACTGGTCAAGAACCTGGTGCACAGTCATGCGCGCCGCATGGCGCGCTACCGCTGCACGGGCTGCGGCTTCCGGGCACGGCAGTTCTATTGGCACTGCCCGGCCTGCGGAGGCTGGGAAACCTACCCGCCGCGCCGTTCCGAAGATGTGGATCCCGCCGCATGAACCGTGCGGCCCAACAACCCCGCAACCCCGCGTGAGGGCTGAGCTATGAACGTCACTGTCATCGGTTCCGGTTACGTCGGCCTCGTCACAGGTGCGTGCCTGGCCGACGCCGGCAACCACGTCTTCTGCTGCGACGTCGACGCGGCAAAGATTGCGACCCTGAACGCCGGCAGATTGCCGATCTTCGAGCCGGGGCTGGAGGCGGTTGTGGCGCGCAACCGTGCCGCCGGGCGGCTCGTGTTTTCGACCGATGTCGAGGCCAGCGTCAAGCACGGCGAGCTCCAGTTCATCGCTGTGGGCACACCGCCGGGGGAGGACGGATCCGCGGACTTGTCCTACGTGGTGGCCGCGGCACGGGCTATCGGCCGCCACATGCCCGAATACCGCGTGATCGTGAACAAGTCCACCGTGCCGGTCGGGACGGCCGACCAGGTCAGCCGGGCCATCGCCGAGGAATTGAAGTCGCGCAACACGCAGATTGCGTACAGCGTGGTGTCGAATCCTGAATTCCTCAAGGAGGGCGCGGCAATCGAGGACTTCATGCGTCCTGACCGGATCGTCATCGGCAGCGAGGATGAACGCGCGACCGGCCTGCTGCGGCAACTATACGCGCCGTTTCAGAGGAATCACGAGCGGCTGATGGTGATGAGCGTGCGGTCGGCGGAACTCACCAAGTACGCGGCCAATGCGATGCTCGCCACGCGGATATCGTTCATGAACGACCTGGCCAACCTTGCCGAACGTATCGGCGCCGACATCGAGGAGGTGCGGCGCGGAATCGGCTCAGATCCCCGCATCGGTTACGACTTCCTCTACGCAGGCGCGGGTTTCGGCGGTTCGTGCTTTCCCAAGGATGTGCAGGCCCTGCAGCGCACGGCCGAGGCGGCAGGGCACCCGCTACGACTGCTCGCGGCGGTCGGTGAGGTGAACGAGGCGCAGAAGCATGTACTCGCCGCGAAGGTAAAGGGCCGGTTCGGCGCTGACCTGGCCGGCCGCTGCTTCGCAATCTGGGGTCTTGCGTTCAAGGCCAATACCGACGACATGCGCGAGGCCTCGAGCCTGGCGCTGATAGCGGACCTGCTCGACGCCGGGGCCGTGGTGCGCGCCTATGACCCGGTCGCACGACACGAAGCAGCGAAGCTGTTTGCCGGGCAGTCGCGCGTGACGCTGGTCGACAGCGCTGCGGCGGCGCTCGAAGGCGCTGATGCGCTGTGCGTGGTCACCGAGTGGCGTGAGTTCCGCAGTCCGGATTTCGACGCAGTGAAGGCCAGGCTGAGTTCGCCCGTGGTCTTCGACGGGCGCAACCTGTATGACCCCGCCGCAATGCGCAACCTCGGCATCGAGTACTTTCCCATAGGACGGCGCACGTGAGCGCCGAGGGGCCGGCGCACGTGAGCGCCGAGGGGCCGGCGCACGTGAGCCTGAGCGCGGAGAAAGTGGGCAAGGACCTGGATCCGGGGGGCGTCCGGATGCTGGTCGTGGGCGATGTGATGCTGGATCGCTACTGGTTCGGAGAAGTCACGCGGATTTCCCCGGAGGCACCGGTGCCGGTCGTGCGCGTCACTCGGATCGAGGAGCGACCGGGAGGCGCTGCAAACGTGGCGCGCAACTGCGCCGCCCTGGGCGCCAGGACGCAACTCATCTCGGTTATCGGTGACGACGAGGCCGGCGGGCGGCTTGCCGAACTCGTCGACGCCGAAGGGGTCAGCGCCAACCTGCATCGCGATGCGTCGATCCCCACCACGGTGAAGTTGCGCGTGATCGGCCGCCAGCAGCAACTCCTGCGAATCGACTTCGAGACCCCGCCCTCGCGCGAGGTGCTCGCCACCAAACTCGCCGACTTCGAGGCCGCGCTCGCCGATAGCGATGCAGTGATCCTGTCCGACTACGGCAAGGGGGGGCTGACCCACATCGCGACCATGATCGGGCTGGCACGCGCGGCCGGAAAGCTGGTTCTGGTCGATCCGAAGGGGGACGACTACACCCGTTACCGCGGCGCGAATATCGTGACGCCCAATCTCGTCGAACTGCGCGAGGTGGTCGGGACCTGGGAGGACGAAGCCGATCTTGCGCGGCGCGTCGAAAAGCTGCGCACCGACCTCGGCCTGGATGCGCTGCTTCTGACGCGCAGCGAGCAGGGCATGACACTTTTCGATGCGCGCGGAGCCATGCACGTCGCAGCGCAGGCGCGCGAAGTGTACGATGTCAGCGGCGCAGGCGACACGGTGATCGCGACGCTTGCAGTCATGCTGGCTGCGGGCGCGTCGGTGGCGGAGGCCGTGCGGATCGCCAACCGGGCCGCGGGCATCGTGGTCGGCAAGCTTGGCACCGCGGTTGCTACGCGCGAAGAAATTTTCGGCTAGGAAATTTTTAGGCAGACTGTCCGGACCATACTCCATGTACACCATCGTCACAGGAGCCGCAGGCTTCATCGGATCGCGTATCGTCGCGGGGCTCAATCGCGCGGGCGCGGGCGGAATCATTGCGGTCGACAATCTCGAGAATGCCGCGAAGTTCCGCAATCTCCTCGACTGCGACATCGACGACTACATCGACAAGCGCGAGTTCCTGCAGCGCCTCGAGGCGGGCCAGTTCGACGGAGCGCTCGAGGCGGTGCTGCACCAGGGCGCCTGCTCGGACACGATGGAAAGCGACGGCCGCTACATGATGGAGAACAACTACGCGTATTCGCGCCGCCTGTTCGACTGGTGCCAGGAAGAGGAAACCCCGCTCCTGTATGCGTCCTCGGCCGCGGTCTACGGGCCCGGGCCGGTGTTTCGCGAGGAGCGCCGGCACGAGTCGCCCCTGAACGTCTACGGCTATTCGAAATTTCTTTTCGACCAGTGCGTGCGCGCGCGGCTTCCCGGGCGCAGTGCACAGTTGGCGGGCTTTCGCTACTTCAACGTGTACGGGCCGAACGAGGCGCACAAGGGGCGCATGGCATCGGTGGCGTTTCACGCGTTCAACCAGTTCATCGAGACCGGCAAGATCAAGCTGTTCGTGGGGAGCGCGGGTTATGCCGACGGCGCGCAGCAGCGCGACTTCGTGCACGTCGACGACGTGGTCAACATGAACATCTGGTTTCTCGAGAACCGCAGTGTGTCCGGAATCTACAACTGCGGCACCGGCCGGGCGCAGACCTTTAACGATGTCGCGATGGCGGTCGCCAACGGCGTGCGCGAATCGCGCGGCGAAGCGCGCCTCGCGCTTTCCGACCTGGTGGCCCAGGGTGCGATCGAGTACGTGCCGTTTCCCCAGGCCCTGGTCGGAAAGTACCAGAGCTACACCGAGGCCGATCTTGCCGCGGTGCGCGAAGCGGGCTACCCGGGTGAGTTTCGTTCGGTGGAGGAGGGCGTGGACGAATACGTGCGTGACATGCTTTCGGCCCGCGAGAAGGGATGAGCATGGATCACCCGGAACTGGAGGCTTTCGTCGGCAAGACCCCGCTGGTGCGCCTGAAGCGCATCCCGGGGCATGCCAACGATTCCAGCGGCAATGTGATTCTTGCCAAGCTCGAAGGCAACAACCCGGCGGGATCGGTGAAGGACCGCCCGGCGCTGTCGATGATCATGCGGGCCGAGGCGCGCGGACGCATCAGGCCGGGCGACACCCTGATCGAGGCCACCAGCGGAAACACCGGGATCGCGCTTGCGATGGTGGCTGCGGCGCGCGGCTACCGGATGGTCCTGATCATGCCGGAGAACCAGTCTGTCGAGCGTCGCCAGACGATGCGCGCATTCGGCGCCGAACTCACCCTCACGCCCAGGTCGGGAGGAATGGAATCTGCGCGCGACCTGGCCGACCGTATGGTCGCCGAGGGCAAGGGCGTGATGCTCGACCAGTTTGCGAACCCGGACAATCCGCTTGCGCACTATGAGACCACCGGGCCGGAAATCTGGCGCGACACAGGCGGGCGCGTGACCCACTTTGTCTCGAGCATGGGCACCACCGGCACGATCATGGGCGTCTCGCGTTTCCTCAAGGAAAAGAATCCCGCAGTCTGCATCGTGGGCTGCCAGCCGGAAGAGGGCGCGCAGATCGCCGGGATACGCAAGTGGCCCGAAGCCTACCTGCCGAAGATCTACGACAAGGGCCGCGTCGATCGGCTCGAGTACGTGGGCCAGGCCGATGCCGAGGAGATGACGCGGCGGCTGGCCAGGGAAGAGGGCATCTTCGCGGGCGTCTCCTCGGGCGGGGCACTCTGCGTCGCGCTGCGCGTGGCCGAAGAACTGCGCGATGCCACCATCGTGACCATCGTCTGCGACCGCGGCGATCGTTACCTCACGACCGGCATATTCCCGGACTAGCTTGGCTCCGATCCTCGCCTTCGACATCGAAACGGTCCCCGACTGCCCCGGCATCCGGCGGCTCTACGACCTGCCGGAATCGCTGCCGGACGAGGAAGTCGCAGAGGTGGCGTTTCAGAAGCGGCGTGCCGTATCTAGTCCGAACCCCGGTAGCGATTTCCTGCAGCCGCACCTGCAGCGCGTCGTCGCGATCGCCTGCATCCTGCGCGACGACGAGGGCGTGCGTGTCTGGTCGCTCGGCTCGCCCGAGGATCCCGAGCGCGCGCTGATCCAGCGCTTTTACGATGGGATCGAGCGCTATACGCCGCAGCTCGTCTCATGGAATGGCGGCGGTTTCGACCTCCCGGTGCTCAACTACCGCGCGTTGCTCCACGGCGTGAGCGCGGCGCGCTTCTGGGAATCGGGTGACGAGGACCGCGATTTCCGCTGGAACAACTACACCAGCCGCTACCACACCCGGCATCTGGATCTAATGGACGTTCTCGCGATGTACCAGCCGAGGAACAACGCGCCGCTGGACGACGTGGCGCAGGTGGCCGGTCTGCCCGGCAAGATCGGCATGCACGGATCGGCCGTCTGGGAGGCGTTCCGCACGGGCGGCATCGCGCGCATCCGCAGCTACTGCGAGGCCGACACCGCCAATACCTACCTTCTGTACCTGCGCTACCAGTTGCTGCGCGGCGCGATCAACATCGACCACTTCAGGCGCGAGTGCGGCGTCTTGCGCGAGGTGCTGGTGAAGCTCGCGCAGCCGCACTGGGAGGAGTTCCTCGCGCGCTGGAACGACCCGCTGCTCACCGCGTGAAGCGTCGGCCGAGAGTCACGCGCGGCGGTCCCCAGGCGCCGCTGCCCGTCCTGCGCCTGGACATCGTTTCGCTCGACTCCGAAGGGCGGGGCGTCGGTCGGGTGGACGGCAAGGTGGTGTTCGTCGAAGGCGCGCTGCCCGGCGAATCGGTCACGGCAGAGGTATTCCGTGGCGGTGGATCGTTTGACCAGGCGCGCACCCTCGAAGTGCTGCGCCCAAGCGCGAGCCGCCGCGAGCCGCGCTGCCCTCATTTCAGCGTCTGCGGCGGCTGCGCGACCCAGCACGCCGACGCGCGCACCCAGATGGCCGGCAAGCAGCGCTGGCTTGAGGACAGCTTTGCGCGCATCGGCCGGGTGCAGGCAGAAACCATGCTGCCGATCGTGCTTGGCCAGGAGTGGGGCTACCGGCACCGCGCCCGCATGGCGGCGCGCTACGTCGCCTCGCGCGGCGGCGCGCTGCTCGGCTTTCACGAGCGCCGTTCCAGCCATATCGCCGACATGCGCCAGTGCGAGAACCTGCCCGAGCGCATCTCGCGGCTGATTTCGCCACTGCGCTTCCTGATCGCCTCGCTCGACATGCGCGAGCGCATGCCGCAGATCGAGGTCGCGGCCGGCGAAGCGGTCGATGTTCTCGTCGTGCGCAACCTCGATCCCGTGTCCGAGGGGGATGCGGACAAGCTGCGCGCGTTCGCCGAGCGGGAAGGTGTCTGGCTGTGGCTGCAACCCAAGGGGCCGGCGACCGCGGCACCGTTCCACCCGCTGGAGATGCCGGCGCTCGATTACACGCTGCCCGAATTCGGCATCCGGATTGCGTTTCGTCCCACCGACTTCACGCAGGTGAACCACGCGATGAACCGGATCCTGGTGCGGCGCGCGCTGCGCCTGCTCGACCCGCAGCCGGGCGAGCGGATCGCAGACCTGTTCTGTGGAATAGGAAATTTCACCCTGCCGATCGCGGCGTGCGGCGCGCAGGTGCTCGGGCTCGAGGGCGCCCAGGAACTCGTGGAGCGGGCGCGCCAGAATGCGCAGGCCAATGCCCTGGACGATCGTGCCACGTTCGAAGCGGCGAATCTGTTCGAGGTCGACACTGCGCGGCTTGCGGCGTGGGGGCCGTTCGACAAGCTGCTGATCGATCCGCCGCGCGACGGGGCGGCTGAACTGGTCAAGTCCCTGCCCGACGCCTGGCCACGGCGCATCGTGTACGTCTCTTGCGACCAGGCGACGCTCGCGCGCGATGCCGGCACGCTGGTGCACGAGCGCGGCTTCAGGCTGGTGAGCGCGGGGGTGGTGAACATGTTCCCGCACACCGCGCACGTGGAGTCGATTGCGCTGTTCGAGCGGGACTGACCCGACGGGCAGGAATCTTTCGCTTTATATTGACAAAGTCCCCTCCCAGACTGTGTTACATGTCAGTTAAGGTATCGATACCGATACAGAATAGAGGCAGATTGGCAATAAAAAAGGCGCCCGCAGGCGCCTTTTTTCGTACCGGTGAAGGCTAGTCGCGTTCGCCGCCCAGCGCCATCAGCAGCGAGAGCAGGTTGGCAAAGATGTTGAACAGGCTCATGTACACGCCCGTGGTCGCCATCACGTAGTTGGTCTCGCCGCCGGTCACGATGCGCGACAGGTCGTGCAGCAGGAACAACGAGAACACGACGATCACAGCCGAGGAGATCGTCAGCGCGAGCGCCGGGATCTGCAGGAACATGTTGGCCAGCATCGCCACCAGCAGCACGATCATGCCGACGAACAGAAACTTACCCATGAAGCTGAAGTCGCGCTTCGTGGTCGTGGCGATCGTCGCCATCACCGCCATCACCAGGCCCGTGCCGCCCGCCGCGTAGGCGATCAGCGCCGGTCCGTTCTTTAGCGCCAGCGCAACCGTCAGCATCGGCCCGAGGAACCAGCCCAGCAGGCCGGTCATCAGCAGCAGCAAGGCGACGCCGAGACCGCTGTTGCGGTTGGCCGCAATACCGAACTGCAGCCCGATCACCGAACCGAGCATCAGCAGCGTAAGCATGATCGGGTGCTGGACCATGATGCCGGCCGTGCTCATGCCGACGAAGGCGCCGACCACGGTCGGGACCATCGTGAGAGCCAGCAGCATGTAGGTGTTGCGCAGGACCTTGTGCGAATCGGCCACGTCGATGACGCGGTCTCCGGGCGCGTAGCGGGGCGTGCCATGGCCAAAGCTGCTGTCGTTGTTCGGGACGGGTCTGAGTTCAGGCTGCATATTTCCCTCCATGGGCAAAATAATCCGGCGCAAATGCGCCTCGTTCCACTAAGACTACCAAATCAGGGCGAAGTTTCAACCAATGAAGTCGATTTTGGACTTCGATTGCAGTTCGTAATGGAAACCGGGCGCCAACCGGTAAAATGCGGCCGGTCACGCGCAATGCAAGGCCCTGAAGTGCCCTGGAAGGATGGCAGAGCGGTCGAATGCACCGGTCTTGAAAACCGGCAAGGCGAAAGCCTTCGTGGGTTCGAATCCCACTCCTTCCGCCAGGCAGCCCCCAGCGGGGTGCGCGACTACTGCGGCCGCAAGCCGGCTTTCTTTGCAACCTCACCCCAGCGCTGCCATTCATCCCTGACCATCCTGTCGGCCGACTCGAGTGTGGACTGGGCCGGTTGCGCGCCGCTCTTTGCGAGATTCACACGTATGTCGGCGCGTGCAGTCACCGCATTGAGCGCCGCGTTCAAGCGCTCGAGCACCGGGCGCGCCGTGTCGGCCGGCACGGCGAGTACGTGCCAGCCGCTGATCGTAACGTTTACACCCTGCTCAATCGCGGTAGGCACGTCTGGAGCTGCGGCCTCGCGAGAGGCGCTGAACACCGAGAGCAGCCGTACGCGCCCGCTCTTGGCCTGCGGGACTGCGACGGACAGCGGCACGACGAACGCCTGTACGTCGCCCGCCGTCACGGCGACAATCGCCGGCGCCGCTCCCTTGAACGGGACGTGCACCAGCCGTGTCCCGGTGATCTGCATGATCTGCTCGAACGCGATCTGCGAAACGCTGCCATTGCCCCAGGAAGCGAAGTTGAGCTTGCCTTCGTTGGCCTTTGCATAGGCGATGAATTCGCTCAGCGTTTTCGCCGGAATCGACGGGTTGGTTACCAACGACAGGGGAAAGTGGTCGATGACGCCGACCGTCGTGAGCTGCTTCAGCGGGTCGTAGGGCAGGTCCTTGCGCAAGTGCGGGTTCAACGCGTGGCTCTCTGCGGTGCCAAACAGCATTGTGTAGCCGTCTGGCGCAGCCCGAGCGACGTACTCCGCGCCGATTGCGGCGCTGGCCCCAGCCTTGTTCACCACCTGCACCGGCTGGCCCAGTTCCTCGGACAGTCCCTGGGCAACCACACGGGCAACGATGTCGGCGTTGCCGCCGGGAGTGAAGGGCACCACCAGTTGCAGCGGCTTGTCCGGATAGCCGGTGCCCTGTGCCGCGGTGATGGCGATCGTGCCGAAAAGTATTCCGGCGATTGTCCTTGACCAGGCTCTCATCATTTCTCTCGCCCCCTTGCCAACAGTGTCCCAAATCCCGGGACCGGTTCGCTGACGCCGGCCAGGCGCAGCGCGTTCCACATCATTGCCGACACGCTCGAGATCACCGGCTTGCCGATGGCGTCCTCCAGCGATTGCAGCACATCTATTGACGGCATGCCCACGCCGCTGATGAACACGGCCTGCGCGTCCTGCGTGTCGACCCGGTGGACGAGCTCTGCGGCGCGTTCCGGCGTTTCTTCGTAGATGTTGCGCACGTTCTCAAGCCGGCCGTACGAGACGACCTGCAGCCCGTAATCGATCAGGTTCTGCCGCCCCCGCTGGGTCCAGTGCTCGCTGTAAGGTGTCGCCAGCGCGATCCGCGCGGCACCCAGTTCGGCCAGGGCGCGCACTACGCTGCCAAAGGCGGTGATGAAGGCGATGCCGGTTTCGCGCCCGATCCGCGCGACGAGTTCCGCTTCCTTTTGCCTGCCCAGCGTGTAGCTGGTCGCAGTGTGCGCCAGCGCGATCACCGCCGGATGGACCAGCGCGAGCATCTCGACATTTTCGTCCAGGTGCGCGATCTGGCTCAGGTTGCGTTCTTCCTGTCCGTCATGCGAACCCGTGATGCCTCTCGCGACCATCCGGTCGAAGTGCACGCTGACACCGGCTGGCGCCAGTCTGAACAGTTCTGGTTCTAGATTGGGATTCCCGGGTGGTACCAGGAAACCCAGTCGTGCGCGGGCATTTTGCATGTTGCGTGCTGGAGTTGGAAGGATGTGAACGCCAAAGCAGACCGGCGATCCGATATGCCGGGTAGATCGCAGCAGGAACTATGGTAACGCGTGAATCCGTCGTCCTGATGCCTGTTACCGGACAGGTTCTCTTGGTGAAATCTGGACGATTGCGTTCCGCCATAGGGCCAGCGTTGCGCTGACCGTGACGATCGTCACGAAGATTGTGGGCGGATGCAGGTTCATCTTCACGCGGCCTGCGCCACCCTGGCGGGTGAGGCAATTGTCACGGCATGGCCTTGTCCGTCGCGTGCATCTCGATTTCGCGCTCGGTCGAGCGATTCACTGTGGCAACCAGGAAGGAAAGCTCGGTGGACAGGACGCGCAGCACATCGTCCAGCGACACGATCCCCATCAGGTCGCCTCCCTTGGTGACCACCGGCAGGCGCCGCGCGCCGGTGGACGCCATGGTTTCGGCGGCCTCGAACACGCCGCAATCATCGCCTAGCACTGTCAGTTCCGGGCGCATCACTTCGCGCACCGTCAGCGTTTTCGGGTCGACGCCGGACGCGACCGCGAGCACGACGATGTCGCGATCGGTGACGATGCCGATGGGTTTGGTGGCGCCGGTCAGCTGGTCGATCACGATCAGAGACCCGACATGGTGCTCGCGCATCATCTGCGCCGCCTCGCGCAGGTCGGTCGTTGGCACCGCGACGGCTACGACGCGGCTGCAGAACTCACGGACTTTCATGGTTGTTCCCCTTTGTCTATTTGTCCATCGTAGGAGGGCGGATAGGTGAATCCTTTGATCCCGGTCAACCTAACGCTCAAGCCGGAACCCCGTTCTTGCTACACTCGCGAAAATGAACTCTCCCCGGACGGCAGGAAACCGCGTAGGACTCCTCGTCCGCACCGCACTGGCCAGGCTCGCCGTACCGGCGCTCCTGTTTATCGCCCTGTTCGTGCTCAACGCGCGTTGGCCGGACAACGCCACGGAACTGGGATTCGCGCCGGGCCCAGGCGTCGTCGAACAGGGCGGCCTGCTGCTCTCTGCCTTGTGCTGGCTGGCCTTCGGCCTCGTCTTCAATCGCGCCACCCACCTGCTGTTCTGGCGCGGACTGCTGGCGCGCGCCGGCGTCGAGATCCCCGGCATGCTGGTCACGCTGGCCGAGGTTGTCGTGTGGCTCGCGATCGTCGCGGTGATCCTGGGCGGTGTGTATGGCCGGTCGGTGACTGCCGTGCTGGCGACCTCGACCGTGCTGATCGGGGTGGCCGGTTTTGCCGTGCAACGCCTGCTCGCCGACTTCTTTGCGGGTATCGCCCTCAGCATGGAGCGGCCTTACGCCATCGGCGACTGGCTGCAGGTGGATACGGGCGGTCCAGTCGGCAAGGTGGTCGATTTCAGCTGGCGCTCCACCCGCCTGACCACGCCGGAGGACATCACGGTCGTGGTGCCCAACAGCCACATCGCCGGCAAGGCGTTCCTGAACTTCTCCCGGCCGCACGCCTATTTCCGCGACCGCATCCGGATCACGCTGCCCTTCGATGTCACGACCCACCAGGGCCAGCGCATTCTGCTTGGCGCCGTGAACCAGATCGACGAGATCGCGAACCTGCCGGGAAAGCCTTCCGTCACGATCGAGGAATACGACAGCCGCGGCGTAGTCTGGCTGCTGATCTACATGGTGCCGGACCGCGGCCGGCTGATGCGCCTGCGCTTCATGGTGCACCAGAACATCCTGCGCAACCTGCACTATGCGGGCATACAGATCCCGGTGCAGGCGCAGGAGGTGCGCGTGCGGCGCGGCCCGGCCGCGGGTGATGTCGCCGGTGGCATCGTCCGTCTGCTGCGTCAGTCGGCCCTGTTTGCGGAGCTTCAGCCCGAGGAGACCGAGGAACTGGCACGCGCCGCCATGCAGCGGCTCTACTACGCGCCCGAGCCCATCCTGCACCAGGGCAGCCCCGGGACCTCATTGTTCATCCTCAACGAGGGCCTGCTCGGGGTCTGGATGAAAGATGCGCAGGGCGTGGACAGGCAGGTGGCGCAGATCCATCCGGGGGAATTTTTCGGCGAGCTCTCGTTGCTCACCGGCGAGCCGCGCAGCGCGACCGTTATCCCGGTCACCGATTGCCTGATCACCGAAATCGGCAAGGAGGCGATGTCGAAGCTGCTCGAGGCGCGGCCCGAACTAGCCGACGTCTTGTCCCGCGCACTGGCCGGCAGGCAGGCGGCCAACCAGCGCTCGATGGCGGCTTCGGGCACGCTGCCCGACGATGCAGCCAAGGCGGGGCTCGCCCGCCAGTTGCTCGGCCGGATACGGTCCTTTTTCAACCTCGGCGTCGGCGGAAGGTAAGTCGGCGAGGCGTCCCTAAGCGCGCGCCAGCGCGAAACCCTCGTAGCCCCGCGCCGCGACGTCGCGGCTCTTCTCGACATAGGCCGGAAACCCGACCAGTGGCATGAACACGCGCGTCTTGCCCGGCACGTTCACGCCCAGGTACCAGGAGTTGCAGGTCGGGTAGAGGGTGCGGTCGGCCACCGTGTTGACATGCTCCACCCAGGCGTCTTCCGCACCTTCAGTTGCTTCGATGGTCGTATGGCTGTGCGCGCGCATGTAGTCGATGCACTCCGCAATCCAGTCCACGTGCTGCTCGATCGAGACGATCATGTTGGTCAGCACGGAAGGACTGCCCGGCCCGGAGATCGTGAACAGGTTGGGAAAGCCCTCGATGCACAGCCCGAGGTAGGTTCGCGGGCCGGCGCTCCATTTTTCCTGGAGCGTGCGCCCGCCACGTCCGCGGATG
>JBBQVP010000091.1:0-16673 GCA_038211455.1 Burkholderiales bacterium
GACCTGGCCGACGTACGACAAGGCGCGCATCGCCCGCTGGAACGTGCGCCAGGAACTCCGTCTGGAAAGCAGCGAGTTTGCCCAGGCGACCGAATTGATCGGCAAGCTGCAGGCTGGCCCGCATGAAAGCCTGCAGTTGACGGGAATGTCGTTCGGCCTGTCAACCGAGCTCCGGCAGCGCACCGAAAATGCGCTGATCACGGAAGCACTCGCCGCATACCACGCGCGGGCGGCCATCGTGCGCGATGCGGAAAAGGCGAGCCGCTATCGCGTGAAGGAACTCAATATCGGCGGCGGGGGTGGCATGCAACCCCGGCTTTACGCTGCCCCACGCGCTGCAATGGCAGCCGCTTCGCCGACCCCGCCCTCGGTCGAGCCTGGCGCATCGATGCTGCAAATCAGCGTCAGTGGCACTATCCAGCTGGAGTAAGCGGCGCTGCCGCGCATCCACGTACAATACCGGCTGAGCCCCTTCAGGTAGGCACCATGCGCGGCAAGTTCTCCTCCGTACAAGCGCTCGTCTTCGACGTTTTCGGCACGGTCGTCGACTGGCGCGGCTCCATCACCCGCGAGATGCGCCGCTTTGCGCGCGCCCGGAAAATTGACCTGGATCCCGCGGCCTTTGCCGATGCCTGGCGTGCCGGATACCAGCCGGCGATGGCGAAAGTACGTTCGGGCGCGCTCGGCTGGACGAAGATCGATGCACTCCACCGGATGATCCTGGACGATCTCCTCGTGAAGTTCGGAATCCGCGGGTTGAAAGAGGCCGAGATCGACCATCTCAACAGGGTGTGGCATCGCCTCACTCCCTGGCCTGATTCCCGTCCCGGCCTCAAAGCGCTGAAGAAAGAGCGCATCATCGCGACACTTTCCAACGGCAATGTGCTGCTGCTGACCAACATGGCAAAGGCAGGCGGCTTGCCCTGGGACTGCATTTTCTCGGGCGAAATATTCCGCCACTACAAACCCGACCCCGAAACCTACCTCGGCGCCTGCGAACTGCTTTCGCTTGAGCCTCCCCAGGTCATGATGGTGGCCGCCCACAAGAACGATCTTTTCGCCGCCAAGAAATGCGGCCTTGCGACGGCGTTTGTGCGCCGCCCGATGGAATTCGGGCCCGACTTCAAGCCTGACCTGAAGGCTGAACGGGCGTACGACGCGAGCATCGATGTCAGTGCAGGTGACTTCCCCGGCCTGGCCCGGAAACTCGGACAGGCCGGCGGGCGAGCCAGATGAGCACCGCAGTGGATGGCATCGAGGTCGCCCCCCATCACCGGCTTCTCATCGTCGACGACGAGGAGTCGATCCGCCTGCTGCTAGCGCGCGTCCTCACCAACGAACTTCAATCCGAGGTCACGCTGGCCGGGACCTGCGAGCAGGCCATGCGCCTGGGACGCAGTTTCGCCTACGACGCGATACTTCTCGACCTGATGATGCCGGGCATTGGCGGCTTCGGCGTCCTTAAGGAACTGCGCGCGAATTCGCCGAACTCCGCGACACCCATCGTCATTGTGTCGGTCCTCTCCGAACCGGACACGGTCGCGCGCTGCATGCAGGCCGGCGCGAACGCCTACCTGATCAAACCCGTGGAGCGGAACGCCCTGATATCGACGGTAAAGGCGCAGATCGCCGGCCGTGTAAAAACGAAAACCTGACACATACGAAAAGGAAACCAGGAATGTCCAGCATCAGCATCTATAACCCTGAGACGCTCGGCGCACCGCTTGGCCAGTATTCGCACGTGACGCGCGTCAAGGCGGCGGAAACGCTCTACATCGCCGGTATGCTCGCGCCCGGAGATGACTTCGACACGCAATGCAGCGGCGTGTTCCGCAGCATCGCTCTCGCCCTGGAGTCCGCCGGGGCGAAGTGGGGCAATGTCGTGCAGTTCACAACCTACCTCGTGCACTCGCAGGACATCCCGCGGTTCATGGCCTGGCGCCTGCGCGAATTCCCGAAGATGTTTCCCGACGGGAAGTATCCGCCGAACACCCTGCTGATCGTCGACCGCCTGGTGCAGGAGCAGTTCCTGGTCGAGGTCCAGACCATCGCGGCCCTCTGACCCGGGTTTTACCCGCCCTATTCTTCGACGAACGCCTCTTCGCGCTTCTTGCGGATGTTGGGCAGCAGCAGGATGATCAGCAGGATGATGGCGGCGATCAGGAACCCGGCGCTGATCGGCTTGGTGAAGAACACCATCGGGTCGCCTCGCGACAACAGCATCGCGCGCCGCAGGTTCTCCTCCATCAATGGACCGAGGATGAAGCCGAGCAGCAGCGGGGCCGGCTCGCATTCGAGTTTGACGAAGACATAACCCAGCAGGCCGAACAGCATCATGATCAGGCAGTCGAATGGGTTGTTCGACAGGCTGTAAACGCCGATCGCCATGAACACGAGGATCGAGGGAAACAGGACGCGATAGGGGACCGTGAGCAGCTTGATCCAGAGGCCGATCATCGGCAGGTTGAGGATGACCAGCATCAGGTTGCCCACCCACATCGATGCGATCATGCCCCAGAAGAGGTCGGGTTTCTCGGTCATGACCTGCGGGCCGGGAGCGATTCCCTGGATCATCATCGCGCCGATCATCAGCGCCATTACCGCATTGCCCGGGATGCCCAGGGTCAGCAGAGGGATGAACGAGGTCTGCGCGCCGGCGTTGTTGGCCGACTCAGGGGCAGCCACGCCTTCGATTGCGCCCTTGCCGAACTCATGCCCGTACTTGGAAACCTTCTTCTCGAGCGTGTAGGCTCCGAACGACGACAGCAGCGCCCCTCCACCGGGCAGGATGCCCAGGGCGGAACCGAGCACGGTCCCGCGCAGGATCGGCTTCCACATGCGCTTCCAGTCCTCCCTGGTCGGGAACATGTTGGTCACCTTGTTGGTGAACACTTCACGCTCGTCCTTCAATTCGAGGTTGGTGATGATCTCGGCGATGCCGAACAGTCCCATTGCCACCGTAACGAAGCCGATGCCGTCCGCAAGTTCCGAAATGCCGAAGGCGAAGCGCAGCACGCCGGAGTTGACGTCTGTCCCCACCAGGCCGAGCAGTAGCCCGAGCAGCACCATCGCGACGGCCTTGATGACCGAGCCATGCGCCAGCACCACGGCCGCTACAAGGCCCAGCACCATCAGCGAAAAGTACTCCGACGGGCCGAATTTCAATGCCACTTCGGCCAGTGGCGGAGCGAACATCGCCACCACGAGGGTCGCGAAGCAGCCGGCGAAGAATGAACCGATCGCCGCGGTCGCGAGTGCGACCCCGGCGCGGCCCTGTCGCGCCATCTGGTAGCCGTCCAGGCAGGTCACCACCGAGGACGACTCCCCGGGGAGGTTGACCAGGATCGCCGAGGTGGATCCACCGTACTGCGCGCCGTAGTAGATCCCGGCGAGCATGATCAGTGCCGTGATCGGCGAGAGGCTGAAGGTGACCGGCAGCAGCATCGCGATCGTCGCGACCGGCCCGATGCCGGGGAGCACGCCGATCAGGGTACCGAGCAGAACGCCGACCAGGCAGTAAAGCAGGTTCGCCGGCGTGAGTGCGACGCTGAAGCCGAGCGCGAGATTGCTGAAGAGGCTCATATCCATCGTTATGCCCTCACTCCATGAATTCCGGCCAGAGCGGGAAAGGCAGCGTCAGGCCCTTCACGAACACCAGCACGGAACATATAACGAGTACGACAGTAAGGATGCCGACTTCCTTCGCCTTGAATTCGTGCCCGCCGAACGCGCTGACGAATACCAGCACGACCAGTGACAGGACGAAACCCAGGGGCTTGAGCAGGTAACCGAAAAGAACCAGGGAAAGCGAGATGAAGAAGATCGGCTTGAACGACAGTTTGGGAACTTTTTCGCCGTCGAAAATCAACGACTGGACAAAAACGACCGCGCCGAGGATTGCCATCAATCCACCGAGTACCGTCGGGAAATAGGCCGGCCCCATGCGCACGGCGCTGCCCATCTGGTAGTTGCCCGATGCAATCAGGAAAAACAGGCCGAAGCTGATGAACATCAGGCCCGCCCAAAAATCCTTTGGACTCTTTATCTTCATAATTGCTTGCTCCAAAATCCTGGACTCTGCGGTCCACGCGCAACCAGGGGCTGGGCCCCGCCAAAAACGCGTCGAAGTGTAGCACGCGATATTCGGCCGGCAGAGGCGATGCAACCCGAGAATACTGTCTGATCCGTCAACTCTCCGGACGGATTTGCCACGCGCATCCCGCTCGCGCATTCGCATTCGTTTCGCTATGACAACCGGCCTGCGGCGGTCGGATTGCAAGTGTCTCGCGACGCCCGGCCCTACGAACCGCCGGCACCACCGGAATTTCCGAGCGAGCGAAACTCGATGTCCCCGTAGTAGGCCTCGACGGATTCGCCCGTGTTGTCGGTGTCGGTGGAAATGATCACTGCGCTGACTTCAGGCACCGATTGCAGCTGCACGTTGCCTGCGGCCTGCCCGAATGCGCGCAGGTAATCCTCGCGCACGTTGCGCTCGATCCGCACCCATTGGCCCACGCGATCCGCGCCGCTCTCCGCCACGATCATTTGCACCCGGTCGGTGTACGCATTCGGCGCGATCGTGCCGCGCGGCGCACGCGCGTCCCACACGTAGCACAGCGCCGCGAGCGGCAGCTTGTCCCCGTACATCATGCGCGCCAGCGACAGTTTGAGCCTCGCCCCGGCAGGCAGCTTGTCGAGGTCCACCTCGAAAGTGACGTAGACCCGCACGGCGAAGTCATCGCCGTCCTTGCGCGCGATATTCCCGCGGCTGACGAGACTCAGCGGCTTCCAGCGCCAGGTGAGAAGCGGATGCGTGCGCAGGTCCACGCGAATCCGCCGGACCAGTCCCGACGTGGAGGCGTTCGCCTGCGCCCTGAGCACGACCGCCCCATCGTCCGCCACAAGCGAATAGCGTGTGTGCCGGGGTTGGTCTTCGAACACCCAGGGCTGGAGCGCATCGGGCAGCCGCCCTCCGGCCGACAGCGCCGAAAAGCGCATGACTTCGATGCGGGCAGCCGGCGGCGCAAGCGCGGGCGCAGACGAAATCCAGGGCAGCGCGAACCCCGCAGCGAGCAACGACCGGCGTTGTCGATTCACGGCCGGCGCTCCAGCAGGCGCTCGCTCTGCATGCGCGCGATATCCTCCGGGCGGTCCACATCCCACAGCGTGCGCAGTTCGCGCCATCGCCAGCCAAGATCCGCCATGCGCTGTCGCGTCTGCCCCATCACTTCGCCGGTGCTCCAGGCAACGCCACAGAACAGCCGCCCCGATACGCGCGACAGCGCGAGCAGGGGATAGCCGCCGTCCTCCGCCGGAGCGATCACCGCATCGCAGCCACGCAGCAGGCGTGCGGCGCGGCGAAGGTCGCCGGGCCGCAGCGCCGGGCAGTCGCCGCCGACGATTATCACGCCGGCATGCCTGCGCAGCCCACAGGCGAACGCGGCCTGCATCCGGTCGCCCACGTCCCCCGGGCCCTGCGCACGCAGCCCGATCCCGTGACGGCGCGCCAGGGCGCGCACGCCGGCATGCCGCGCAGGTGAGGCGTGCAGTTCAACCGGCCCGCAACCTGCGGCAAGCGCGGTCCTGATCGTGTGTTCCACAAGTCGGGCGTGCAGCCGCGCCGCCTCGGCCGCGCCGATCGCTGCGGCCAGGCGCGTCTTGACCCGGCCGGGCTGCGGCGCCTTGGCAAGGACGACGATCAGCGTGCCGCGCCGTCTCATCAGCTCACCCCGACCGCGCGTACATTTGCGCCAGGCGCCGCGGATCGGCGCCGCAGCGGAACAGCAGGCGCAGCTTCCACATGAGGAACATCGTCGGCAGCACGCCGTAGCGTTCCCAGCGGCGGGCCGAGGTGGTGACCTTCGCACGAACACAGGCCGGCGGCCCGAGATCCTTCAGGCGCGCCGAAAGCGCGACATCCTCCATCAGCGCTATGGCGGGAAACCCGCCGGCGCGCTCGAAGACCGCGCGGGACACGAACATCGCCTGGTCGCCGGTGGCAATCCCGCTCAGGCGCGAACGCGCGTTCATCATCCAGCCGACAACGGCGAGCAGGGCCCGCCCGGAATCGATGCGCACATCGAAACGGCCCCAGTTGCGCCGCGCCAGCGCTGCGGCGACCAGTTCGTCCGCGTTGTCCGGCAGGCGCGTATCGGCATGCAGGAACAGCAGCGCGCTCCCTGTCGCTACCGCCGCTCCCGCGTTCATCTGCGCGGCCCGGCCGCGCGGAGCCCTCAGGATCCGGTCTGCGAGCCGCGTGGCCAGCGCGGGCGTTTCATCCAGGCTTCCACCATCGACAACGATCACCTCGTGGCCGTGCCCTCGCAACACCTGCAATGCGCCTAGTGCAGTCTCGATTCCGGCCGCCTCATCCAAAACCGGAACAACGATGGAGAGGCGAAACACGGGAGCGCTCATCTCGCCCTACTTCCTCGCGTCGTTCAGGCTCCAGTCGTAGTCGAGGAAGGCAACGGGCGCGCGTCCCTCGGTTACGAGCTTGCGCTGCTCAGGGGTATCGGCAAGCTGCTTCGCGTAACGTGAAAAATATTTCTCGCGAACCCCGAAGTCCTCCTTGAACCAGTCGTAGATCTTCGACACCTCAAGGCGGCCGTTAGCCGGATTGAACCGGTTGCGCGAGTGATCCGACAGAAACCGGACCGCCTGTTCCTCGAGCTGGCGGTCGAGCTTGTCAGCCGTATACGCCTCTTCGCGCAGCATCGGGCAGCCAATCGACGCGCAATTGACGGCATAGTGCACGCGCGGCTCGTCGTAGGCGCCCGGCTTGCGCAGCATTTCATGCTCGATCTGGTCGAGAAACGACGCGTGCCCTAGGAGCGTAAAGAACTCGTCTTTCCACGGGTTGCCGAACACCGTGCCGAAATCGCGGATCGACTTGAGGTTCGGGTAACGTGTCAGGACCTTCTCGACGGTATAGGCGTTGTAGGCATTGATCAGGAACGCCATACGCTGTGGCTTGGACCAGGTGTTGAACTGGGCTTCCGGCACAGCCGAAAGGGTCGCCAGGTACGCCTTCAGCGCCGCCCGGTCCTTCGCGAAGCCGGCATAGCGCGTCTGGGAAGCTGTGCTCCCGTCCAGCACGACGACATGCTTCTTCAGCAGCGCGTCCCAGGCGGCATGCGCGTGATCGAAGCCCTGCGCCTGCGCGGGCTGCAAAGCCCACGCACCGATGACAAAACTCAGCAAAAGAATCAGTAGCCGCATGTTCAACCTCGCATCCAGGTATGGAACTTTTCCACCAGCGCCAGCACGCCTTGGGGCGCGTGTGCCTTTTTCCAGACGCCCGCAGCGTACTTGTTGGCTTCGGCAAGGGTAGGATAGATATGGATCGTGCCGAGAATCTTGTTCAGCCCCAGCCCGTGGCGCATCGCGGTGACAAACTCGACGATCAGGTCGCCCGCATGGTCACCCACGATCGTGACGCCGAGGATCCGGTCCTTGCCCGGCACGGTAAGCACCTTGACCATCCCGTGCGCCTCTTCATCGGCGATTGCACGATCAAGATCGTCGATCCCGTAGACAGAAACTTCATAGGGCACGTTCTTTTCCTTCGCTTCGGTTTCGTTCAGGCCGACCCGGGCGACTTCCGGATCCGTAAAGGTCGCCCATGGAATAACCGAATAGTCGACGCGAAACTTCCTGAGCCCGCCAAACAGCGCATTCACCGCGGCGTACCACGCCTGGTGGGCTGCCGTATGCGTGAACTGGTAGGGACCGGCCACGTCGCCGCAGGCGTAGATGTTGGGGTACATCGTCTGCAGGAACTCGTTGGTCTCGACGGTGCGCGTGCGCGTGAGGGGGATGCCGAGTTCCTCCAGGCCATACCCCTTGGTGCGCGCCGCGCGGCCGACGGCCACCAGCACTTCGTCGAACTCGATCCGCACCTCAGCGCCCTGGTGCTCACAGATCAGCAGCTTGCTTCCCGCGTCGACGATGAATTCCTTCGCCTTGTGGCCGGTCAGCACCGCAATCCCCTCGGCACGGAACTTCCCGGCAACGAGTTCGGAAATCTCCGGATCCTCGCGAACCATGATGCGCGGGAGCATCTCCACCTGCGTGACCTTGCTTCCCAGCCGTGCAAACGCCTGGGCAAGTTCGCAACCGATCGGCCCGCCGCCGAGAACCACCAGCCGCGCCGGGAGCTTGCGCAGTCCCCACAGCGTGTCGGAGGTCAGGTAGCCCGTCTGGGCAAGGCCAGGTATCGGCGGCACGAACGGTTCCGCACCGGCTGCAATGACGATCGAGCGTGTGGTCATCCGCCGGGTTGCGCCCTCCGCGGTCTTCACCTCGACTTCCCAGGGTGACAGGATCTTCGCCTCGCCCATCACGCATTCGACGCCCATGCCGGTGAAGCGCTCCACCGAATCGTGGGGCTCGATCGTCTTCACCACGCGTTCCACACGCGCCATCACGTCCGCGAAGTCGAACTCAACGCTCGCCTTGCGCAGCCCGTACTCCGGAGCGCGGCGGATCTGGGTCAGGACGCGCGCCGTCTTGATCAGCGCCTTGGAGGGCACGCAGCCGGTATTCAGGCAGTCCCCGCCCATCTGGTGCTTCTCGACAAGCGTGACTTTCGCTTTCACGACCGCCGCGATCAGCGCCGCGACCAGCCCTCCCGATCCCGCGCCAATGACCACGACGTTGCGCTCGAAGCGCGCGGGCCGCGTCCAGCGCGCGTACACCTTCCGCGCCTTGAAGTAGGCAAGCGCCCTGCTGGCGACAAACGGGAAGACAGCCAGCAACACAAAGGCGCCAAGCAGTCCGGGCGAGAGGATGCCGGACAGCGACTGCAATTGGGCCAGCTGGGTGCCCGCGTTGACGTATACCAGCGTGCCCGCAAACATCCCGACCTGGCTGACCCAGTAGAAGGTCCACGCCGGCAGCGGCGTCAGTCCCATGGCGAGGTTGATGACGAAAAACGGGACCGCCGGAATCAGCCGCAGCGTAAACACGTACAGCGGGCCGTCGCGCGCCACGCCCGCGTTGATCGAGCGAAGCTGCTGGCCGAATTTCTGCTGCACCCAGTCGCGCAGAAGAAAGCGCGAGGCGAGAAACGCGAGCGTCGCGCCGAGCGACGAGGCGAACGAGACGAGCAGCACACCCCAGCCCAGGCCGAATATCGCCCCTGCGGCGAGCGTCATGATCGTGGCCCCGGGCAACGACAGGCCGGTTACTGCGACATAAATCAGGAAGAAGGAAACGAAGGTCTGAATCGGGTTTGCGTGGAAGTAAGCATCGATGGACGCCTGCTGCGACTTGACGTTCTCGAAGCTCAGGTAGCGATGCCCGCCGAACGCAAAAAAAGCGCCGACGAGAGCAGCAATCACGACCAGCACCAGTATCCTGCCCTTGCTCATTGCACCCACCTTTTCGCACCCGGCCAGCCTGCGAGCCGGGGGCCCCGGCAGCTTGGCCAGTTACGCCTTGTACTGTTTACAGCAGTTCGGCTTCGGCCGTCTCCGGCACGACCCGCATCGCCGCCTCGGCAGCATACCGCGGCCCCTTACAGATACGGCTGAAGTAGGACACATGCGCGTCGGATCCGGCCGGCCATTGCGCAAGGAAACGCCGCTCCCAGGCAACCGTGTCGTATTCGACAGGCACTGCGTGGACATGCACACCGCCCGACTGCGCACCGTACAACGTGCTGTGTACTGGCGCATGCACCGATACGCGCGTCGCCAATCCGGTGCACTGGCCGTGAAAGTTGGGCATGCCCGCCGCGCCATTGTTGACCAGCAATCCCGGGCCGGTCGCAGTCTCGATCGCCTGCAGGACCGGCAGGCAGGTGTGGCTGCTCGCGAACACGTCGACACCCGCTGCGCAGAAAGCCGCGCGCGCCGCCGCCAGCCCCGCGGGTGTCGCCAGCACCTCCTGGGAAAACCCCCAGCCGGACAGCGAGTCCGCGTCGCCATGCACGATACCGATTTTCGCGCCGCCGACACGTGCGACAAGAAACATCGGCAACGCGCCCAGCCGGCCGGTCACCTCCGGTGCGCCAGCTGCGGTCAATCGAAGCCTTTCCATGATCCGGTTCGAGCGCGCAACGTCTTCGTCCCCGACCCAGTCCGGGTAGCCGCAGCCGCAGCCCGCGCCCTCGCGCGGGGCGGCCAGTTCGGTTTCGACGTTGCCGCGGGTCGCGGCGTGGTCCAGCACCTTCCGGTTTACCGAGAGAAAGTCCCGGGCATCGACGTTGAACCAGTTGAAGTCGCCGTTGAAGACCAGGCGCGCCCCCGGCTCACGCGCGACCATCTCAAGCAGTGCTTCGAGCGCAAACGGATTGCCGTACAGCCCGCCGGCGATATAGAGGGTTTCGGCCTCGATGGCAGGCGCGCGCGCGGCTGCCGCACCGAGCGCCTGCACCCCGTAGTGGTACCCGATCGGGCAGACGCGCCCGGGCTGCGCCGGCGCTTTGCTCGCCTCAGTCACCCAGCGCGCCCGCGCACGAGGATCCCTGCCCGGCCGTGCAGCCGTAGCAGTGGTCGCGCACCGTGACCGGATTTCCCGCCAGGTCGCGGCCGATCAGGTCGGACAGCTGCGGCCGGTGCTTCCCGTCGATCGCCAGCGGCAGTCCGAGCATCTGGTTGAAGTCGCAGTCGAACACCGCACCCTGCCAATCGACCGAAATCAGGCTGCGGCACATCACTGCATCCAGGTTATCGTCCCGGTGCGCGCCTTTCAGCAGGCCCATGTAGTCGTTGAACTGCCCCTTGGAGACCAGCGTGCTGCCGAAGCGCTGGATCGGCATGTTTGCGATGGTGAAGAGGTGGTTGAACACCACCCCGAACCGGGCGCCGAGTTCGCGCTTGTAGTCGGCCTCGAGTTCCTCCTGGCCGGGCGGCAGGCTCGGGCCCTGCGGGTTGTACACGAGGTTGAGCACCAGTCCGCTGCCCGCCTTCCCGTAGCCGAGCGCATTCAAACGCTTCAGGCCGGCGATGCTTCGCTCGTACACGCCCTTGCCTCGCTGCCGGTCGACCAGTTCCTCGGTATAGCAGGGCAGTGACGCGGTGATCTCGACCTGCTGCGCGGCAAGGAACTCGGCGAGGCCTTCCTGGCCCGGCTCCTCCAGGATGGTCAGGTTGCAGCGATCGATCACGCGCGCACCCAGCTCACGGGCGCGGATCACAAGATCGCGAAAATGCGGATTCAGCTCGGGCGCCCCGCCCGTCAGGTCGAGCGTCTTTATCCCGGCCACGCCGACGAAGGCCAGCACGTCGGCGATCGTTTCGCGCGACATCAGCTCGGTTCGCGTCGGGCCCGCATTGACGTGACAGTGCAGGCAACTCTGGTTGCACTTGTATCCCAAGTTGACCTGGAGGGTGTCGAGATGCCCGCGGCGGACGGGAGGGAAACCGTACTGCTGGATCAACGGCAACGTCGCGTGCAACTTGAATTCCTCGCTTTTTTTAGATGGGGCCCCTACAAGGCGGGGCGACAAATGTTGGTCGTCGCGGGGAGGCATTCCTTACAGCCCACCCGGCTTCCCGATGACGCCTCAGGGCGGCGGCCAGACCGAGCCATGCTGCACGCGCTCATCCAGCACTTCGACAAGGCGCGTGCTCGTCGCGCGCAGCCGCTGCGAAAGCATCAGGACGAATTCCATCAGGATCTTTGCGCCGAGCATCGGCTGCTCGACGATGATGCGCGCCAGATTCTCCCGGCTCAGGACGGCGATCATCGTGGGCTGGTCGGCCGCGCAGGTCGCGAACCGCGCCTCGCCGTCGATCATCGACATTTCACCAAGTGTCTTGCCCGGGTCGACGATCGCAATCACCTGCTGTGTGTTCCAGCGATCCCGCTTCATGACCTGGACCCGGCCTTCGATGATGATCAGCATGAAATCGCCGCCTTCGCCCTCGCGGATGATCTCCGCGCCCTGCGCGCACATGTAGACGTCCATGAAGTGCGACAGAAGGCGGACTTCGGCATGCGAGAAATTCTCGAGCAGATTGCACTTTGGAATCAGTGCATGGATCTGTCCCGAAAACTTGGTCGCATCCCCGAGATAATCCAGGTGCTCCAGCTGGGTTGGGCGGTCGGACATGGTTCGCTAGGCGTTCTTTCTGGCATTCTAGCCGATCAACAGGATCACGGTCGCGAGCCATCCGCTGGCTGCGGCGAGCAACCACGGGTCGCGAAGCAGTTCTGCCGACGGATCCCCGCCTCCGCCGCGATGACGCAGGCGAAACAGGTAGCGGATCGTCCCGAACAGCACGAATGGCAGGGTCAGCGCAAGGTCGGTCCCGTGTGTCGCCAGCGTATCCGCCGATACGGTATAGAAACCGTAGCTGAGCAGCATGCCCGCCGCGCAAATGAGTACGACAACATCCAGGAAGGTTTGGCTGTATGCGTCGAGCACCGCCCGGTGCCTGCCCGCGTCCTGAGACAGGCGCGAAAGCTCCGCGCGCCGCTTGGCAAACCCGAGAAACAGGGTCGTCAGGAAGCCGCAGACCAGCAGCCAGCGAGAGGGCGCGATGCCGATGCCCAGCGTGCCCGCCAGGATGCGCAGCATGAAGCCCGAGGCGATCATGACCACGTCGAGCACCGGCACGCGCTTGAGCCCGAGCGAATAGCCGAGGTTGAGCAACGCATACGCAGCAAGTATCGCCGCCACCAGCGGCCCGGCCCATGCACCAAGCAGCATTGCGGCCGCCGCGAGGGAAACCGCAAACGCCAACGCTTCGACAAGGCCGAGTTCCCCGCTGGCCATCGGTCGGCTGCGCTTGTCCGGGTGTTCGCGGTCGCGCTCGCGATCGAAGCAGTCGTTGGCGGCATACACCGCGCTGGACATCAGGCAGAACGCCCCCACGGCCGCAAGCGCGGCAAGTGTTGCATCTTGCAGGCCGGATGGATGGCCGAACAGCAGGCCGGTCAGCACGAAACCGTTCTTGATCCATTGCTGCGGACGGGCCAGGCGGACGAAGGCCGCGAATCGCGCCCGCCCGGCAGCCTCTTTGCCATCAGCGGCCACAGGGCTCCCCAGGGAAATACTTTTCGCAGAAATAGCAGCCGGTCACGGGCAGCGCCGCCGGGATCCTGTACCAGCGGTCGCGGACCATTTTCAGCACGCCTTCGCGGTACGCCGGGTAGTCAAAACCGCGACCGAGAACGAGGTGGATCGTCGCCCCGGATACCTCGATCGTGCGGAATTCGACGCTCCTGAAGTACGGGCGATAGTCCTGCTCGGGCGGCGGATCCCGGCGCACAATGAGAATGTCACCGCCTGCGAACCGACGCACGTCGGTAACGATGTCATCGTGGCGCGCATGCGAGGTGCCTGCGCCGAACACAAAGAAATACCGCCCCGCGGCGTAGGACACGATCGAGGACAGCGTGTAGTTGTCCGTGGCCGGCACGAAATCCCGGTATGGCGCGAGCTTCTCCACGAGCTCCGGGGTGCGGAACTGCAGCACCAGCCTTGAGTACAAGCGGTTCGACTTCCAACTCTCGAGCGGGAGCGCAGCGAGCACCCCGGCGGCGAAGACGTGGATCAGCGCGAAGGCGGCGAAGAACCGGACGCAGCGCCGCAGGCTGTCCGCAGGCAGGGCGATGGCGAGCGTCAATACCATCAGCGGAACGAAGGAAAGCAACCAGTGCAGGCCAATCTTCTTCAGCGGCGAGAGCAGCGCGAACACGCCGAACGGGACCAGCCATGCATACAGCAGCGCGCGCCGGCCCGGGCTTGCGAGGCTGCCGGCCACGGCCGCGCGCTCGCGCCACGCGGTCCAGAGAAGCGGCGCGGCGAGGTAGGCCATGGCCGCGAGGAACAGCAGCGGATTCACCCATCCGAGGCCGGAGCCTTCATGGCGGTTGATCGCGTTGAACATTACGTTCGACCAGCAGGCCTCGAGGTTCCAGTACAGGTTCAGCAGCCCGGCGGGCAAGGCGCCTAGGAACACCAACCCCAACCCGCGCCAGGCTGCGCGCAGGCTGCCCGGCGCGGCTTGCCCTGCGGAAAGCGCCCAACCGATCATCCCCAGACCGAGCAGGACCGCGAAATACTTCGACAGGAAGGCAAGCCCGAGGAACGTCCCCGCCAGCAGGAATCCCGCCGCGCTCGCGCGTTCGGCGGCGCGCGCAAAAACCACGACCGCGGCGAACGAAAAAAGGACCAGTGGCGTATCGGTGGTGATCAGCACGTTCCAGACGTTCATCGGCACCAGCAGCACGATCGTCGCGGCAAGGTCGGCGATCGCGGGACCACGGCCAAACCAGCGGTTCAGTGCGGCGCGCGTGCCGAACGCCAGTGCGACCGGAAGCAACAGCGCGGGAAGGCGCAGCACCCACTCTGCCGTTGAAATCGGTGCCAGCAGCGCGAGCAGCCAGCCCACCATCGGCGGATGATCGTAGTAGCCGATGTCGGGCTGCTGCCCCCAGACCAGAAAATACGCCTCGTCCCCGGTCAATGGCACGCGCACCGAAAGCCAGGCCCGGAAGACGAGCGTCGCAGCGAGCGCGCCCCAGAACCAGCGGCGAGCGCCGTCTGCCTCCGCGACCTGCGAGGTCGGCGTCACGACGCGCCCCGCACGATCAGCGTCACGCCTGCGACCACCAGCACCGAATACACCGCGCGCACCACGCCTGCCGCTGGCAGCACGGCATGCAGGCGGCTGCCCAGATACAAGCCTGCAAGCACTGCCGGCACCAGCGCGAGCGCAAACACGAGCAGGTGCTCCTGCGTCAGCAAGCCGGAGTAGCCGAACAGGAAGACCCGGACCAGCGCCGACAGCATGATGGTCGAGGCGTTGGTGGCGCGCATTTCGTCCTTGTTCGTGATCCGCCCGGCGACGTAGATGGCGAACAGCACGCCACCGGTGCCAAACAACGCCGACAGCGCCCCGCCGACCAGGCCGAACGGCGCCACCCAGCCCCTGCCCAGCGCGATCGCGCTGCCGCGCCGCATGAAGCCGTACGCCGCATACAGAAGCACGAACACACCGAGGCCGAAGAGCAGCGACGCCTCAGCGACCTTGATGAGGAGCGTCAGGCCGAGCAGCATGCCAACCAGGATGAACGGCGTGAGCCACGCCAGTTCATCGAAACGGATGCCCTTGCGTATGCGCGCGCCGAATGCGAGCGTCGCCGCAAGATCGAGAAGCATCATCAGCGGAACCGCAAACTTCAGCGGCAGCATCAAAGCGAGCAGCGGCACCGCCACCACGGTCGAACCGAATCCGGTCAGGCCAAAGACGACATAGGCGCCGAAAACGATCAGCGCCGCAATCGCAAGGGTCTCGTAGGGAAAGTTCATGCGGGCAGTCTCATGCTGCCCGCGAGGCTACCAGTTTCAGGCCCCTTTCAGTTTGCGCCGCGCCCGCACCGCACCGGCGAGCATCTCGAACAACCGGGTCGTGTCGTCCCAGCCCAGGCACGCGTCGGTGACGCTCTGGCCGTAGGTGAGCGGCTCGCCCGGCACGTGGTCCTGCCGGCCCTCGACCAGGTTCGACTCGGCCATGATGCCGACAATGCGCTCCTCTCCCGCCGCGATCTGGCCGGAGACATCGTCGCACACATCCAGCTGTCGTTTGTAGTTCTTCGAGCTGTTGGCGTGGGACAGGTCGACCATCAGCCGCTCGGGCAGCTTGGCCTTTGCAAGTTCCTTGCAGGCAGCCTGCACGCTCGCCGAATCGTAGTTCGGCGCCTTGCCGCCGCGCAGGATGATATGGCAGTCGTCGTTGCCGCGGGTCTCGACGATCGCCACCTGGCCGCTTTTGTGCACCGAGAGGAAATGGTGCTTCTGGTTTGCCGCGAGGATTGCATCGACCGCGATCTTCACGTTGCCATCGGTGCCTTTCTTGAACCCGACCGCGGCGGACAGGCCTGAGGCCAGTTCGCGGTGTACCTGCGACTCCGTGGTGCGCGCGCCGATGGCCCCCCAGGACACCAGGTCGCCGATGTATTGCGGCGAGATCACGTCGAGGAATTCGCAGCCCGCCGGCACGCCGGCCTGGTTGATGCGCACCAGCACGTCGCGCGCAATGCGCAGCCCCTCGTTGATCCGGAAGCTGCCGTTCATGTAGGGGTCGTTGATCAGCCCCTTCCATCCCACGGTCGTGCGCGGCTTCTCGAAATACACCCGCATCAGGACTTCAAGCTCCCCCGCGTGCCGGTCGCGCTCAGCGCGCAGCCGTTCGGCGTAAGCCACTGCGGCCGCCGGATCGTGGATCGAGCACGGACCCGCGATCACGATCAGGCGGTCGGAGCGGCCGTGCAGGATCTCCCTGACGCTGCGCCGCGCGGTGGCGATCAACGTTTCCACCCGGGTGTGCTGGATCGGGAAGAAGCGGATCAGGTTTTCGGGCGGTGGCAGGGGCACGATGTTCTCGATGCGCTCGTCGTCGGTGAGCGAGGTCTTGTCCGCGGGGGCGGGGGTCTGGTAATTCTCTACGGGTGCATTCATGGTCGAACCTCAGAAAACAAAAACCGCCAGGCATCTCTGCACTGGCGGTTCGGTGGGATGAATTCAGGCGAGCTTAGCCGGTTCCCTCCGCCGCCAGGCGGGAGAAAAAGAAAAAGTAGGCATAAAACCGGTTGCTCATGGGACAGGATTCAAGCACGAACCCGGATTTCCTGCAAGCGCGGGGCCTAAGCGCGGGGCCTAAGCCGCCGGCGCCTGCTTTGGCCACAGCACCATCTGGGTACAGCGGAAGAACGCG
>JBBQVP010000092.1:0-16301 GCA_038211455.1 Burkholderiales bacterium
ATCAGTACGCTGCCACGCCCCAGCCCTTGCAGGGATGGCAGCAGGGCCTGCACGCGCCCGGCGAACGCCGCCTGGCCCAGCGCGCGCACCGCTTCGAGCTGCGTTTCGAGAACGTCGCGCTTGCTTGCAAGCAACATCGCCACGACCACCGCGCACGCGTCGGCCGATTCATGAATGGCGGCGTGAAGTTCCGCGGGCAGGCGCCCGATCAGGCGCGCCGCATAGTCCACCCCGGCCGCGTCCAAGGTCCCCACCAAGCCTACGCTTTCCCCGGCCGAGCGACCCCAGGCGTTGCCGGAGTCGCCCACGCGCTGCCCGTCCGGCGTGCGCCATGCTGCTGCCGACGCCGCGAATCCCGCTGCGGAGGCCAAGGCCTGCCCGGCGCCGGCACCTTCTTCGTCGGGGGCGGCCGGCGGGGCCCGGTTCAGCCGGTAGCGCGTCGCAGGGAATCCCGGCCGCACGCGCGCGATGCGCTCCTCGATCGGCGGATGCGTGGCGAACAGCCCGGTCATCCAGAAAGATATGCCCTGGCCGAAAAACATGTGGCTCATGTCTTCGGCGTAGCGGCTGGCGAGCAGCGCACCTCGGCCGGAAGACCGGATCTGGTCTAGCGCGCCGGCGATCCCGTCCGGGTTGCGGGTGAACTGGACGGAGGAAGCGTCCGCAAGGTACTCGCGCTGCCGCGATACCGCGGCCTTGATGATCCGGGCGCAGAACATTCCCATGTAGCCGATCACGAACAGCGCGAGTCCGATCGCAAACAACCCGCCCGCCCCCTTGCTGCCCCTGCCGGCGCGCACGCTGCGCATCAGGAAGCCGCCGACGCTGCCGATGAACACGATGCCCGAAAGCACGCCGATCATCTTGATGTTCAGCCACATGTCCCCGTTGAGGATATGGCTGAACTCGTGCCCGACCACGCCCTGCAGCTCGTCGCGGTTCAGCGTCTCCAGCGTGCCCCGTGTTACTGCAATGATCGCGTTGCCTACGTCGTACCCGGCCGCGAATGCGTTGATGCCGGATTCCCCGTCCATCACATACGCCCTGGGAACGCGCACACCGGAGGCGATCGCCATCTCTTCGATCACGTTGAGCAGGCGCCTCTCCAGCGGATCCCGCGTGTCCGGCCTGACCGCGCGCGCGCCGACCATGTCGGCCACGGCGCTCCCGCCCTGCGCCAGCTTCAATATCTGCACCAGGCTGGCGGTTAAGATAATCGCAACGGTGCCCAGCGCGCCCCAGGCGTATACGCGGCCCGGCACCGCGAGCAACACGACGGAGATCCCCGTTCCCTGGCGGAAGCGCATATCGGCGGCAGTGACATAAATTCCTGCGAGCAGCAGATCGACCGCAAGCACCACGCCGGCGACAGCGATGAGATACAGGACGATCATCAAGCGCGTGTTTTTTCGCGCCGCGTCCTGGTGCTGGAAGAAGTCCATGGAATGGCCGCTCCCGGACGCCGTCCGGAGACCGCTCTAGAACTTGACCTTGACCGCCTGCCGTTCCGCAGCGCTCTCAGTGGCCTGCAGCAGTTCGGCCGGCTTGAACTGGAAGAACCCGGCAAACAGGTTATCCGGGAAGCTCTCGCGCTTCGTGTTGTATTCCATGACCGAGTCGTTGTAGGCCTGGCGCGCGAAGCCGATCTTGTTTTCCGTACTGGTCAGCTCTTCCTGGACCGCGAGCATGTTCTGGTTGGCTTTCAGGTCGGGATAGGCCTCCGCAAGTGCGAACAGCCGGCCCAACGCGCCGCTGAGCCCCGCCTCCGCAGCGACCAGCGCCTGCACGGCCTGCCCGTCGGCGGGATTCCCGGCGGCCTTCTGCGCAGCGCTCGCGGCGCCGTTGCGCGCCGAGATGACGGCCTCGAGCGTATTTTTCTCGTGCGCCATGTATCCCTTCGCCACTTCGACCAGGTTGGGGATCAGGTCGTACCGGCGTTTGAGTTGCACGTCGATCTGGGCAAAGGCGTTCTTGAAGCGATTTCTGAAAGCGACAAGCCCGTTGTAAATCGACACGGCCCAGATCGCACCGCCGATCACGACCGCCAGAAAAATCCAGCCCCCTGTTCCCATGGCATCTCCCCTGCTTGTAGTGATGAAATCTTTCGCGTCGCCCTGCGCGGGCTAATATACCATCGCGCTCTCGCTCTCTCAGGAACGGGAATGTGCCCATGGAACCCTCACGACGCACGACGCTTCGCGGCCTCGCCGGACTTGCCGCGCTCGCCATGACAACGCCCTCTCCCGCAGCCCGCGAAGCGCGCGCCGAGCGCACGATTCCATCGAGTGGCGAAACCCTTCCGGCGATCGGCATCGGCACGTGGCAGACCTTCGACGCGGGGGGAGACCTCGCCCAGCGCGGCGCACTGAAGGAAGTCCTCGCCGTGTTTGCCGCTGCGGGCGGACGTGTCGTCGACAGCTCGCCGATGTACGGCACAAGCGAAGCTGTCGCGGGCGAGCTTGCAGCGGACCTCGGGATCACGAACCGGCTGTTCGTCGCGACCAAGGTCTGGACCCGTGGCCGCGAGGAAGGCATCGCCCAGATGGAGGCTTCATTCAGGAAGCTGCGGGTCGCGCGCATGGACCTGATGCAGGTCCACAACCTCGTCGATGCGGGCGTGCATACGAAGACACTCGAGGACTGGAAGGCGGCCGGGCGAGTGCGCTACCTCGGCATCACGCATTACACCCGATCGGCCTACGACGAGGTCGAGCGCTGGCTGAACACCGGAAAGTACGATTTCCTGCAAATCAACTACTCGCTGGCCGAGCCGGATTCGGAAGCGCGCCTGCTGCCGCTGGCGCGCGAGAAAGGGGTCGCCGTGCTCGTCAACCGCCCGTTTGCGGAAGGCGAGATGTTCCGCCGCGTACGTGGCAAGCCGCTCCCCGCCTGGGCCGCCGAGTTCGGCGCGGCGAGCTGGGCGCAGTATTTCCTCAAGTGGATCATCTCGCACCCGGCGGTGACCTGCGCGATTCCCGGCACCGGCAAGCCGGCCCACATGAAGGACAACCTTGCCGCCGGCGCCGGCCCCATGCCCGACGCCGCGATGCGCGTCCGCATGGCGCGGCACTACGCAGGCCTGTGAGGCTCCCATTCCGCGCAGCCCTGCTGGCGGCCGTGCTGCTCGTACCGGCCCATGCGGCATATCCGCAGGCGCAAGAAGGCGTCGATATCAGGAAGAGCCGCCTGCTGCTGCTGCCGAAATCGACGGTCGAGAATTCGGCCGGCCAGCAGTATGCGCAACTGATGCGCGCGGCGGCGCAGAAGAACGCGCTGAATAACGACCGCCGCCAGGTGGAACGCCTGCGCGCCATTGCGCGAAAGCTGATTCCCCCTGCGTCCCGCTTCAACGCAGATGCCGGGCGCTGGCGCTGGGAAGTCAACCTGGTCAGCTCGAAGTCGGTCAACGCATTCTGCATGCCGGGAGGAAAGATCGCGTTCTTCACCGGGATCCTCAGCGCGCTCCGGCTCACCGACGACGAAGTCGCGGTGATCATGGGACACGAAATCGCGCACGCGTTGCTTGAGCACGGCCGCGCCCGGATGTCCGAGCAGGTGCTGAAGAATGTCGGCGTGAGCGTCGCGGCGGCTCTGCTCAACCTCGGCCAGATGTCGACCTCGATGCTCGCGCAGGCAACCGACCTCGCGGTCTCCCTGCCGTTTTCGCGGCAGCACGAAACCGACGCCGACCTGGTCGGTATGGAACTCGCGGCACGCGCGGGCTACGACCCGCGCGCAGCGGCCGACGTCTGGCGCAAGATGTCCGCGCTGGGCAGCGGCCAGCCGCCGCAGTTCCTCTCGACCCACCCTTCGCACGCGAGCCGCATCCGGGAGATCGAGGCGAACCTGCCTCGGGTGCTGCCGCTCTATGAGGCTGCGCGCAGGGCCGGCTGACGGCGCGAGATTCCTGCGCGGCTAGCCCCGCTTGTCGAGAAAACGCGGCGCCTTGATGCTGGACTCGAACTCGCGCGCGAGCGTGCCGGTCTCGAGGACGATCAGTTCGGGTGTGACCTCAAACGTGTCCTTCACCCCCCTTGCCAGCTCGCGCGCGACGGACTCGGCATTCTCGCCGCGCCGCACCTCGATCGACACGCGCAGCAGGTCTTTGACACCGGCGGTCACCAGCTCGCACTTGAAGTCGTTGACCTCGGCGTTCTGGAAAACGAAGTCCTCGAACTCCGGATGATTCACGTTGACACCGCTAACCTTGAAGAAGCCCGTGGTCCGGTGCGTGTGGCGAATCTTCGGGAACACCGAAAACGGGCCAGCGCCGTCGTCGGCCTCGGAATAAACCACCAGATCGCCGGAATTCCATCGCAGGAAGGGCGTGACATTGTTGGTCCACAACGGAGTGGTCACCAGCGTCCCGGTCTCGCCTTCCTTCACAGGCGCATAGGTTACCGGGTCGAGCACTTCGACGTAATACATGTCGGTCCAGATGCGAAAGCCGCCCGGGCCGCCGTCCTCGCCGCCCATCATCCCCGCCTCGGTCATGCCGAAGTTGTCGAATACGCGTGCGCCCCAGCTTCGGCCGATCTTGGCCCGCTTTGCTTCCGACAGTGGCTCGGCCGAACACAGGATCGTTTTCACGCTGCTCGTGGCAAGGTCGATCGCGCGCGCATCGGCGAGGTTCGCCAGGTGCAGCCCGTAACTGGACATCCCCATCCACACTGTCGGTTTCAGGCTGCGGATCAATTCGAGCTGGATTGCGGAAGGCGTGCTGTTCCCGGCGCCCGCCCAGTTCACCGCGATCCCTGCTTCGCCCGCGCATCGTGCGAAAATCTGCCCGACCGGATGGATGCCGAGCGGGAACGACACATGCGCCGAGTCGCCGCGCACGCAACCGGCGATCTCAAGCGCGCGCCGGAACGAAAGCAGCCCGTAGCGTATATCGGTGTGGCTGCGCGGATAAAAGAGCGGCTTGCCGGTCGAGCCGCCCGAGCGCCAGTACTCCGCGATCCCGTCTTCGGCCGGAAGGCAAAAGTTCGCGTAGAACTCGGCTTCCGACAGGGCGCGCAACATGTCCTTGTCGAGAATGGGGATCTTGCGCCACTCCGCGGGATCGTCGAGTTTCGTCGCATCGACATGGTCGAGCTTGCCGCGATAGAAGGGCGCGCGCCGCGCCTGCGCCAGCGCGACGATCTTGCGGCGCGAATGGGTGGCGGCGATCTCCTCCCGCGACTTCGGCAGTGCCAGCGGCATGTTCAGGGCTTCCGGTAAAGGGTGATGCGCTCCCCGATCCAGCGCTGCGAGACGTCGTAGCCGGGCACGTTCTTGCCGGCGGCCTCGTCCGCAGCCATCCGCTCCAGGCGCAGCAATTTTTCGGGCGTGGCCTCGGCAATCGTCTCGAGGGCATCCTGAAGCATGGGGCCATAGTCCTCGCCGACCGGGCAGACGTCGGCGCAGCGGCGGCACCCGGTCACCACGCCCGAGCCGCGCAGGATGCTCTGCCACAGGTTGAATGTGGTTTCCGAGCGCAGCAACGCGTCTTTTTCCTCGGCGGTGCCGGCCTGCATGATCGCCTCGATCTGGCCGGTCAGTTTCTTGAAGCCGTAGGGCGACCGGTAGGTGTCGCAGGCTTCCCAGTCGCGGTCCCAATGCCGCACTGTGTCCCCGGGACAGGCCTGCAGGCAGCGCCCGCAGGCGGGGCCGCGGCAGAGCGCCGTGTCGTTCCGCCGGTCACACTCGACCTCCACCGACACGAGTACCGCGGTCAGCAGCACGCGCGGCCCGAACTCGGGCGTGAGCAGCTGGAGGTTGAGGCCCAGGGTGCCCAGGCCCGCCTCGACCGCCGCGTGCGGCAGCGACAACAGCGTCGTCTGGTGCGCCGTCGGGTCACCCTGGTAGCGCCAGGGGTCGACATGCGTGGGTGGCACGATCACCGCCGGATAGCCGCAATCCTCCAGCCAGAGCACCAGCTCGAGCGAAAGCTCCTCAAGCATGGTCAGGGTGAGTTCGTCGTTGTAGTACTTGTGCCGGTCGCCCCACGGCAGGATGCGAGCCACGCCATGGTTCAGCCGCTTTGCCAGCACAATGACCCTGCCGGCGTCGAAATCGGTGATGTCAGAGGGGCGGCGGGGGTCGGCCGGGTCCGGCGGGTTGGCGTCAAGTACTTCCCCCGAAGCGATGCCGACCAGGTCGGCGCCGAGTTCGCGCGCCTTCGCCTTGATGTCGGCGGCGCTGATCGGCTTCTTGAACATCGCAGGCATGTCAGGCTTTCTCCTCCGTTTTCGTAACAGCCGCGTCGAGACCCTGCTGCGCCAGCGCGCGCTCGGCCTGCTCGCGCTTGAACTGCTGCATCTGCCGCGCAACCATGCCCTTGTAGCCCTCGGGTCCGACCCAGCGCGCGTTCCACTCCGACAATCCCGCGAGCTGCGCCTCCGGAGATCCGGTCTCGTGGGCGGCGCGCCTCGCCTTGAACTGCTTCGCCAGGTCCGCTTTTTGCGGCGTCTTTTCAGGGATGACTTTCTGGATGTCGGCCAGGTGCGCGTGATAATCGTTGCCGACGGGACAAACCGCGAGGCAGCGCGGGCAATCGCCGAACGAACCCACCACGCGCAGCAGGCCCTGCCAGAAACCGAAGAAATCCCGCGACCGAAACGTCTCGCGCGCCCTGCCCGGATCGGCGAACAGCCGCCCGAAAATGCCCAGCATCGAGCCGAAGCCGAACTCCTGGGCTTCGGTGGCGCACTTGCGCTTGTCGATGCCCCACTGCAGCACGGCATCCGCCGGACACGAATGCAGGCAGCGGCTGCAGGACTCGCCGATGCACACCTGCTCCCTGATGGGTTCGTCCGGCTCGAGTTCGAGTTCGGTGAGGATGCCGGTGAGGTAGACGCGCGGCCCGAACTCGGGGGTCAGGATATTGACTTCCAGTCCCAGCGTGCCCAGGCCGGCCTCGACGCCCAGGTGGCGCGTCGAAAGGCGGCCGTAACTTGCGCGCTTGTAGCTCCATTCGGTTTCCTGCGCTGCCGTGACAAGTGTCGGGTGCCCGCGCCGCTCGAGTTCCTCGGCAAGGCGGAACGCGACCTTGTCCATCTTGCGCAGCACCAGCATGTCGAGGTACTGCACCGGGGTATTGGTCTTGCAGCGGAACGCGCCGGCCGGGATGCGCTGCACAAGGACGATCACGCTCTTGCAGTAAGGTGAGATGCGCTCGGGGGTCTGCGGCCAGCGCGGGTCGGGTGGGAATGCGTTCAATGCCGCGGCCCCGGCGATGCCGACGAGGTCCGCCCCAAGCGCCTTGGCGCGCGCCTTCACCCATGCAGCATCCACCTGCTCGCCAGGAGGCATCGGGGTCTCTGGAATTCCGGGTTTCGTCGTTGCGATCATTGGACTGGCGCCCAGTATACCGGGCGCGTGACGCCCGGCCGGGTGCATGCAGTAGAATGGACTTTTGCTTGGAGGATCGCCCATGTACCGCAGAATTGCCGCCGCCACGATTGCTCTGTCCTTCGCCGGTGCTGTGCTCGCCGCCGACAAGATCAAGATCGGTTACATCTCGACCCTGTCCGGCCCGAGCGCCGCGATCGGTACCGACATCCGGGACGCCTTCAACCTTGCGATCAAGCTGAACGGCGGCAAGCTCGGCGGCTTGCCTGTCGAGGTGCTGATCGGGGACGACCAGTTCAAGCCGGAAATCGGCAAACAGCTGGCCGAGAAATTCGTGCGCCTGGACAAGGTCGACATCCTGTCCGGCATGGTGTTTTCCAACATCATGCTGGCCGCGGTCCCGGAAGCCTTCAACGCGAAGATTCCCTACGTGAGCCCGAATGCCGCGCCCTCCCCGCTGGCGGGCAAACAGTGCAATCCGTGGTTCTTCGTCGCCTCCTGGCCGAACGACGCCTTTCACGAGGCTGCCGGCAAGGTAGCAACGGACAAGGGCTACAAGAACGTCTACCTGATGGCGCCGAACTACCAGGCAGGCAAGGATTCGCTCGCCGGCTTCAAGCGCACCTTCAAGGGCAAGATCGCCGACGAGGTGTACACCAAGCTCGGCCAGCTCGACTACTCGGCAGAACTCGCGCAGATCCGCGCCGCCAAACCCGATGCGCTCTACATCTTCCTGCCCGGCGGCATGGGGATCAACTTCATCAAGCAGTTCGTCGGCGCAGGTCTGTCAAAGGACATCCAGCTGATGACCCCGGGCTTCGGCTCGGACCAGGACGTGATCCGCCCGGTGGGCGACGCGATGCTGGGCCTGTTCGACACCGCGCATTGGGCGCTCGACCTCGACAACGCGGTGAACCGGAAATTCGTCGCCGACTTCGAGAAGGAGTACAAGCGAATCCCCTCCGTATTCTCCGCGCAGGGCTACGACACGGCGCTGATGATCGATGCGGCCGTGAAGAGCCTGAAGGGAAAAATCGAAGACAAGGAGGCGTTGAGGAAGGCGCTCAGGAACGTCAAGTTCGATTCGACCCACGGGCCGTTCAAGATGAACACCAACCATTACCCGATCCAGAACTACTACCTGCGGGTGGTCGGCAAGGATGCGCAGGGACGCCTGGTCAACAAGACCATCGCCACGGTGTTCAAGGACCACGGCGACGCCTACGTGCAAGACTGTCCCATGAAATAGGGCGAAAGCCCGACTGCAACGGGCGGGGCTGCGGCTCCGCCTTTTTTATTTCCGACCCATGTCCATCATCCTGATCCTCGAGCAGTCGCTGAACGGCCTGCAGTTCGGCCTGATGCTGTTCCTGCTCGCCGCCGGGCTCACGCTGGTGTTCGGGATCATGGACATGATCAACCTCGCGCACGGCTCGCTGTACATGATCGGCGCCTTCGTCGCCGCGACCCTGGTGCAGGCGACAGGGTCGTTTGCGATCGGCGTGCTGCTGGCGATTCCCGCCACCGCCCTTGTCGGCATGCTGCTTGAGGTCGCGGTGCTGCGCACACTGTACGCGCGCGACCACCTCTCGCAGGTGCTCGCCACGTTTGCGCTGATCCTGATCATCAACGAGGTGACGCGCATCATCTGGGGCTCCGACATGCCGCTGTCCGCGCCGGACGCGCTGGCCGGCCCGGTGCAGCTGCTGCCCGGCATGCCCTACTCCGCCTACCGGCTGCTGATCATCGGGGTCGGGCTTGCGGTGGCGCTGCTGTTGTATCTCGTTGTCACGAAAACGAGGCTCGGCATGCTGGTGCGCGCGGGCGCCTCGAACCGCGAGATGGCACTCGCCATGGGCGTCGACATCAAGCTGCTGTTCACGCTGGTGTTCGGCTTTGGCGCCGCCTTGTGCGCGGTCGCCGGTGCGATGCTCGGCCCGATATTCGCGGTGCAGGTCGGCATGGGCGAGAGCATCCTGATCCTCGCCTTCGTGGTCATCGTGATCGGCGGAATCGGCTCGATCCGCGGCGCGCTGGTTGGTTCGATCCTGGTGGGCATGGTCGACACCATGGGCCGCGCGTTCATTCCGGCGCTGCTGCGCGAATTCGTGTCGCCCGCATTCGCCGGCGCGATCGGTCCGGCGCTCGCCTCGATCCTGATTTACCTGCTGATGGCCGGCGTGTTGTTCTGGCGCCCGCAGGGCCTGTTCCCGGCGCGGGGCTGAGGCGATGCGCAACCTCCCCGTCATCATCGTGCTGCTGCTTGCGCTCGCGTTTCCGCTTGTCATGCAATCGCTCGACCAGCTGTATTACGTGACGATGGCCAGCCGGATCCTTATTTACGCACTGGCCGCGACCAGCCTGAACCTGGTGCTCGGTTTCGGCGGCATGATTTCCTTCGGCCACGCCGCCTTCGTCGGCGCGGGCGCCTATACCGCTTCGATACTGATTGTCGAAGGCGTCACCAGCGCATGGATAGGCTGGCCGCTGGCGATGGCGGTCGCGGGCCTGCTGGCCCTTGGCATCGGCGCGATGTCGCTGCGCACCCGCGGCGTGTATTTCATCATGATCACCCTCGCGTTCGCGCAGATGATCTACTACCTGACCGTGTCGATGAAGGCTTACGGCGGCGACGAAGGCCTGACTCTGGCGCAACGTTCCAGCGTTGGCCTCGGCCTTGACATGAAAAACGACCTGCACTTTTATTACGTCGTGCTGGCAATACTGACCTGCGCGCTGTACCTGCTGTCGCGGCTGGTCAACGCGCGCTTCGGCCACGTCATCCAGGCGATCCGCGAGAACGAGCCGCGCATGGAGGCGATCGGCTTCCCGACGATGCGCTTCAAGCTGATCTGCTTCGTGCTTGCCGGCGCGCTCGGCGGTCTCGCGGGCGCGCTGCTCGCCAACCAGAACACCTACGTCAACCCCGGGGTGCTGCACTGGACCAAGTCCGGCGAGCTGATGATCATGGTGATCCTCGGCGGGGTGGGCCGGCTCTACGGCGGCCTGATCGGCGCGGTCGCCCTTCTCGGGGCCGAGCACCTGCTTGCGAACTACCGCATCGACTGGCTCGCGGCGCTCTACCCGGACTATCAGCAGCATTCGCTGCTGGCCGTCGGCGTGGCGATGCTGGCGGTCGTGCTGTATGCGCCGCAAGGCATCGCGGGGCTGTTCTCGCGAAAACGGACAAGCGATGGCTGACACCCTGCTCAGGCTCGATCGCCTGCAAAAGCACTTCGGCGGCGTCGTCGCCACCGACAACGTGTCGCTGTCAGTCTCAAGTGGCGAGGTGCACGCGCTGATCGGACCGAACGGTGCGGGCAAGACCACATTGATCGCGCAGATCGCGGGGTCGCTCCAGTCTGATGCCGGCCGGATCGAGTTCGCAGGCTCCAATGTGACGCGCTCACCCCAGCATGCGCGCGTGCGCGCCGGCCTCGCGCGCAGTTACCAGATCACCAGCATCTTCGGGAAACTCACCGTCGGGGACAACCTTGCGCTCGCGGTGCAGGCGCGAAGTGGCAGCAGCCTGGGGTTCTGGCGCCCGGTGGCGCAGGAAGCCGACCTTGTCGTGGAAGCGCGCCGCATCGCCGCCGACATCGGCCTGGCGGAGCGGATCGATACGCCGGCCGGCAATCTCGCGCATGGCGAGCAACGCTGCCTTGAAGTCGGCCTCGCGCTCGCTACCCGGCCGCGGCTGGTGCTGCTGGATGAGCCAATGGCCGGCATGGGACCCGAAGAGTCGCAACGCATGATCGCGCTGATCGGGAAGATGCGCGAGCAGGTCACCGTGCTGCTGGTCGAGCACGACATGGACGCGGTGTTCCGGCTCGCCGACCGCATCTCGGTGCTGATGAACGGGTCGATCATCGCGACCGGGACGCCGGACGAAATTCGCGCAAACGACGAGGTAAGGCGCGCCTACCTGGGTGACGAGGTTCCCGCCGAAGGGGTTCGCCAATGAGCGAGGTTCTGCTGAACATCGAGAATCTGGAAACTGCCTACGGCCAGAGCCAGGTCCTGTTTGGCGTCGACCTGGAGATCCGGTCCGGCGAGTGCGTGGCGCTGCTCGGCCGCAACGGCATGGGCAAGACCACCACGATCCGCTCGATCATGGGCCTCACGCCGGCACGCGGCGGCTCGATCGCGTTTCGCGCCAACCGCATCGAGCGCGCCTCACCGGACCGCATCGCGCGCGCCGGGATCGCGCTGATCCCGGAGGGGCGCCAGATCTTCCCCAACCTCACCGTGCGCGAGAACCTCGTCGCTTTCGCCGCGAACCGCAGCGCAAGCGCCACACCCTGGACCGTGGAGCGCGTCTACGGCCTGTTCCCGCGTCTGGCCGAGCGGACGAATAACATGGGCAACCAGCTCTCGGGCGGTGAGCAGCAGATGCTCGCAATCGGCCGCGCGCTGGTGACCAACCCGCACCTGCTGATCCTCGACGAAGCCACCGAGGGGCTTGCGCCGCTCATCCGCGAGGAGATCTGGCGCTGCCTCGCGGCGCTGCGCGCCGCCGGGCAGACGATCCTGGTGGTCGACAAGTATGTCGAGCGGCTGATACGTCTCGCCGACCGCCACACCATCCTTGAGCGCGGGCGCGTGGCGTGGCAGGGAACCTCCGCCGAACTGGATGCCGACCACGGCGTGTGGCACCGGTACCTGGGCGTCTAGCCGGCCCTGCACTTGGCGCTCTCGGTTCCCGCCCCCTCGTATTCTTCCCTGCCTGGCCGGCTGGCCTCGATTGCCATCGCCATGCTCGCCGGCTGCGCCAGCGAGGAGCGCCTGCCCGACACGCTGCCTGCACGCCCTGCCGACGTGCAGGCGAAGATCGGCAAGCTTCTGCCAGAGACGCTGCGGGACAAACACGCCTGGGCCGTGGACATATACGCTGCCTTCGCCGCGCTGGAGATCGCGCCGACAGCCGCAAACACCTGCGCGGTGCTTGCCATCAGCGAGCAGGAATCGGGATTCCGCGCGGATCCTGCCGTGCCGCAGTTGGCGAAGATTTCCTGGGATGAAATCGACAACCGCGCGAAGCGCATGGGCATCCCCGCGTTTGCGGTGCGCATCGCATTGAAGATTTCGTCCCCCAACGGCAAGAGCTACGGCGAACGCATCGATGCCGCAAAGACTGAAAGGGACTTGAGCGAAATCTTCGAGGACCTCATCAGCGAAGTGCCGCTGGGACAACGCCTGTTCGCCGGCCTCAACCCGGTGCGCACGGGAGGCGCGATGCAGGTGGGTATCGCCTTCGCCGAACGCCACGCGAAGGCGCGCGGCTATCCCTACCCGGTATCCGGTTCGATCCGGCGCGAGGTGTTTACCCGGCGCGGCGGGCTGTACTTCGGCATCGCACACCTGCTCGATTACCCGGCCGACTACGACAGGGCCCTGTATCGATTCGCCGACTTCAATGCCGGGCGCTACGCCAGCCGGAACGCCGCGTTCCAGAATGCCGTGAGCCTCGCCTCGGGCATTCCGCTGGAGCTCGACGGTGACCTGATCCTGCATGGCGCGATTTCGGATTCGGCGCCCGGCAGCACCGAGCGCGCGGTGCGCGCGATCGGAAAAACGCTGGCCCTGGGACAGGACGACATTCGCGACGCTCTCGAACTGGGCGAGCGCCAGGCGTTCGGGAAAAGCACGCTTTACGAACGCGTTTTCGCGCTGGCCGAGCGGATGGAGCGCAAGCCGCTGCCGCGCGCGGTCCTGCCGCAGATCGACCTGCACGGGCCGAAGATCAAGCGCAAGCTCACCACCGAATGGTTTGCGAATCGGGTCGATGGACGGCACCAGCGCTGCCTCGAGCGCGCGGCGGCGCTCGGCTTCGACAGGCCATAGATACCGGATTCACATAGAGAAGGAGCGACCCATGATCGAACGCATCCCCGAACTGGTAAACAACGACCCCACCATCGTGCGCTGGGGCCGCGACATGAACGAAACCTTCATGGTCGAGGTCGGCGAGCAGCAATACCTGCTCACCGTGCGCGCGGGGCGCATCGAGCCGGTTGCAAAGGGCCCGTTCGTGATGCGCGCCTGGCGCTTCGCGATCCGCGCCAAGGCCGACTGCTGGGAAAAGTTCTGGCAGGAGGTGCCCGCGCCCGGCTGGCATGATTTCTTTGCCTTGCTGCGCCGGGGCGATGTCGTGTTCGAGGGGGACCAGCGCGTGCTGATGGCCTACCTGCTTTACCTCAAGCTGGTGCTGGCCTCCCCGCGCAGGCTCGCGGCTGCGGTCGAGCCATGAGCGCACGAATCGAAGCCGTCACCGGCCGCTACGCGCACATCGAACTCGAGGGCAAGCCGCACCGCCTGTACTTCGAGGAGGCCGGACAGGGCATCCCGCTGATCTGCCTGCATACCGCGGGGTCCGACAGCCGCCAGTTCCGCGCAGTGCTGAACGACCCCGAGATCACGCGCCACTACCGTGTGGTTGCGTTCGACATGCCCTGGCACGGCAAGTCCTCGCCGCCCGAGGGCTGGGAGAAAGACGACTACCGCCTCACAACCGAAAGCTATACGCAGCAGATCATGCGCGTGGCGAGCGAACTCGGGCTTGCGCGCCCCGTCGTGATGGGCTGCTCGATCGGCGGGCGCATCGTCCTCAACCTGGCGCTGGAACACGCCACCGAACTGCGCGCCCTGATCGGCCTGCAGTCGGCGGCTTACGTCGAGCGCTACTACGAATCGGCATGGCTCAACCACGCCGAAGTGCATGGCGGGCAGGCCTGCGGCGCGGTCGCCTATGGCCTGATGTCGCCGCTCAGCCCGGAGGCGCATCGCTGGGAAACCGTCTGGCACTACATGCAGGGCGGGCCGGGCGTGTTCACGGGGGACCTTTTTTTCTACCAGGTCGAAGGCGACATCCGCGCTCGCATCGGCGCGATCGACACCGGCGTGTGCCCCCTCTACATGCTCACCGGCGAGTACGACTACTCCGCCTCGCCGAAGGACACCGAGGCGGCGGCGGCGCGCATCAAGGGCGCGAAGGTCACGATCATGAAGGGGCTGGGCCACTTCCCGATGAGCGAGAACCCCGAGGCCTTCCTCGATTACCTGCGGCCGGTGCTCGAGGACATCCGCGCGAAGACGCGCTGATCAGTCGCCCGGCGCATCGCTCCACACCCGGCGACGCAGGGCGCTGAGAAAAAGCAGTACCGCGAAACCGGCCGCGGCAGCGCGAAAAACCGACTGGAATGCCGCGAGGAACGCTTCCGGCGCGGCGAGCCCTGCCATTGCCTGCCGCGCCTCGAAAAATTGCAGCGCCGCGCTCAGGCCCGCCGCGCCGACCATGATGCCCACGGTGCGTGTGAGGATCGTGAGGCTGCCCGCCACGCCGCGGTCGTGGCGTGGCAGGGCCGCGATCACCATGTCGGTGTAGGCGACATGGAACAGTCCGATACCCGCCCCGTGCAGGAACAGCCCCGGGAGCATGGGCAGCGGCGCGAGCGCGGCGGGCCACAGCCCGATTGCGACCAGGCCGGCGACAAGCATGCCTCCCCCGAGCAGCGCGGCGCGCCCACGTCCGAGTGCGCGCGCCGCCGGGGCGCCGAGCGCGGAACCCGCCAGCATGCCCAGCGGCCATGCGGTGAGCACGCCGCCGGCGTCCACCGGCCCGTAGCCCGAGATCCGCGTCAGGTAATAGGGCACAAGCAGCGGGACCGTGAAGCCGCAGAAGTGCACCGCGCCGCTGACGAGGTTGAGCAGCAAGAAACCGGGATCGCGCAACGTCGCGGGAGGCAGGAAGGCCTGCGCCGCGCGCTGCTGGTGGCGCATGAACACGACGAACAGGAGCACTGCGGCCACCACCGCCGCAGGCGCAGCCCAAGCTCCTGTCGACACCTGCACCAGCATCGGGGCCATCAACAGCATCGCGATGCCCGCACCAAGCAATGCTGTTGATGGCGTCGAACCGGCGCGGCCCTGCCGGATGCGCGGCGTGCGGCGCATCCTGCAGGGCCGGCAGCAACAGCAGGGTCAGCAAGGCGATCGGCACGCGAAACCAGAACACGCCCGACCAGCCGAGCAGCGCGATGCTGGCCCCGCCCAGCAGCGGCGCGACCACGCCGGCAGCAGCGGCCATGCTCGAATAGGCGCCGAGCACCCAGATGCGGCGGCTCTCGTCGAACAGCGAGGTGGCGAGCGCCGGCGCGCAACTCAGCAGCAGCGCCGCGGCGACGCCCTGCACCATGCGCGCAGCCAGCAGCCAGCCGTAATCCGGCGCCAGCCCGCACAGCACGAAGGCCGCCGCGCCGAGCACGAGCCCGGCGCGGAAGACCCGCCGGTAGCCTATGACGTCACCGAGGCTGCCGAACGCGAGCATCAGACTCGCATAGCTCACGAGGTAGGCGGCCACCACCCAGCGAATCCCCGGCGTGTCCAGCGCGAATGCGGCGGTGATCGCCGGAAACGCGACGTTCACCGCCAGGTCGAGCGGCGGCAGGGAAGCACCCAGCCCGATGACGGCGAGGCCCAGGAGTGGACGGCTGGCGGAGGCCTTGCGCCTCACCTCAGATCAGGCAGGCATCCGCGCCGCAGCCCAGGTCACGGTCGGCCTGGGCCAGCAGGCGCTCGAAGTCCTCGGGCAGGCGCACTTCGCGCCCGGTCACGCGCGGGCTGTAGCCCTGCAGCCAGAAGCTGTTGGTCGGGTGCCCGCCGCCGGCCACGACGATGACGAAGTTTTCCGGCTTCGTCGTGATCGGCCAGGGATCGAGCGCAACGCTCGCGCGGGTCACGCTGCTCGCGTCCATCTCGATCCATGCGGGCCCGCCCGCGCGGCGCAGTTCCGCCATCGGGATCTGCGATTGCGCCCAGAAAAATTCGCGCATCTTCGGCTTGGTCCAGCCGAGCTTCGCCATGTTCCGCGCGACAACCGCCGGCAGCAGCAACGCGCCCGGGGTGCCGTGCTCCCATCCCTGCAGGTTGGTGAGGTTGGGCACGCGCATGAAATCGGCCATGCGGTGCAT
>JBBQVP010000093.1:0-16214 GCA_038211455.1 Burkholderiales bacterium
GTGCCGATCTGCATGATGACGTCGCAACCACCCTCGAGGTGATAGGGCGACAGCCCCCCTTCCCCCGTATCCATCCAGCAGCCTGCCACCGCGGCGCCGCGCGACAGCGCACGCACGGCAGGCTCGGAAATGGCGCCGAAGCTCATCCCGCTGACGTTGACCAGCGACTTGGCTTCGAAGGGCTCCTTGCAATAGTTCTCCCCGAGGATCAGCGAAGGCGTGGGCAGGCGCTCCTCTTCCAGGACCGGGAACGGATGGTTGACGAAAATCAGCGCGCCCGGCAGGTGGAGGTCGTAGGTCGAACCGAAACCGATCATCCCCCCTTCGTTCTTCGCAAGTCGATAGACCCAGCCGCGGGTCGAACGGTTGAACGGCATTTCATCGCGGTCGCCGGCAAAGAAATACTGGCGGAAATACTCGCCCAGTTCCTCGAAGAAGTAACGCAGCCGCCCGATGACCGGGTAGTTGCGCAGAACGCCGTGCTTCTTCTGCGTGATGTCCTTGATGAAGATGAATACGATGAACAGAATCAGCGAAAATGCAAACAGCGTGCCGATTCCGTACGAGAGCACATCCTTCATACGGAACTCCTCCTCTGGGTGATGCCGTCCGTCGGGATCTTGTTGGAACCAATCATAGGCCATATCCCGCGTGATTTCACGCAGTGGAACTGTCGCGCGAGCGGAAAAGGCCGCCCACGCAGCCTAGCGTGCGCCCAGGTTCCCGTCCTCGTCGTCGTCTTCTTCGTTCCTGCCGTCGTCACTCGGCAGCAGGCCGCCGCGCTCGATTTCGGCCCCTGTGGCCGGACGCAACGATACGACCGTGCACGAGAAGCGCAGCGCAATCCCCGCAAGCGGATGATTCCCGTCGAGCACGACCTTGTCGTCCGCGATGTCGGTAACGACGTACATTCGGGGCTCTTCCCCGTCGAACGCGTCCTCGACCTCCATGCCGGTCTCGAGGCCATCTCCATATCGGCTACGCGCTTCGACGCGCACAAAGTCGGCGTCGTAGTCACCGAAGGCCTCGTCGGGCTCAAGCTGTACCTGCACGCTCTGCCCGGCGCGCTTGCCTTCGAGCGCACGTTCCAGCGCTTCGAACAGGCCGCCGTACCCCCCGTGCAGGTAGGTGACAGGCGAATCGGACGCGTGAATCAGTTCCCCCTGCGCGTCGTGCAGGACAAGGTCCAGTGAAACCACCGTATCGGGTGCGACTTCGAGTTTCAATCGACGCGCGTCATGGCTTGAGCTTGCGTACGGCTTCGAATACTTCGGCAGCGTGGCCGCGTGGATTGACGCCGTAGCGCGCGTGGCGGATCACGCCCTTCTTGTCGATCACGAAAGTCGACCTCACAAGGAACAAGCGCTTGATACCCTCGGCCTCCTTCTCCTGCAGGACGCCATACTTCCTGCAGACATCGCCATCGAAATCAGACAGTAGGTTGACCGAAAGCCCGTGTTTGTCGCGGAAGGCGGCGTGCACCATGCAGTCGTCCCGCGATACGCCGAGAATGACGCAATCATATCTTTCGAACTGGTCCTCGTGGTCGGAGAAATCGATCGCCTCCATAGTACAGCCCGGCGTTCCGTCACGCGGATAGAAGTAGAGCACGACATTCTTCCGGCCCTTGTACGAGGACAGGCTGACAGTCTGCATGTCTGCGTCGGGCAGAGTAAATAGTGGTGCGTTTTGTCCCGTGTGCAGCATCGTGGAGGCCGGTTCCGGCGGATTCTAAAGCAAACTCCGCGCACGCTGCCACACGAAGGGCACGATTCCGTCACCGCTATAATCCAGCATGCCTTTGATCCCCCCTCCGCTCGGAGGACTGAGCGCCGGTACCTTTCTTCGAGACTACTGGCAGAAACACCCGCTGCTGGTGCGGCGGGCGGTGCCTGGTTTCTCCGGCGTACTCGATCGCCGGGCGCTTTTTTCACTGGCGGGGCTCGATGATGTGGAAAGTCGCCTGATCCAGCGCAGTTCCGGGCGGTCGAAATGGCGCGTGTGGCACGGGCCCTTCTCACAACGCGATTTATCCGCACTTCCTGCGCGCAGCTGGACGCTGCTGGTGAACGGCGTGAACTTCCGATCGCCCGGAGCCGACGCGCTGCTGCAGCGTTTTTCCTTCGTACCATGGGCACGCCTGGACGACGTGATGGTGAGTTATGCCGTCGATGGCGGCGGCGTAGGCCCGCACGCGGACTCCTATGACGTGTTTCTGCTCCAGGGGCCGGGACGGCGCCGCTGGCGTCTGATGCCCCCGCAGCGGCGTGGATTCGCGCTCGTGCCGGACGCGCCGCTCAAGCTCATCGCGGATTTTCGCTGGTCCGAGGAGATGACGCTCGATCCCGGCGACATGCTTTATGTTCCTCCCGGGTGGGGCCACGAGGGCACCGCGATCGGCACCTGCCAGACCTACTCGATCGGCTTTCGCGCCCCGGGTGGGGTCGAACTGTCGACCGCATTTCTGGACTACCTGCACGAACGCGGCTTTACGGATCGGACCTATTCGGATGCGGGACGGCGGCCACTGCGTCACCCGGCTCGCATCGACACGCAGATGATCGACTACGCTGCGGCACAGCTCGACCGCATCCGCTGGAACCGGTCGGATGTTACGGCCTTCCTCGGCCGCCACCTCTCCGAGCCCAACCGGAACGCGGTGTTCCCTCTGCCTTCGCGCCCGCTCACGCGGGCGGCGTTTGTCGCGCGGCTTGCGCGCGATGCCGTCCGCCTCTCTCCCGGCTCGCGCCTGCTGGCGGGTGGCACGAAATTCTATCTCAACGGCGTTCCTGTTTCATGCGGGCCGGCTGCGCACAAAGCGCTTCTCGAGTTTGCCGACAATCGCAGCATTGACGGTCACCGGCTTGTGCGCGAACTGGATGTGGACTTAGTCTTCGGCTGGTACAGGCATGGATATCTGAAACTAGAGCGCCACCAATGACTCAGGAAGAAAACCCGGGAAAAGCAGCCCAGGACTCAACGCAGACCGAGTATTCCCGCTTCAACACCAACGCGGAATTTCAGGCTGCGGTCGACCGGTTGCTGGCGCAGCACGGGCGCGAATTGCGGATTTTCGATTCTGACCTGTCTGTATTCAGGCTGAATTCGCCTGAAAGGGTGGAGGCGTTGCGTGCCTTTCTGACCGCGAGCCGGACTGCGCGCCTGTATATCGCGGTGCACGACCCGGACCCCCTGGTCCGCACCTGTCCCCGCATGATGAACCTGCTGTCCCTGTATTCGCACGCGATTCAGATCCACCGTACGGGAGAGGAGATCCGCGAACTTCAGGACAGTTTCGCCCTGCTCGACCGGAATCACTACGTGCGCCGGCCTGTCGCGCGGTTCTTCCGCGGGGCGGCCGGCATCAACGACGAAAGCGAGGCCCTTGTCATGCGCTCGCGTTTCCAGGAAATCTGGAACGCCTCGTTTCCAGCCGTTTCGGGAACCACCTCCGGGCTTTGAGCTCCACCTGAACGCACGACAGGGTAATGAAAGGAATTTAGTCTAAAATAGCGACCCGGCTCGCACGATGCGGGCTGAATTCTGTAATTGACTCCAATACCTTAAAGGAACCCTCATGAATAAGTCACTGCTGCTCGCCGCAATGGCGGCGGTCGCCCTCGCCGCCTGCGGCGAAAAAGAACAACCCAAGCCGGCGCCTGCGCCGGCGCCGAAAGTCGAAGCGCCCGCCGCTCCGGCTCCCGCGCCCGCCGCGGATGCGGCCTCTGCGCCCGCAGATGCCGGCGCGAAGCCTGCTGAGGTCGCTGCAGACGCCGCCAAGGACGCTGCCGCGGAGGCGGCTAAAGGTGCTGCCGCTGGCGCTGCTGCCGGTGCCGCTGCCGGTGCAAAAGAAGGTAGTGCTGCTGGCGCCGCCGCTGGCGCCGCCGCTGGCGCAAAAGCCGGCGCGACGGAAGCAATGAAGAAATAGTCCGTCTTCGCTCTGAAGAACGGCAGGTTCTCGCGAACCTGCCGTTTTTTTATTTTAGCTCTCGCCAGTCGAAGCCTTCATCCTGCGTTGCGATCCCAATCCAGGATTCCTCGCAGCCGAGCGCGTCCGCGAGCGCGCGCCGCGCGAGTTCCGGGCTGTTGTTCTGCTGCGACAGGTGTGCGCCTATCACGTGCCTTAAGCGCGACCGATCGAGACGCGACAGAAGGTCGCGCGATTGCCCGTTGTCCAGATGGCCGAACGGCCCTGAAATCCGCTCCTGCAACCATTTCGGATACCCGCTTGCAGCGAGCATGTCCAGGTCATGGTTGCATTCGAGCACCAGCGCATCGCAGCCGGACAGTACAGACTCTACGTGCGGCGTCGAGACCCCGATGTCGGTGAGCACGCCGACGCGAAGCGCGCCGTCCGAAACCACATATTGAACCGGTTCGCGCGCGTCATGCGGCACGGTGAACGGCTGGACCAGGATGTCACCTACGGAGAATGCCGTTCGTCCATCGACGAGATTGACATCCACGCCGGAGCCCTCTCCTCCCTTGCCTGATTCAAGCGCCGCGCGCCAAGTCCCATGCGTAATCCATACGGTAAGGCCATGTTGCGCAGCGAACGCGAACACGCCCCCGACGTGGTCATCATGCTCGTGCGTGACGATGATCCCGGCAATGTCGGAGGGCGCGAGTCCCAGTCGCGCCAGGCGGCGCCCGGTCTCGCGCTTGCCCAGCCCGCAGTCGAGCAACAGTCGCGACCCACCGACTTCCGCCACAAGGCAGTTGCCCTTGCTGCCGCTACCCAGGGAAGCAAAGCGGATCACGTGCGGAAGGCGAAGCGGATCACGTAGACAACGAGTAAAGGATCATCCGGCAGGCCGCGGGGCAGCGCATCAATCGGGCGCAACGCACCTCATCCTGCCATCCCGTAAGGGAGTCGATCCTCTCTTACTTCAACTGTTCATGCAGCAGAGAAAGAATGCGCCGCGCGGTCTGCGAGCGGTCCGCCGATCCATCCTTGCCGAGCACCTGGACCTGGCTCTTCTCGCCCCCCTGCATGACCAGGACGCGATACTGCTCGGCCGTAACCTTCGTGCTGCCGCTGCTCTTCCAGAAAGCGAGCTTGGAGAGCAGGCCCGGCTTCTCGGCATCCGCCTTCGCCATGTCCTTTTCGGGGTCGGCATAGCGCACGAAGTACAGCCCCTTCTGCCGGTCGCGGTCCTCGACCGTGAACCCGACCCGGTCGAGAGCCAGTCCGACCCGGCGCCACGCGCGATCGAACGGCTCGAGCACTTCAAGCCTGTCGACGCCGTCGGACTGTCGCGTCAGCGAAGCGCGCGAGGTCTGCGGCGCAGACGCGATCAACTCCTTGGCGCGCTCTTCCTTGGCACCGAGGCGGACCATCAGGCGGCGCAAAAACTCCGCCTCGAGGTCGGGATCGGGCGGCCGGGGCTGCCAGGTCGTCTGCGCGCGGGCCTCGGTCGTGTAGATTTCCATCATGCCGCGATGGCTGATGTAGATCTCTGTCAATCCCTTGCCTGTGCCGCGTTCGAGCCGGGTGCGGAATTTGTCCCGCTCCGCAGTGGAGTACAACTGGTCGACCATCTTGCCGATGAAGTTGCGGATCATGTCCTGCGGGATCTTGGCGCGGTTCTCGGCCCAGTCCGTCTCCATCAGGCCGGTCTCGGGATTCTCGGTTTCGAGCAGGAAACCGTTCTCCTGCCAGAACTCCTTGACCAAGGGCCACAGGTGATCGGGCGTATCGTTCACGACCAGCCAGCGTTGCGTGCCAGATCGCTCGATGTGCATCGCCTCCACCGACGGGAGCACGCCCGTTGCGCCCGACTGCGGCTGCGCATTGCGGTCCGCCTGATACGAGGACAGCGTGGTTCCACCCTTCACTTCGGGAACCACATAGCGGTTGTCGCGGGTCGGCGCGGTCAGGTCGGGGGGTATGTCGAGCGATGGCAACTGCCCCGCCGACTTGTAGTCGATCTTCTTGCTACCGCCCTCGATGAATTCCTGCGCCGTGCCGCATCCACCCAGTGCAAGTACCGTGGCAAGCACGACGGCCAGCGCCGAAACTCCCGCAAAGCGCGGGCTCGCACAACAAATTGGCTTCACGAAAAAAATCATCCACGCCCCTCTACGACCCGCAGGCCGGCAGCAGCCCCGGAAACCACGATTCCGGCTTCGTGCAACGCCTCGCGAACGGTGTCGTGGAAACACTCCGTCAGCGGCGTCATCGGCAGCCGGATTCCAGCGCCAATAAGCCCCATCTGCTGGAGGGCCCACTTGACCGGAATCGGATTGGCTTCGACGAAAAGTTTCTGATGAAGCGAAAGGAGGCGCAGGTTGATTCCGCGCGCCGTCGCAAGGTCACCCTTGAGCGCCGCCGCGCACATCTCGTGCATCAGGCGCGGTGCGACGTTGGCCGTCACCGAGATGACGCCGTGCCCGCCAAGGAGGATCAGGGCGAGCGCCGCGCCATCCTCCCCGCTGTAAATCGCGAAGTCCTTCGGCGCGCGCTTGAGGAGGTCGGCGGCGCGCTCCATGTTCGCAGTCGCGTCTTTGATGCCGACGACCCCGGGCAGCGCCGACAAACGGATTGTCGTGTCGTTGGCCAGATCCGCGACTGTGCGGCCGGGCACGTTGTACAGGATCTGCGGGATGTCCACCGACTCCGCGATCTTGCGAAAATGGCGGTACATGCCTTCCTGCGTCGGCTTGTTGTAGTACGGCACCACCGAAAGACAGGCCGACGCTCCGGCCTTCTTCGCCGACTCGGTCAGTTCGATCGCCTCGGCCGTGGAATTTCCCCCGGTCCCGGCGATCACCGGTATGCGGCCTGCGGAATGATCGACGGCAACCTTGATCAGTTCCTTGTGCTCGTCGAAATCGACCGTGGGCGACTCGCCCGTGGTCCCGACCACGACGATCGCGTCCGTGCCTTCATTGACATGGAAGTCGATGAGGCTGCGAAAGCGTGCCAGATCAAGCTGGCCGTCATCCTGCATGGGCGTCGCAATTGCAACCAGGCTTCCCGTGATCATAGCCGCCCCCTCCAAAGGGTTTGATTAACCTGAGATTTTAACCGATCCGAACGCCCTCGGGTTCAGGCAGATGTATCCAGATATTGCGCACGCGGGTTCAACGCACTTCCCGGAACCGTGCCGCGAACGGCACACAACCGCTGCACGATCGCCGGCTTCGGCCGTGCCGTCTCGCCCTGCTCGAACGCGACGACCGACAGCTCGGGTCGGAATGCCTCAAGCAACTCGTCCGGATTGAGCAGGAATGCCGGGTTGGACGGTTTTCCGAACAACTCGTTCCCCAACGCGAATGTTTCATAAATGAGCACCCCGCCTGGCGCCAGCGCCTCGACCAAACGGGGAAACAACGGCCGGTGCAGGTAGTTCGTGACCACGATGGCCGCAAACCGCTTTCCGGAAAACGGCCAGGGACTGGCGTTCTCAAGGTCTGCCAGCGCCGTTTCGATGCCCGGCACCCCAGCCATCGACGCCATGGCCAGCGGATCGCGGTCGCACGCTAGGACGGCATGGCCACGATCGGCAAGGTAGACCGCGTGCCGCCCCTGGCCACACGCCAGATCAAGCACCGTGCCTCCTGCAGCGATCAGGTGGGCCCAGCGCACGACCCAGTCGGATGGCGCGCTCACGCGAGCTTTTTCACCTGCGGCAAATCGCATTCGATGATCGCCTGGCGCAGGGCTTCGATTGCCTCAGGCCGCGGGAAGCTCTTTCTCCAGGCGAGCGCGACGCGGCGCTGCGGCACCGGCTTGCTGAAGGGCCGGACGCGGATGAGGTCGTTGTGGCTTTCCCCGGCACCCACCGAGGTGCTGGGAAGGACCGTAAGGCCCACCCCGCTTGCCACCATCTGGCGGATCGTTTCGAGCGATCCACCTTCCAGGGAGCGTTGCAGCCCGCTGCCAGAGCGATGCACCGAGGAGCAGAATTCGAGCACCTGGTCGCGAAAGCAATGGCCCGCACCGAGCAGGAGCAGGCTCTCCCGCGTGAGTTCCGCCGCGCCGATGTGCTTGCGCTTTTCCCACGGATGGCCTTGCGGCATGGCAACGAGGAACGGCTCGTCGTAGACCGGCTGGGTGACGATTCCGGTCTCGGCGAATGGCAGCGCAATGATGATCACGTCGACTTCCCCCTGCTTCAGGAATTCGGCGAGCTTGTGGGTGAAGTTCTCCTGGATCATGAGCTGCATTGCCGGCGCAGTGCGACGCAGGATCGGGATCAGCTTGGGCAGGAGGTAGGGGCAGATCGTATAGATCGCGCCCAGCCTCAGCGTGCCGGACAGCGGGTCGCCGCCGGCCTGCGCGATCTCGCGGATCTGCGATGCCTCCAGCAGTACGCGCTGCGCCTGCGCGACGATCTGCTCGCCGGTGGGAGTTACCGAAACTTCGCCCGGCCCGCGCTCGAACAGGATGACCCCCAGCTCCTCCTCGAGTTTCTTGATCGCAACCGAGAGCGTCGGCTGGGATACGAAGCACGACTCGGCCGCGTGCCCGAAATGCCGCTCGCGCGCCACCGCGACGATGTAGCGCAGTTCGGTCAGCGTCATCTGGCGACCCGCTCTCGCAGGAACGCGTCGATGGCAGAGAGCAGGGCTTTTTCCTTGCCCGAATAGTGGTGGTCCGCGCCCTCGATCCGCACCTGGCGCGAACCGTCTATCCCGCCGATGGTCAGCTTGCGCCGCCAGTCGGCACGCAGGACAACTGGCAGGTCGTTCTCGCCGTAGACATCCAGCACCGGGACTTTCACGTTACCCATCTTTCCATACCCGCCCGTCAGGCCCATGCAGATCCAGGCGACGAATGGCGAATCGGATGTTTCCTCGTAATACACGTTGCTCATCCACGATCCCATGCTGTGCGACAACAGCACGATGCGTCCGGCACCTCGCCCCCTCAGCCATTGCGCCGCAGCGCGTATCCGTGCGACGGCATCCGGAAACACCACCGGAAAGTAGTCCTTGCTACCGGCGTCCGATTTCTGCACCGGCATCTGGATTGCGAGCGTTGTGTATCCCGCGTCGGCAAGGCCCACCCGCAAAGCTCCGATAATCCCGAAATCCGGATGCACGCCGATGCCGTGCACAAGCAGCACGGCGACCTTTGCGTCCTTGGCCTCGGTGTACAGCCCGAGGAACTTGCGCTGCGCCGGGCCGGCCAGCCAGACGGGTTCGCCTACGACCAGCGCTGGAACGACCTCGTCGACCCAGCGCTGCTCACGCGCGAAATCCTGCGCGATTGCCGGCGGGGTCACCAACACGATCAGCAGGGAAAGCAGGAAGAGAATGTTTTTCATGGGACGCTCATCGGGTTGAGTGAGTCACGCGTGCATCAGGCACGGCGGCCAGCAAGGAAATACATTGGCAGGCCCGCCGCCATCACGACAATGCCGCCGAGCACCGCCACGCCGAAACTTGGGCCGTAAGGCCCACGGACAAAATCGATGCTCGAGTAAAGCATGTAGGCGCAACTCGCGCAGAACGCCAGCGGAACGAACGGATAGCCCGGCACCAGGAACGCGGGACGCGGCTTGCCCGCGTCGCGCGCACGGAATACGAAAAGGCTCGCCCCGGTGAGGAGGAAGAACGTCCAGAACACCGGTGAGGTGTACGCCACCATCGCCGAAAAGCCGTCCGGCGTAAACGCACTGCACGCAATCAGCAGCAGCGAGACGACACCCTGCCAGATCAGCGCCGTGGCGGGCGTGCTTCCCGCTTCACGCCAGCGTCCCAGTCCGGCAAACAGCGCGAAATCGCGCCCGAACGCGTAGCTAGCGCGCGCCCCCGTGAAGATCGCCGCGTTCATGGTCGTAAGCGCGGAAACGCACACGATGAAAGCGAGGATGAGCGCGCCCTTTTCTCCGGCAACCAGCCGCATGACGTCCGCGGCAACCGCCTTCGAGTCCTTCATGCCCTGCAGCCCCAGCGCCGCCAGGTAGCCGAGATTGACGAGCATGTAGAGCGCCGTCACGACCACGATCCCGCCGACGAGTATTCGCCTCATATTGCGCGCCGGATCTCGCACCTCCCCGCCGAGGTACGCCGCCTCGTTCCACCCGCCGTAGGTCAGCAGCACAAAGATCATCGCCAGCCCGTAGGCTCCGCCTGGCGACGCCGGCGCGGCCGCGACGGGCACAGGGTTGTGAACCGCAATGCCGCCCAACGCGACCAGCAGCAGGCCGGCAAACAGCGCGACCTGCATCAGCTTCTGCAGGCGCTTGCTCTGCAGCGTTCCGACCAGGTTGAGCACGGTCAGGGCAATCACACCGGCTCCGGCGTAGATCGCGGCACCGTTCGGGCCGAGCGGGACGATCTGCGAGGCGTAGTCTCCGAACACGAACGATACGGCGGCAATCGCTCCGGTCTGAATGACCGTGATACGCGACCAGGCGAACAGGAATCCGGTGCCGCGACCCAGTCCACGCGACAGGAACGCGTACTCGCCTCCGGTATCTGGATGACGCGCAGACAATTCGGCATAGACGAGCGCCCCCGCAAGGGATATCAGCCCGCCGGCGAGCCACACCAGCAGGAACTCGGCGCCGGAACCCACGCTGCCTGCCACGATCGACGGTGCCTTGAAGATTCCAACGCCGATGACCATGCCAGCCATCAGGAACACGCCATCGAATACCGACAGCAGCTGGCGCGGACCGGCGGCGCTCATTTTTTTCTGCTCGCGGTCCATGCAAGCGTACGTTGCTGGTCACCGTTGGACACCAGGACTTCACCGGTAATCCTGTCTCCCTCGATGGTGCCCCTGAAAAGATGGTTCCACGCTGAACCGCCGACCAGACCAGTGACCAGCATCTTGATTTCGCGCCCGCGCAGGCGCGTGGCGCGCACATGCAGGTCCTGGGATCCCGCCTTTGCATCCACTTTCACCGCCTGGAACGCCTGGGCAATGTCGAAGCTCCACGCGTCGCCGTGCTGCGGGAGCGTCCATGTCCACCGGCCCTGCAGGTCGGCCGGTACGACCCAGAGAAAGACGCGGGACTTGCCGCCAAGACCAACCGGCTTTTCCGGCGTGCGCAGTTCGATGGTTTCGTCCGGCTCCCATTCGCCCATGTCCCAGTCGTGCGACACCACGCGCGTCCCGGGCCTGAGCGCCAGCAGGCGCGGCCGCAGCTTGAGGTTGACTTCGGGAAGCAGATACATCGTGATCACGGACGCCGCGCGCAGGTCAGTCTCGAACAGGTCTTTTGCCACGAATTCGGTCGTGTCGGAAACCCCCGCGAGACGCGCATTTTCGCGACCCTTGTCGACGAGGCTGGGGTCGATGTCGATCCCCAGCGCGCGCGCGCCGCGCTTCGCCGCGCCGATCACGATCCGCCCGTCGCCCGAACCCAGGTCGATCACGTAGTCTCCCGGCCCGATATCCGCAATGCGCAGCATCCGGTCCACGATCTCCTCCGGCGAGACCACAAAAGGAACGGTTCCATCGTCCCAGGCCCAGCTCTGCGCGCTACATGGCGCGCTCAGCGAGAACGCCAGGACGAGACCGGCCAAAACGTTTCGGATCATGGATGCGAGGCCCGCAGGACGCCGCGGAGAAGGTTTTGAATCATTGACGGCGCCATGATAGCCGAGCCGCACGCGCCGCGGAGCATCGCTCAGCTCGCCGCGCGCCATCGGCTAAAATGCCCACCCCCGCCCCCGTAGCTCAGTCGATATAGCGACCCCCTCCTAAGGGGTAGGTCTCACGTTCGATTCGTGTCGGGGGCGCCAGTAGAGTCAAGGCCATCGATGCAGAATGCGCGCATGAACGAAAACATCCAGCCGCGTCTGGTCATCTTTGGCGTCAGCAATATCCTCTCGGATATATTCGATTGCGCGCTCGCCAACGGCCTTGCCCTCGGGAAGGTCGTTGTCCATCTGCCGGAACGTATGCAGGAGCGCGACATCTCCGTCGCCGAGCGGCTTACCGCGCTGGAGGGAATTTGCACCCCTCCTTCGATAGAGCGGCTGGAGGAGTTTCAGCCAGCACCGGGAGAACTCTACCTGCTCGGCCCGACCGCACCGGCCCGGGCGGCGCTTGCCACTGAACTGCGTGAACGCTTCGGTCTGCACTTTCATACGCTGGTGCACCCCGCAGCCTATGTTTCCCCACTCGCGCAATTGAGCGAGGGCGTTTTTGTGGGCGCCAGGAGCGTGATCGGACCAGGAGTCCGGCTGGCGGAGCATGTGTTCGTCAATCGCGGCGTCACGGTAGGCCACGACACCCGTGTGGGTGCCTATTCCCGCCTTCAACCTGGATGCAATCTTGGTGGGCTCTCGACCCTCGGTCGCGGCGTGACGGTCGCGATCGGCGCAACGCTTCGTGAACGACTACTGGTGGGCGACAACGCGGTCATTGGCGCAGGCGCCGTGGTGATCGCCGACGTGCCGGAAAACTCGACCGCACTGGGCGTCCCGGCTTCGTTTCAACCGAGCGACTAGGCAACGTCGCCGCAAAAGCGAATCCCGGCAGCTCTAGCTATCGGGTAGCAGCCGTTCGCTGAACGAATCGCTGCCGCGCCAGTTCACACGCAGCCAGCAGGCTGGGACCTGACCTTTCGAGATCGAGCGTCTCGCGGAAGCGCTCGAGCATGGACTCGCCCGCCTCCCGGCGCAGTGAGGGTTCAGCGATCAGCGCAATCAGGCGGCGGAAATACGCATCGTCATCCGCGACCGCTGCCGCCCCGACCTTACTCCCGCCATCCGAATCGGCATGTGTCAACACGGGGACGCCCTCGGCCATCGCGTCTGCAACGCTGAACCCGCCGCCAAGCCGCGGCGGATTGACGAATATGTCGCAGGATGCAATGACCTCGCGAACGTTCTCGCGACTCGGCAAAGCCAGAATCCGGCCCGCCGGGGCGCCTTCCAGCGCTGGCGGAATCTGCCCGGTCCCTCCGATCAGTAGCAAGATGGCGGCCGGATGCGCCGCCAAGACCTGCAGCATGCGCTCGGCCCACCCTCCCCGGATTTCGCTCTGAAGCCGAAAACCGACGCTGACCAGTGCGATTGCGTTGTCCGGAATGCCCAGGGAGGTTCGGGCTACCGGCGTTACGGGTGACCCAAAAGGAACGCGGAACGGGTGATTCCAGCCCCAGGCGCCGCGATGCGCCGGCGCCCACGATTCATTAAGTTTCCCGGCCTGCTCGGCATCCGCGGTCAGCCAGACATCCACCGGGGCAATCGGCGGCACGGAGTTCACCGACAGGCCCACCACGGGGCGGAGGGCAGATAGCGGCGTGAGCAACGGGGAATAGAGGCCCACGAACAGGATCAGATCGGGGTCCCACTCGGCAACCGCCCCCAGCATGTTGATCCACCGCCGCATCACCGAAAAGCGCTCGTCCAACACCAGGAGCGCCGAGCGTGCGTCCAGGCGCCCCCGCAAGGAGCCGACGTCGAGCGGGTCGAGCCCGACCTCGCTGATATTTGAGAGCAGCATTTTCCCGTCCGGCACCTTGAGTTCCTGGCAAGAGAAGACACGCGCATCCAATCCGGACTGGCAAAGCAAATTCGCATGCTCGATCGCCATGCGCGTAGGGGGATGCCACCAATTTGCAAGGTACGGCGCGATGATTGCGACCTTTCCGATCTTGCCGACGCTTCGCACGCACGGCCGGATCGATGACTTGCTCGCAAGATGGCGGCCGAGCAGTCCGGTGATCTCCGGTAAGCGCGCGTTTTTCATCCCTTCTACAAAGGCTGCGCGATTTCCCTGGCCCGGCATCCAGCGCAGCCATTCGTGACATGCAAACGCGGAAAGGCGGTCCGGATCCAAAGGCTCAAAATGCAGGGCCAGCCGCGCCGCGTCGGCGATAGGACCCGCCTCGTTGGTTACCCAGGCCAGAAACGAGGCCAGATAAAACCCGGCAAGACCGGTCTGCGGCAATTGCGCGCGGAGTTCCTCCACTGCGCCGCTGCGCTCCAGCGCGTCGCCCGAGGCTGCGTACCGCTCACCAACGCGATGCCAGCAATGAACGGACTCCGGACTCGCGATCGTTCTGGCGACGGCGTCACGCAGCAGCGCGGATTCGACGCCACCCCAGCTGCCGTCTTCCTGCGAAGAATTGTCCTCACTCAACGCCATTCATCCCGGGACAAGCTTAAAATGGTACGGCCTATAGAGGGCAGGTCACCGACCGAGACGCAGCTTAGAACGCGTGGCGTACGGTTGCCGCGAACAGACGGGGATCTTCGCCGGACGCGGCGGCTGCGGAAATTCCCGAGTTTCCAAGGGTAGGGGTGGTTCCCGTATAGAAGTTGTACCCGGCCCCCGCATCGTTGGTGATCTTTGCGTAGGTCAGGCCCACCGAGGTGCGCTTGGACAGCGCGTACTGGTAGGACATGGCGATCATCTTCGCGCCGTCCTGGGCAGCCGTCTTCCTGTCGTCGCCGGCCTTGGTGTAGTGCGCATGAAAGCCATGTGGCCCCATCGTGTATGACACCGGCAACGACCAGGCTGTCCGCTCGCTCAGGTCACCGATTCCCGTGGTCGCGGTGATCGTAGACTTGTCCCAGGCCAGGCCCAGCTTGAACCCGGCAACGTTAAACGAGCCGTACAGGCGGTTGGACTTCTGGTCGCCCGAGGCGATCGTCGCCCCGCCGCCGTCGTTCTTAGACGTCCAATAACTCCAGCCAACCTGGAAGTTAGAACCCTTGAAGTTCGGGTTCAGGTTCCAGGAATTCCCTTTGCGAGCCGCGCTGGTCGAATCAGCCTGCGCATTGTCGTTACCGTTGGTCGCGTAAGCCGCGCTCATCGTGAATCCACCGAAATTAGGCGAGGTGTACTGCATGACCTGCGCCAGTCGCGACGTGACTGCAATCGACTGGGCGCCGGCCCCCGCGAACGCGATCAGGGAGATGCTGTCGGCGCGCAGGTCGCCGGCCAGCACGTTCAGGTTGCTTTCGCGGTGAAAATAGTGGATGTCCTGGCGGCCGACGATGAAGCGGCCGAGCGACTTGCTTGACAAGCCTACATGCGTGTTGCCGTTGGCGCTTGCAGCACCTGAGGAAACGTTGAAGCGGACATCAAGCCTGCCGATCGCCGACAGCCCGTCACCAAGTTCCTCCTTCACGAGGAACAGGATTCGCGAGCCACTGTCGGAGATGCGCGTTTCCGACGTGTTCGTCCGGGCCGCGATGCGCGCTGCTCCAGGCGAACCGATTTTTATGTTCTCGAGATTGGTATAGAAAAGCCCGCTGATCACTACACTGGATTGCGCCTGCACAGCGACAGGTGACACAAGAGCACAAATAAGGAAGACGGCCAGAAACTTGCTTTTCATTCAAAAAGTCTCTCATTAGTTTGTATTGCTTTTCAGGCTGGATTGAGAGCCCTATTCCCGGAACAGCCGCGCGTCCAATCCGGACCGGCAAAGAAAACTCTTATGCTTGATCGCCGTGCACGTAGGCGGATGTTACCAATTTGCAAGATAGGGCGCGATGATTGCGACCTTTGCGACCTTTGCGATCTTGCCGACGCTTTGCACGCGCGGCCGGATCGGTGACTTGATCGCAAGATGGCGACCGAGCAGTCCGGTGATCTCCGGCAAGCGCGGATTCGACGCCACCCCGGCTGCCGTCTTCCCGGGAAAAATTGTCCTCACTCAACGCCATTCATCCCGGTACAAGCGTCGTTTGCAAGCCGCGCACAATATCCGCAATGACCCCCGACCAGTCGCCGATCGTGGCCTGGCGAAAAAGCGTTGCGGTGTGATACCAGGGAGTGCGGGTCCCCTCCGCGGTCCAGCGATAGTCAGTGGCATACGGCAAGGCAATCCAGACCGGTTTGCCGAGTGCGCCGGCAAGGTGGGCGACCGACGTGTCGATCGTGACTACCAGATCCAACTCCTCGATCAGTGCCGCGGTATCCGAGAAATCCGCCAGTTCATCCTGGTGCTGGCGGATCTGGGAAAATCCCGCCAGGACTTCTGCATCCTCCGGACGGACCACTTTTTGAAGGGAATGAAATTCCAGCGGAAGCGACAGCAACGGCGCAAGGAGGCGCAGCGGAATATCGCGCTTCTTGGCGGGATTCAGGTCGATGGCCCTGCGCACCAGACCTGACCAGGCTAGACCGACCCTCGGTCTGGTCTTGCCGCCCAACCGCTGTTGCCATTCCCGTTTCTTTTCCGCATCCACATGGAGATATCCGCCGCCATCGGGAACCGTCGCGAGCGTTGTGTTGAATGCCAGTGGCAAGCTCATGGTCGGACAGTGGAAATCAAACCCGGGCAACG
>JBBQVP010000094.1:0-16214 GCA_038211455.1 Burkholderiales bacterium
CGCAAGCAGGCTGAGTTGTCCGAGATTCTTGTACGACCAGGCTGCATCCCACGAAATATAAGTAGCGGAATCCAGCGTCAGCGTATTGGCGTTCGATCCGGGGACAGCGCCAGGAACAGCATCCGTTGTCCCTGTGACCGGACCAATGTCGACTGCGCCATTGACGTTTGAAATGCGGATGCCGTCAAGCGACGTCTTGACCGTGACATTGCCAAAAGCCAGTTGCTGATTGATCGAGTTGTCAGGCAGGATCCCGACGGTAAAAGCGGGAGAAAAATACGCCGCTGCCGTGTCATTGTAGGGGCCGGTCCCGGAAGGCGTCGTACAGTCACCGCCACCCGTGCAGTTCATAAACAGGACCGCCCCTCCGGCGCCATTGATAATCTGGATTTCGTCCGGGTCGAGGAGCAAGGTACCGGCTCGCCCCATTGATGCACGGGTATCCGCCATGCCCCGGAAATCCAGGTAGTGCTTCCCTGAGACTTCGACCAGCCCGCCGTCGCCGGAATTCACGCCGCCGCGCGCGCTGATGCTGCCAAGGAACCTGGTGACATCATCCGCCCATACGACCACCTTGCCGCCATCACCACTGGTAATGGCGTCGGCCTTGAGGATCGTGTCACTGCTGACATAGGTCGCCGAAGCGTTCCGGACTGAAGGGTTCATGCCTTGATAGTCACCGCCGACCAGGACGGTGCCGCCGCCCGATGTGCCGGACACGTCGACGCTCGCCGCAAACAATCCGACGCGGTTTCCCAGCAGTTGGACGGTGCCGCCTTTGCTTGCCACCGCGCCCATTCCTTTGGCCTCGATCATGCCGGAGACCAGCGTGGTGCCCGCTTCAGACTGAACCGTTATCGCACCGCCCTGCTCGCCGCTGGCGCTGATGCGGCTGTCGGCGTCGAGGGTCACGTCCTGCTTCGCTCGCAGTACAATTCTTCCGCTTACGTCGCGCACCACTTGGTTGGCGTCGATGATGCCCGCGTTTCGCAACGCCGCGCCGTAAATTCCGACTTGCCCGCTTTGCGCAAGAATCTGGCCCAGGTTGACGGCCGCGTTGTCGCTTGCCGTGAGCTCAACCCTCACCCCCGGTGTGCTGGTGTCGAAAATCTTCACCGACTGGCCGGCAGCAAGTATCACGTCGCCCTGCGGGCTGTTGATGATGCCGCTGTTGCTGACGTTCGATCCGACCAGGTAGACGCTGCCACCCGAAGGCGTGGTGATGCTGCCCTGGTTTGCCACGCCGCCGGCAAGCGGATTCGGCGCGAAAATGAGCCGGCCCGCGAGAAAATCCGGGTTGCTCAGGTTGAGAGTCGAGGCCACCAGCCCCGCCACATCAATTCGCGCGCCCTGCCCGACCAGGATACCGCTCGGATTGATCAGGAAGACACGGCCGTTCGAGGTGAGCGTGCCGAGGATGACTGAAGGATCGGAACCGATAACGCGATTGAGGACGCTCGAGACTACGCTTTGCTGGAGGAAGCGCGTGGTTTCATTCGCACCCACCGAGAAACCCTGCCAGTTGATTATTGCCCCGGGGCTGTTGGTGATGACTAGCGATTTACCCACGGTGGAGAAGCTTGCCTGCCCCGCCACGACGGACGGATCCGTGCCATTTGCCTGGACCTGGCTTGCCGCAAAGGCAAGCATAATCGCTGCGGCAAGAGCGTTCAGTACGGGAGTCACGGCGTGCTCTCCGACCGGATTTCCAACGTTGGGGACGCGTGCACCGTCTCGGGTGCGCCGAGTCCAGGACCCCTTCGAGCCGGAACCCCGCTCAGCTCGGTGTCATGTCGCCATACGATCCCGACCCTCCGACCACATGCCAGGCTCTGGGCGATGCCGCAACGATACCGGCCGGCGACGGAAATCCGCCGCGCCCTGCCTGTATGGATACATGCAAATATCGGGTGCCTGTCCGCGAACATGGGATGTGATTAATTTCACCGGGCCTAACGAATCAACTGGATGTGACAAGCCTGCGGCGCCGGATTGGATTCGATGAGCCGGCCAGCCAATGCAAAGCTTATGCAGCGTGGCGCATGCGGTCGGTTCGGTACCGAACACTTGCTTCAGGCATGCGGCCGAAAAGCACGCAGATGGTCACTCGTTAGAGCCCGCCCCTAGGGGAATGGAACACTTGACGCAAAAGGCGGGTTGAATGGGTCGAAGCGATTTGCAGTCGCTTCCTATAACGGATGGGATCCGCTTCAAATGAATGGTCGGGGTGAGAGGATTTGAACCTCCGACTCCTGCGTCCCGAACGCAGTACTCTACCAGGCTGAGCTACACCCCGATTGCGCGGCCCGCTGCAGATACGACGGGATGAATGCAAGCCACGAAAGGCGGCGGATTTTAGCAGAGAATCGGAATGTGCTGCTCGCCCCCGCCCCGTTTCCCGGGAACGCTCAGGTGTCGCGCACCACGGAATAGTCCGCAAGAGCGATCAGCGCAGCCTTTGCCGGCGACTCGGGCAGCGCGCGAATCGCGGCGCAGGCCGCATCGGCCTCGCGGCGTGCCGCCTCGCGGGCGTATTCGAGCGCGCCGGTTGCCTTGATCGCGGCAACAACTTCGCAGAACGCTTCGCGCCCGCCGTGCTCGATTGCTTCTCGTATGACTGCAGCCTGCGCCGGGCTGCCGGTACGCATCGCATGGATCAGCGGCAGCGTAGGCTTGCCCTCGGCCAGGTCGTCCCCGACGTTCTTGCCGATCGTCGCGGCATCACCACTGTAGTCGAGTACGTCGTCGATCAGTTGAAACGCCGTCCCGATTCGGGTCCCGTAGTCGGCCAGACCCTGCTCAAGCGCGGGCGACACCCCCGCCATCACGCCGGCGAGTCGCGTGGCGGCCTCGAAGAGCTTCGCCGTCTTGCGGTGAATGACCTCTAGGTAACGTGCCTCGTCGACTGCGGGATTACGGATGTTGAGCAACTGCAGCACCTCGCCCTCCGCTATCGTATTCGTGGCCTCGGCCATCACCTCCATGACACGCATGTTGTCGACCGTCACCATCATCTGGAAGGCGCGCGAGTAGAGGAAATCGCCGACCAGCACGCTCGCGGCATTGCCGAACGCGGCATTCGCGGTCTGCCTGCCGCGACGCAGTTCGGATTCGTCCACCACATCGTCGTGCAGCAGCGTGGCGGTATGGATGAACTCGATCACCGCAGCCAGTTCCAGCCGCGCCTCCCCCGTGTAACCGGCGGCGGCCGACGCCATCAGGTGCAGCGCCGGACGCAGGCGCTTACCCCCTCCCGCGACGATATATTCGGCAACCTGGCGGATCAGAACGACGTCGGATTCGAGGCGCCTACGTATCAGCGCATCAACGCGCTGCATGTCGCCGGCGACGAAATCAAGGATGGGGGGCAGGGCCAAGGCTTTTGACTGGGGGCGCTAGGTGCTTAAAATAATTAAGGAAATCCCGAAAATCCGTTCGCCGCTCGAAGACCGATTCGCGGAGACGGAGGTTAGCACAACACATTTTTCTTTGCTTTGACTCCAGACCAGAAAATCCGTTAAAATTGAAGGCTCTTCAGGCCCGGCTTGTGGAAACCGCAGCAAATCTGCGGGACCCCCTCGCCTGTGTGCAGGTAACTGAAATAGTGCACCGTAGCATTTAGCAACGGCGAGCGGCGAAAAGGAAACATCATGTATGCAGTGATCAAGACCGGCGGCAAGCAGTACCGGGTAATCAGTGGCGAGAAACTCAAGGTTGAGTTGCTTACTGCGGAAGTCGGCGCGGCCGTCCAGTTCGAGCAGGTACTCGCGGTTGGCGAGGGCGATTCGGTCAAAGTGGGCGCGCCTTTCGTGTCTGGAGCGACCGTCAAGGCAACAGTCGTCTCGCACGGCCGCAGCGACAAAGTGCACATCTTCAAGATGCGCCGGCGCAAGCACTATAAGAAGTCGCAGGGTCATCGCCAGTCGTTCACCGAAGTACGCATCGACGACATCGTCGGCGCGTAGGAGACGCAGGGGGGAACAGCCCCCCGCACCCCCAAACAGGAGCAGTTCATGGCACATAAGAAAGCAGGCGGCAGTTCAAGGAACGGCCGCGATTCCCAGGCCAAGCGCCTCGGTGTGAAAGCCTTCGGCGGCGAGTTAATCCCCGCCGGCAGCATCATCATCCGCCAGCGCGGCACCCGCGTACATCCGGGAAGCAACGTCGGCATGGGCAAGGATCACACGCTTTTCGCGAAAATCACCGGCAAGGTAGTTTTTGCGATCAAGGGCGAAAAGGGCAAGCACATGGTCAGCGTGGTGGCCGCCTAGCGGAACCGCTGCTTGACTGAGAAAAAGCCCTATCAGCCTGATAGGGCTTTTTTGTTTCTGGGACCCCGATGAAGTTCATAGACGAAGCGCGCATCCAGGTTTACGCAGGCAAAGGCGGCAACGGCGTTGCCGCGTTTCGCCGCGAAAAATTCGTGCCTCGCGGCGGGCCGAGCGGCGGTGATGGCGGACGCGGCGGCAGCATCTGGGCGGTTGCCGACCGCAACATCAACACGCTGATCGACTACCGTTTCGCGCGACAGCACCGCGCCAAGGGAGGTGAAAACGGCCGCAACCGCGACCAGTACGGCAAGGGCGCAGAGGATATCGAGTTGCGCATGCCGGTCGGGACGCTGATCCGCGAGCGTGAATCGGGCGAACTGCTCGCAGACCTTGCCTCGCACGGCGACCGCGCGCTGCTCGCCAAGGGCGGCGAAGGCGGCCTCGGCAACCTGCATTTCAAGTCAAGCATAAACCGCGCGCCGCGCCAGTTCACGCGCGGCACGCCAGGCGAGGAACGCGAACTCCAGCTGGAACTGCGCGTGCTGGCCGATGTCGGCCTGCTCGGCCTGCCGAACGCGGGAAAGTCGACCTTCATTCGCGCCGTATCGAGCGCGCGGCCCAAGGTGGCGGACTACCCTTTCACCACCCTCAGCCCCCAGCTGGGCGTCGTGCGCGTCGGGATGTCCTCGAGCTTCGTCATTGCCGACATCCCCGGCCTGATCGAGGGCGCGGCCGAGGGCGCCGGACTGGGCCACCAGTTCCTGCGCCACCTGTCACGCACGCGGTTGCTGCTGCATATCGTCGATATTGCGCCCTTGGACGAAGGCGCCGATCCCGTCAAGGATGCAAAGGCGATCGTGAAGGAACTGAAGAAGTACGAAAAGACGCTGTTCGACAAGCCGCGCTGGCTGGTCTTCAACAAGATCGATCTCGACCCGGCGCATGACGCACGGATCGCGAAATTCGTGAAATCGATGCGCTGGAAGGGGCCATGGTTCAAGGTCAGCGCGATCAGCGGCGAGGGCTGCATGGAGGTCTGCCGGAGGGTGGCAAAATTCATCGCCGAGGTTCCTGTCTCGGAGGACAAGGCGTGAGCGGCTTGGCTGTCGCGACCAGCGTCGTTGCCACAGCAAAACGGGTTGTCGTCAAGGTAGGTTCCAGCCTGGTAACCGACGAAGGCCGCGGCCTCGACCAGGCAGCGATCGCGCGCTGGACCACGCAGATCGCTTCACTTCGCAGCGCTGGAAAGCAGGTCATCCTGGTTTCCTCCGGTGCAATCGCCGAAGGCATGCTGCGGCTGGGATGGACGCGCCGTCCGAGCGCCGTGCACGAACTTCAGGCAGCGGCGGCAGTCGGCCAGATGGGCCTCGTGCAGTGCTACGAAACCTGCTTTCGCGAGCACGGTATTTCGACCGCGCAGGTGCTGCTGACGCACTCGGACCTGGCCGACCGGCAGCGCTACTTGAACGCACGCTCGACCCTGCGGACGCTCCTCGACCTTGGCGTGATCCCGGTGATCAACGAAAACGACACGGTCGTCACGGACGAAATAAAGTTTGGCGACAACGATACGCTGGGCTCGCTGGTGACCAACCTCGTAGAGGCCGATGTGCTCGTCATCCTCACGGACCAGCGCGGGCTGTTCGCCGCCGACCCGCGACGCGTACCCGCGGCCAGCCTGATCCCGCATGCGGTCGCGGGCGATCCTGTGCTCGAGACCTACGCAGGTGGCGCGGGCGGCGCGCTATCCAAGGGCGGCATGCTCACCAAGGTGCTCGCCGCAAAGCGCGCCGCACGCAGCGGCGCGCACACCGTGATCGCGTCTGGCCACGAGCCCGACGTGCTGACCCGTCTCGCTGCGGGCGAATGCATCGGCACGCAGCTCACTGCCTCGACCATGGCGCTCGCCGCCCGCAAGCAGTGGATGGCCGATCACCTGACCGTCTGCGGCCGGCTCGGCCTCGATGCCGGCGCTGTCCGCGCCCTGGCGACGGGCGGAAGGAGCCTGCTTCCCATCGGGGTCGTCGCAGTTTCGGGTGAGTTCGACCGTGGCGCCGTGGTGTCGGTTGCAGGGCCCGACGGTATCGAGATCGCGCGCGGCCTGGTCAACTACTCGGCGGATGAGGCACGCAGGATCATGCGTAAATCCTCCAGCGAGATCGAATCGATCCTTGGCTATGTGGACGAGCCTGAACTCATCCACAGGGACAATCTGGTGCTGATGCGCTGACGCGCCCCGCGCAGCACGGTAGTTGTCCTAGCGGCGAAAGTTTGAATGGTTGCTCGCCGCGTCCGGGTGGCTGCCCAGCTGCAATGCGTTGACGCCCTCCTTGCGCGAGGAGATCGTGAAACCTGACGGGCAGAAGAAATCACGCAGCAGGACCAGATGCTGGCGCCCCGGCGCCCCGAGTGAAAGCTTTTTCCATCCGCCGGTCCGCGCCACGGCCCAGTCCTTTTCGGCCGGCCGCCCTGTCGCATATACCCGGTGGGAGACAGTGGAGCAGCGCAGCCCGTCGAAACTCACGCTCTCGACTCCAGCGCGGCTGCGCGCGACCGAGATGTAGCGCACGATGTTGTCCTCCCCGATCGCGATCGATTCTGCGTCGACGAAAAAACGAAAACTGCCAGCGCCCCGGACTTCGAACTCGATTAGATTGTCTGCTTTCGGATAGGGTGGCAACTTCAGTTCGCCCTCCTTCCATTCTGCCTCGTCGCGCACCGGCACGTCGACGCCGTGCTCCCGTGGCTTGTAACCTGAATCGAACGGGTTGTCGGCTTGGGCGAAAGCTCCGCAGCACAGGAGCGCCAGCGCGAGACCTGTGAACCACTTCAAGAAAGGTCGCCCACCAGTGAAGCCCGCACCTTCGGGTCGACCGCATCAAGCCTCGCCTCGTATGCCGGATGGTCCACGCCGAATCCAAGCGCAACCCCGTACTTGAGCGACTTGCGCGTTTCCTCGTCGAGCTGGAAGCGCAGGAAATGCACCGCAGAGGTCTTGGTGTCATTTTCGCGCTCGAGGTCCTCGTCCGCATGCGCGAACAGCCGCTTGCAGCCCTCGGCCTGGATCCAGACACGGTCTTCGATGCCTTTCATCCTGGCGAGCATTTTCGCCCGCTCCACGACGTCGGTGTATTCGATCATCATCGTCGCCTTGAAATTGCTGCCGTCGGGAATCAGCGGGTTGTATACGTCAAGCTCGTCCTGGATCCCGCTTTCCTCGAAAGTGCGCTCGATGCGCAGCATCTCCTGGATCTGGTAGCGGATCGTGAGTTCGTCCTCGAAGATGAGCGTCACGTGCTCGCCAAGGTGCACGGTGCGCTCCTTCTTGTGCGCGATCACACGCGCGCGGAATTCGTTGCGCTGCTTCGAATATGCTTCAAGGGAAAGCAGCGAGTCTCTAGCGATCTGTGGCATGGTTGTCGGCACGCTGGTGTCTCGTCTGGTCGGATAATAGGCTTGCTTAAGAAAAACGGGCGGAACCATAAGGTACCGCCCGCTGCTTGCGCGATAGCGGCGCCGCTGCTGGCGGGCCGCCCGGAACGCGGGTCTTAGTCGACCAGTGCGTCCAGCGCTTTCTGGAAGCGGTTGGCGTGCGAGCGCTCCGCCTTGGCCAATGTCTCGAACCAGTCCGCGATCTCGGTAAAGCCTTCATCGCGCGCCTGCTTCGCCATTCCCGGGTACATATCGGTGTACTCGTGTGTCTCACCAGCCACGGCTGCTTTCAGATTGGCTCGCGAGCCGCCAATCGGCAGGTCAGTCGCCGGGTCGCCAACGGTTTCCATGTACTCCAGATGCCCGTGCGCATGCCCGGTCTCGCCTTCCGCGGTCGAGCGGAACAGGGCGGCAACGTCGTTCTGGCCTTCCACATCTGCCTTGGCTGCGAAATAGAGATAACGGCGATTGGCCTGGCTCTCGCCGGCGAACGCCGCCTTCAGATTGTCGTGGGTCTTCGATCCCTTGAGCTGCATGTGTGCCTCCTGGTGTATGGGGTCCTGCGATGACGATTCGAGTTGCAACAATAAAGCGCGATGATGCGAACCGAACCACAGGTTAGGGCTACCTTGGACATAGATCAAATCGAAATTGACAATGCGCCCGATTGAACCCGCCTATATGACGCCTCAGGGCGGGATGACTTCGTCGCGCCGCCGCCTGACGCGATGGTCGGTCGACAGGAAGCGGTGCAATTCGGTGAGCGCCTGCTGGTAGACGTCCCGCTTGAACTCGATCACCGACTCCAGCGGAATCCAGTAATCGTGCCAGCGCCATGCATCGAACTCCGGCTTTTCGTTGGCGCGCAGCTTGACGTCGCAATCCCGGGCCGTCATGCGCAACAGAAACCAGATCTGCTTCTGCCCGCGATACGTACCGCGCCAGTCGCGCCTCACCCACTGGTCCGGAACTTCGTAGCGCAGCCATTGCCTGGTGCGTCCGAGAATTCGCACGTGATCCGGCTTGAGCCCGGTCTCCTCCTCCAGTTCCCGGAACATCGCCTGTTCGGGGGTCTCGCCGTGCTTGATGCCGCCCTGCGGGAACTGCCACGAGTGCTGGTGGACACGCTTGCCCCAGAACACTTCGTTGCGCGTATTGCACAGAACGATGCCGACATTGGGGCGGTACCCATCTTTATCGAGCATCCTGACACCGCCATCAGTTAGAATCTTGGCTGGATTTTTTCACATTTCCGCAGCGAATAAAAGGCAATCCATTCGTCTGTCAGACAGCTGACTCCACCGCCGCAGGCGCAGGTCGCTCGGCAACCCGTCCCCCACACCACCGCGAGCAGCCTCCCGAACCCATGCGATCTTCACGCACACTGATCTCCACGCTCAAGGAAGCCCCCTCGGAGGCCGAGCTCGTCAGCCACCGCCTGATGCTGCGCGCAGGCCTGATCCGTCGCGCGGCCAGCGGGATCTACAGCTGGATGCCTCTGGGGTTGCGGGTCGTGCGCAAGGTGGAAAAGATCGTGCGCGAGGAGATGAACCGCGCCGGGGCCGTCGAACTTTCGATGCCTGTGGTCCAGCCGGCGGAACTCTGGCAGGAATCCGGGCGCTGGCAGGCCTACGGCCCCGAGTTGCTGCGCTTCAAGGACCGCCACGAGCGTGATTTTGTCATCCAGCCAACCTCCGAAGAGGCGATCACCGACATCGCGCGCAGCGAACTCAAGAGCTATCGCAAGCTGCCGCTGCACCTGTACCAGATCCAGACCAAGTTCCGCGACGAGCGGCGGCCGCGCTTCGGAGTGATGCGCGGGCGCGAATTCGTAATGAAGGACGGCTACTCCTTTCACGCGAGCTACGCAGACCTGGAACGCGAGTATCGCAACATGTACGAAACGTACACGCGGATCTTTACTCGCCTCGGGCTTGCGTTTCGCGCTGTCGCGGCGGACACCGGCGCGATCGGCGGCACCGGCTCGCACGAATTCCAGGTGCTGGCCGATTCGGGCGAGGACGCGATCGCGTTCTGTCCGGACTCGGATTTCGCCGCCAACGTGGAACTCGCCGAGGCGCTCGCGCCCGAAGGCACCCGCCTTGCCGCCTCTCAACCGATGCAGAAGGTCCCCACGCCGGGCATGACGAGCTGCGAAGAGGTCGCCGGGCTGCTCGGCCTGCCGCTCAAGCTCACGGTCAAGGCGATCGCCGTCATGAGTGCCGGCCGGTTCTTCCTTCTGCTACTGCGCGGAGACCACTCGCTGAACGAAATCAAAGCGGCCAAAATCGACGGCCTGAATCCGTTCCGCTTTGCAACCGAAGCGGAGATTGTCGCGCACATGCGTTGCCGCCCGGGCTACATCGGTCCGGTCGGCCTTGACGGGATCGGAATCGTTGCCGACCGCGCCGTGGCCATCCTGTCCGACTTCGTATGTGGCGCCAACGAGGAAGGCTTTCACCTGCGTGGCGTGAATTTCGGGCGGGATCTGCCCGAACCAGCGGCAGTCGCCGATATCCGCAACGTGGTGTCCGGTGACCCGAGCCCGGACGGCAAGGGGCGCCTGGAACTTTGCCGCGGAATCGAGGTCGGCCATATATTCCAGCTGCGGACAAAATATTCCGAAGCCATGAAAGCAGTATTTCTCGATGAAAAAGGCGAGTCGCGCCCGATGGAAATGGGATGCTACGGCATCGGCATAACCCGGATCGTCGCGGCCGCGATAGAACAGAGCCACGACGCGCGCGGCGCAATATTTCCCGCGCCGATCGCGCCTTTCGAAGCCTGCGTCGTGCCGATCGGCTACCACAAAAGCGCCGCAGTCAAGGAGGCGGCGGATGCGCTCTACGCGGCGCTTGCAGACGCCGGTGTCGACGCGCTGCTCGACGATCGGGACGAACGTCCCGGCGTGATGTTCGCCGACATGGAACTGCTCGGCGTGCCCCACCGGCTCGTAGTGTCTGAAAAGGGTCTCGCGGCGGGTACGGTCGAATACAAGGGGCGGCGTGACGAGAAGCCGGCGCTGCTGCCGCAGGCACAAGCCGCCGAAACGATCAGGGCCAGGCTCTCGTCTGCGTGAGAGCGCTCGCAGCCCTCGTCCTTTCCCTGGCGGGTTGCACTGCTGCGCACGCCGGGGCACAGATCTACGAACCGCTCGCAGCCAATGTCGTGTCCGCGATGTCGGCCGCTGTCAGCGACCGGTCGGTCCCCTTGCTCGCATTCGACGATCCGGAGAACGCGCGGCGCTGGCTCAACGAGATGTCTTCCCGGATCGCGCGGCGCATGCCGGACCGCAGGGCACGCACCGAACTGCTCAAGACGGTTCACCACGAGGCGTTGCGCGCGGGACTCGATCCCCAGCTGGTCCTCGGCCTGATCGAGGTGGAGAGCGGCTACCGAAAGTATGCAATTTCCAGTGCCGGGGCTCGCGGTTACATGCAGGTGATGCCCTTCTGGGTGAAGCTGGTCGGCCGACCCGGGCACAACCTGTTCCACTCCCGCCTCAACATACGTTACGGCTGCGTCATCCTGCGCCACTATCTCGATATCGAAAAAGGTGACTATTTTCGCGCGCTCGGCCGCTACAACGGCAGCTTGGGAAAGCCCGAGTACCCGAACCTGGTGCTGCAGGCGTGGAAAGGGAAATGGGGCTACGCGGGAGCCACCCACTAGATGCTGAAAATGCTTGCTGCCCGGCGCTGGTTCGCGGGAACTGGGGAACCCGAGCGTGGGCCGATCACGCTGGGCCACCGGCGCGTCTACATCATGCCGACGCGGCTGGGCGTGATGTTCGCCATCACGCTGCTGATCATGCTGATCGGGTCGATCAACTACGTCCTGTCGCTCGGCTTCATGCTTACCTTCCTGCTGGCGGGAATGGGCGTGGCCGGGATGGTCCACACGGTGCGCAACCTTGCGCGCCTGACGATAGCCGCGGGGCGGGTCGAATCCGTGTTTGCAGGTGAAGCAGCGCAGTTCCGACTGTACGCGGAGAATCCAGCGCACTGGGAGCGCCCGGCCGTCATGTTTCGCCACGATGCCTCGGGCGCACAGACGGTGGTCGATGTGCCTGCCGCCGGAACCGCAGGAATCGTGCTTGCGGTGCCGACCGAGCGCCGGGGCTGGCTCCTTCTTGGCCGGGTGACGCTGGAGACGCGCTATCCGCTGGGGCTGTTCCGCGCGTGGAGCCATGTGCGGCCCGGGATCCGCTGTCTTGTCTACCCGCGGCCCGAGAACGCGGCTCTGCCCCTGTCGAGCCCTGATACGGCCGCGGGGACGAGGGTGGCCGCTGTCCAGGGCACCGATGATTTTTCCGGTTTGCGCAACTACCAGCCCGCCGATTCGCCGCGCCACGTCGCTTGGAAGGCGGCGGCGCGCAGCGAAGCCATGCTCACCAAACAGTTCAGCGGCGATGCCTCGGCCGAACTGTGGCTCGACTGGTCGCTGTTGCCCGGGGCGCTGGATACGGAAGCGAGACTGTCACAGCTGACCGGTTGGGTGCTTGCAGCCGAGGCGCAGGGACTGCGCTACGGCCTGCGCCTGCCGGGCGCCGAAATCCAGCCCGGCCATGGCGAATCTCATCGTGCCGAGTGTCTCTCTGCCCTCGCGCTGCATGGACTCTGAATGGCACGCTTGCCGGTAATGACCCTCGCATGAGCGCCGCTGCGGCCCATCCACTTGCGCCCGAACTGCGCGCGATTACCGGACGCGACCTCGGCTGGCTTTGCGGCTGCCTGGTGTTCGTCATCGCGCCGCATGCGCAGCGCGTGCCGTGGTGGCTGACTCTGTTTGCCATCTGCCTGTTCGGCTGGCGCACCTATCTCGCTATCGACAACCGGCGCCTGCCCTCGGTCTGGCTGCTGATCGGGGTCGCGGCGCTGGGCATGGCGGGCGTGGCGATCGAATACCGCACGCTGTTCGGCCGATCGGCGGGGATCGCACTGCTGATGATGCTCGCGGGCCTGAAGCTTCTCGAGATGAGATCCCACCGCGACGCGACGATGGTGGTTTTTCTGTGCTATTTCCTGATCCTGACCAATTTTCTCTACACTCAGTCGATCCCCACGGCGCTGGTGATGTGCGGCGCGCTGGTGGCGATCACAGGTGCGCTGGTTTCATTCAGCGCGCCGCAACTCAAGGCGGCGGCCAGCCTGCGGACCTCGGGCCTGCTGCTTGCACACGCGGTGCCGATCAGCCTGGTGCTATTCCTGCTGTTTCCGCGCGTGCAAGGGCCTCTGTGGGGCATGCCGCAGGACGCGTACTCTGGCATTTCCGGCCTTTCCGACACGATGGCACCGGGCAGCCTGTCCCAGCTCTCGCTCTCGGATGCGACCGCGTTCCGCGTGCTGTTCACGGGGCAGGTGCCGCGTCCGCGCGAGCTCTACTGGCGGGGGCCGGTCCTGTGGGACTTCGACGGTCGCACATGGCGCACCGGTCCGCGGAAACTGCGCGCGATGGACGACCTGGAGGGCGGCGAGAACACGTTCGAATACAGCGTTGTGCTGGAACCCCACAACCGGAACTGGCTTTTCGCGCTGGAAACGGCGGCAACGCTGCCACCGGCTTCCTGGCTGTCAAACGACGGGCAGGTCCTCTCGAACACGGAAGTCCGGCGCCGTATCCGCTACGAGATGCGTTCTATCGTGGGGGCACGACGCACCACGCCGGAGACGCCTGGCAGCCTTGCGCGGGCCACGGTCCTGCCACGCGACTTCAATCCCCGCACCTTGGCCCTCGCCGCAAGCTGGCGCCAGGCCGGGCGTGACGACGAAGCGATGATGACCCATGCGATCACGTGGCTGCGCGCCCAGGGCTACGTCTACACGCTGCTGCCACCAGTCCTGGGCCGCGACAGTGTGGACGAGTTTCTGTTCGATACAAAGCGCGGCTTCTGCGAGCATTTCGCCTCTGCCTTCGTCGTGCTGATGCGCGCGGCGGGCGTACCGGCGCGCGTCGTGACCGGCTATCTGGGCGGCGACTTCAACCCGCGCGACGGTTACCTCACGGTCCGCCAGGCCGAGGCGCATGCATGGGCGGAAGTCTATGTCGGAAACCGCGGCTGGATACGCCTCGACCCGACGGCAGTCTCCGTTCCGGGCCGCCTCGAATCAGGCCTTGCCGGAGCGGTCCCCTCGGGCGACCCGGTGCCCTTCCTGATGCGGGTGGACGCTGCATGGCTCAAGCCGCTGCGCTACAACTGGGAGGCGCTCACCAACCAGTGGAACCTGTGGGTGTTGGGCTACAACACCGAGCGTCAGCGCGATTTCCTATCGCGCATCGGACTGACCGACGCGGACTGGCGGGACCTCGCCACGCTGCTCGTTTCGACGCTCGGCGTGATCATCATGGGCCTGCTCGCCTGGTCGCTGAAACGGCTGGTGCGTCCCGACCCGGTGCAGCAATCCTGGCTCGCGTTCTGCCGCAAGCTGGCCCGCGCCGGCCTGCCCCGCAACGCGCACGAAGGTCCGCGCGATTTTGCGGAACGGGCTGCAAAACGCTTCCCCGCGCTCGCAGCTGCGATCGTTTCGCTGACCGAACGCTACGTGGCCCTGCGCTATGGTGCCGTCCATGCAGAATCCGAAATCTCGGCGTTCAGGCGCGCAGTAAGGAATTTCCACCCGACATGAACCCCGCCCGCATCATCGTCATCATCATTCTCCTGGCCGGTACGGCCAGCTGGTCATGCGCCGCGCCATCGCGCGCCAAGGCGCGCAGCGACTACGGCGACCGGCCGGAGGTGCACGAGTTCATTCGCCAGATGACGGAACGGCATGGCTTCGCCGAGCCTGAGCTCGTGCGCGTGTTCAAGCGGGTCAAACGCCAGCCCGAAATCCTCCGCGCGATCCGTCCGCCACTCTCGCCAAAGGTACGGTCGTGGGAGAGGTACCGCGCGATCTTCCTGAACGACCGCCACATCGCGGAGGGCCTGCGTTTCTTCGCACAGCACGCTGAATCGCTCGCCCGCGCCGAGCGGGAATATGGCGTGCCGCAGGAAATCATCGTGGCGATCATCGGCATCGAGACGTTCTACGGACAGAACATGGGGAAGTGGCGCGTGATCGACGCGCTGGCGACGCTCGCCTTCGACTACCCGCCGCGCGCCGAATTCTTCCGTGGCGAACTCGAGTCCTACCTGCTGTTCGTGCGCGATTCCGATCTCGACGTGCTCGGTGTGCGCGGTTCCTACGCAGGCGCGATCGGCATCCCCCAGTTCATGCCAGGAAGCTACCGGCGCTGGGCCGTGGACTACGATGGCGACGGCGTTCCGCGGCTGAGCACCAGTCCGATCGACGCGATTGGCTCGGTGGCGAATTTCCTGCGTGTCCACGGCTGGGTGAAGGGCGGGCCGATTGCGTTTCCCGTCGACGCGAGCACCGCCGACACTGCGCCGCTGCTCGCCGCCGGCCTCAAGCCATCGTTCAGCCTCGCGCGGCTTGCCGCTGCCGGCATCGCGCGGCCCGCCGGACCGGAAATCGATCCTGAAACCCCGGTGGCGCTGATCGAGTTGCAGACGCCAGACAAGCCGAGCGAGTTCCGCGCGGGGCTGGAAAACTTCTACGTGATCACCCGGTACAACCGGAGTTCTTTCTACGCGTCAGCGGTCTTCGACCTCGCCCAGGCGCTGCGCGAGGGGCGGACCAGCCTCCAACCCGCTGTTCCCGCGCGCGACTAGAGGCACTGGCAGCGCCACGCGAGAAATCCCGCGGCGGCGGGCGGATCGTCCCGCCCCAAACTCATGACGGCGGCGCGGCAGGAAGGTACTTGACCGGATCCACGGGCTTGCCGGATTTGCGGATCTCGAAGTGCAGCTTCGGCGCATCGGCCTCGGTATCGCCGAGTTCGGCAATTTTCTGGCCGCGCGCGACCGACTGATCCTGCTTGACCAGGATCTCGCGGTTGTGCGCGTAGACGCTATTGAAATTGTTGTCATGCTTGATCACGATCAGCTTGCCATAGCCGCGAATACCGCTGCCAACATAGATCACCCGGCCGGGCGCGGCCGCCACGACGGGATCGCCGGGCTTTCCGCCGATGTCCAGGCCCTTGCTCGAGGGCTCGGCGAATCCTGCCAGCAGCTTGCCGCGCGCCGGCCAGACGAACTCGATCGCGCCCTCTTCTCGCGGCTCAGCGGCGGGCTTTGCGGTGGGCTGCGGAACCGGTTGCGCGGACGTCGCTGCCTCGGGCTTCGCCTCGCCTGCCTTCGCCGGCGTGGGCGGAGTAGCCTGCGCTGCATCACCTTTCTGAAGCATGGCCAGGTTCTCGCTCGAATAGGGCAACCGCAGCGCCTTGGGTTCCGTTTTTGTCCCGCCGGTCCGTTGGGAATCTGGCGAACCGGACTCGATTGCGCGTGCTTCAAGAGGCCGAGCGCTGACCGCGCCGGAACCGCGCGCCGCACCCACCCTGACCGGCGGTTCGGACTCGGGCGGCGTGACGCGCAGCAACTGCCCGGCCTGGATGCGGCCGGGATTGTCGAGCTGGTTCCACCGCGCCACATCCCGGTGGTCGACGCCA
>JBBQVP010000095.1:0-16213 GCA_038211455.1 Burkholderiales bacterium
TTGGTCAGCGTACTGCTCAGGTCGCCACTGATGTACACGCCATACGCGTACGCCCTGGAACCCGTGGCCGTGGCCATCGCTGTAATCGTGCCGGTGTTCGCCAGGTTGCCCGCGAGATCACCGCCGATATAGACACCATAGGCCGAGGCGGAATAGCCACTACGTGCCGCGCTGATGGTGCCGTTGTTGGTGAACGTGCCCGTGTAGGGGCCTGCTACGTTCGCAGCCGTGTCGCTCGCGGTGACAACGATGCTGCCCGCGTTGGTAACCGTCACGTTGTCCGTGGTGAGGTAGTTCTGCGTCGTGGTCAGGGCCGTAGAGACATCGATCGCCAACGCCGTGGCTGGAGCGATGAACAGCGCCGACACCGCGGCGGCGACCGCCTTGCGCGTCGATTTGGGCTTGCCCTTGGCCCTGGCATTTTCGCCAACGACCATGAAACAGTTCTGGGTTTCGTTCCAGACGACGCGATAGGCCTTGTTCATATTTCCCCTTGAAGCTCCAGTTTTAGCGCCACTGACTACTGCATTCCTTTACTCGCCACGCGGGCTAAAACGCGATTTTTGATTTAGCTTCCCGATGGTACCCGAACTTGCCCTGAAGTCTAGAGATGTCTGGCGTTTATAATCAAAAATATTCCAAAAGAACATCACACAAGCGACCGATATTAATAATTACTCTCAGTCGCGCACTCCTGAGAAAAATGACCCGCCCCCCCGCCCGAACCGCAGGATCCACCCCGCTTTCAGACCCCGCGACGCTCGCCCTGGCCTTCCGGCACTACGAGGCTGGCCGGTTGGTGGAAGCCGAAGCGGTGCTGCGCCAGATCCTGCAAGCCACACCCCGGCACGCGCCGGCACTCCACCTGCTTGGCGTGATCGCGCACCAGTCGGGCCAGACCGAGCTTGCGGCGCAATTGGTGGGACATGCCGTGGCGCTGGCGCCGATGGAGGCACAGTTCCGTGCCAACCTCGGGGAAATGTGCCGCCTCCTGAAGCGCCTGGACGAGGCCGTCGCGCACGGCGAGACGGCCGTCTCGCTCGCGCCGGGGCTTGCCACAGCGCACAGCAATCTGGGTATCGCCCTGTACGACAAGGGCGACCTGGTTCGGGCACGCACTTGCCAGGAACGCGCCCTGTCGATTTCCCCCGGCCTCCCCGCAGCCCTGAACAACCTGGGAAGCATCCTGCGCGACAGCAAAGACCTCCAGGGCGCGATCGACTGCTACCGCAGGGTACTTGCCGCCGCGCCGGGATATGCGGAGTCGGCCAGCAACCTGGGCAGCGTGCTGGCCGAGAACGACCAGCCCGAAGAGGCCCTGAAGGTGCTGCTGCCGCTCGTGCAGGCGCATCCGGACTACGCCGAGGCACATTGCAACATCGCGACCGCGTTTCTCTCGCTTGAACAGCTGGAGAAAGCCGAATTCGGCTTCAGGCGTGCCATGGCGCTGAAGGCGGACTACCCCGAACCGTGCCTCGGCCTGGCCCATGTGCTGCAGGAGCAGGGCGATCTGCCCGCCGCGGAGGAGATGGCGCGGCGCGCGCAGGGCATGGCGCCGGAAAACGCCAAGGTGCAGGCACTGCTGGGCGGCATTTACAGTGAATCGGGGCATCCGGCGAAGGCGCACGCGGCCTATGCGCGCGCGCTGGAAATCGACCCCCGGCTGGACAGCGCCTACCTCGGACGTGGCCACCTTGCGATGGAGAACGGCGACATGAAAGCGGCCGAGGCCGACTTCAGGATCGTCCTCGGGCAGGACGAGCACAATCTAGGCGCGCGACTGGCGCTGGCGCAGCTGAAAAAATGCCGGGAAGGCGACGAGAACATGACGGCGCTCGTCGCCGAGGCCACCGACATCGAAATCCTGCCGGAGAGCAAAGCATTACCGCTGCACTTTGCGCTGGGCAAGTGCTACGAGGATCTCGGCCAGTACGAACCGGCCTTCCGGCACTACCAGGAAGGGTGCCGGCTCAAGCGCAAGCGCATTTCCTACAGCGCGGACGACAACGAACTGACCGCGCGCAACATCCAGGCGTTTTTCAGTGCCGAGTACATCGAACGGATGCGCGGCGCCGGATGCGGCTCGGACGTGCCCATTTTCGTGCTCGGCATGCCGCGCTCCGGAACGACGCTCACCGAGACCATCCTTGCGAGCCACCCGATCGTCTACGGCGCAGGCGAGCTCCCCGATCTCATGCAGATCGCCTGCATGCCGCGCGGCGGCGAGACGGTCGGGTATCCGCCGAGCCTGCAAAGCATCCCCCAGACAGAACTCAAGGCCATGGGCGAGCGCTATGTGGCCGGGCTGCAGGCGCGTGCCCCGGATTCGCCGCGCGTCACCGACAAGATGCCCGCCAACTTCAATTACCTCGGCCTCATCCACCTGATGTTGCCGCGGGCGAAAATTGTCCACGTCATGCGCAACCCGCTGGACACCTGCCTGTCGGGCTACACGCGACTATTCAACAAGAGCCAGCACCAGAGTTACGACCTCGCGGAAATGGGGCGCTATTACCGCAGCTACGCGCAGTTGATGGAACACTGGCGCAAGGTGCTGCCCGCCGGCGCGTTCTATGACATCCAGTACGAGGAACTGGTCGCCGACCAGCAGGGGCAGGCGCGCGCGCTGCTCGCCTACTGCGAACTGGAGTGGGACGACGCGTGCCTTGATTTCCACAAGACCGAACGCCAGGTCCGCACTGCCAGTGTCACCCAGGTCAGGCAGCCGATGTACAGTACGTCGGTGGAAAAATGGCGCCACTATGAAAAGTATCTCGGCCCACTGCTCGAGGCGTTGGGCGATTTGGTGCCACGCTGAACTGCCAGACCTTCCGGAGCTTGCTTTGAAGATGACCGATTTTTTTCTAAGAACCGCGATTGCCGGCCTGTTGTGCCTGCCAGCCCTCGCCCACGCGCAGGTCAAGGTCGGCGACCGGTTCGGCGACTGGGTGTTCCAGTGCGTGGCGATTGCCGAGGGCAAGACGGCGTGCGCCCTGACCTACGCGATCATCTCCAAGCGAGACAACCGGCGCGTCGCGCAGCTGAGCCTGGGCCGCAACGAGGCCAAGGGGGGCGTCGTCCTGACCGCATTCCTTCCTCTGGGACTCTACCTGCCGGCCGGTGCGAGCGGCACCTTCGACCAGGGCAAGCCGTTCCCGTTCACGCTCGAGACCTGCCTGCCTCGCGAAGGTTGCATCGGCACCGTTGCGGTCGGTGCCGATTTCCTCAAGTCGCTGAAGGGCGCAAAACAGCTCGAAATCCGGTTCGCGGCAGGAAACCCCCAGCAACCTGTCGTGCTGAGCGCTTCGCTTTCGGGACTGGCCGATGGCCTCAAGGCGGCCAAGCTCGACTGATGCGTGCCTGATCCGGCAGGCAATTGAAGGACTCCCGCCTGGCCGCAGTCGTTGTCCTCTGCTGCCTTTTGTTTTCGGCATGCGCCGGGCTCGACCTGGATGAAAAGCGCGCGGCCTCGGCCCGCGTAGCGGCCGACGCGGGCTGGCAACGCCTGAATCTCGACACGCGCGCCTTCGTGCTCGCCGCATTTGTGCCGCCTCGCCCGGCGCAAAGCGAGGCCCTGACCATCTACATTGAAGGCGACGGCTTCGCATGGATCGATGCCGCAACGCCTTCGTTCGATCCCACGCCGCTCGACCCGCTGGCACTGCGGCTGGCGTTGCATGATGCGACCGGCACGGCGGTATATCTTGCGCGGCCCTGCCAGTACGTTGCCGGACCGGACCGGCGCGGTTGCGAGGCGAAGTACTGGACCAGCCACCGCTTTGCGCCCGAGGTGATCGAGGCAACCAGTGCGGCGATCGATCAGCTGATGGCGCGCTATGGCGCGCAGCGCTTGGAACTGGTGGGCTATTCCGGCGGCGGCGCGGTCGCAGCGCTGGTCGCCGCCGAACGCGGCGACATCGCGCGGCTGATCACCGTTGCAGCCCCGCTTGATCACCGTGCATGGACGAGCGCGGATGGCCTGGCGCCGCTTTCCGGATCGCTCAATCCGGCCGACGCATGGCAACGTTTACGGCGGGTGCCACAGAGACACTATTTCGGCGGCAAGGATCGAACCGTGAGCGAAGCCGTTGCACGCTCCTACGCCGAAAGGTACCCGCCCGGCGAGCGGCCGGAGATCGTCGTCATCCAAGAATTTGATCACCGCTGCTGCTGGCTGGAGCGCTGGCGCAGCCTCAGGTAAGGTCGCGAGCCCTCGAGTCACGAATGTGGCAACTATTGCTGTTTGACCATGTTTCCCGTCGACAGCGCAGTCTTCTTGACGAGCTCTGTATACCTGCTAACCGTGTCCCACAGTTCCTTCGGGGTCCCAGTTTGCGGAACGATGCCGACGGCCATCATTTTCTCCCTCATCGCGGGCGCGTCAACGGCACGCACAATTTCGTGCTGCAACTTCGCCAGGACATCCTTCGGCGTGCGTGCCGGCGCAAAGATAGCTGTCCAAAGAACGAACTCATAGCCTGGCACTGTTTCGGCAACGGCCGGCACGTCCGGGAGCGAGGCCAATCGCCGCGCGGTCGTAACGCCAAGCGCCCTGAGGCGCCCCGACCTGATTTGTGGTAGTGCCGGCGCGGTATCGACGAAGGCGAGATCGACGGTGCCTCCGAGCACAGCGACGACCACTTTCGCGCCGCCCGTAAACGGAACGTTGCGCATATCCGTGCCGGTCATCTCCTTGAATACCTCGGTCACGAAGAAGTACGAGGAAGCACCAGAGGCATAGTTAAGCTTCCCCGGATTTGCTTTGGCATGTGCAATCAGCTCCGCGACCGATTGCACCGGCAGCGCCGGGTTGACAACGAGGACCATCGGCAGGATTCCGACCATCGACACCGGCTCGAAGTCGCGCAGCGGATCGTAGGCGATGTCCTTCTGCACAAGCGGATTCATCACCATTTGCGCCGCAAACGCGAACAGCAGCGTATGCCCGTCCGGCGCAGCACCCTTTACCGAGACCGCGGCAATGGTGCCGCTTGCTCCCGGCCGGTTCTCGACGACAACCGGATTGTCCATCTGATCCTGCATCCTCGCTGCCAGCAGACGGGCAACGATGTCCGCACCACCACCGGGATTTGTGCCTACGACGAGCCTGACCGGACGATCGGGGTACGTCTGTCCGATCGCGGGACTGAGGGGAACAAAGAACAGCACCGCAGCCACCGCACTGAGCAGGGTCTGACGTACCAAGCGCGCCTGGGACTGTCGGGTGTTCGAACCGCACCTGAGAGCGGCGTGAAATATGTTACTCAGAATTCTGCAGCGCATTGGAGATTCGGGGCCCTGGGAGTTTTAAGGTCGAGGAAACTGGGCTTTCGCACGAGCCGGCCCTCGTGTAGCTTGTCGGCCGGATCGAAAATTTCACCGTCTTTGATTGTATAGGATTCATCCATGAACATTACCGACCCCATTCGCCACTTCGCCCGGCTCACCCCCGATGCGCCGGCAGTGCTGCATTTTGGCGAGACGTTCACCTACAGCCAGTTGAACCGCATTATCGATTCTCTGGCCACACGTTTTCTGGGTATGGGCCTCGCGCCGCGCGATGCCGCCGGCGTCGCGGTTTCCGACACGTTCGGGCATCTCGCATTGACGCTCGCGCTCAACCGGATCGGCACCGCCTCGGTGATGTCGCGCACCATCCTCGAGGGCGTTGGCAAAGTCGCAATCAAGAAGTACTTAATGGATGCCGCGAACGCCGCCAACGCTCCTGCCGGCAGCACCTTGGTGGACAGCACGTGGTGGCGCAAACCGTCCGCCGGTGCGCCCGCAGAACCCGTGCCTTCGTGCGTGGACGGCACGATGAACTGCGTGTTCGTGACGTCGTCGGGGACAACGGGCACTCCCAAAGCCATCGCATTGAGCCACGACATGATCCGCACGCGGCAGTTCGCGAAGTGGATGGGCGTGCGCGCACCTGACGGAGCGCGCCAGATCTGCACCCTCGGCGTGGAAAACTTCTACGGATTCTCCTGCATCCTGCGGGTGCTCTGGACCGGGGGGCTCGTGGCCACGGCCATACCCTGGAACGAGATTCACGTCGCGATCCCGCTTTACCAGATCAACTATCTGGTGATGTCTCCCGCGCAACTGCACAAGATGCTTGAGGTGTTGCCGGCAGGGTCGGGCCCGTTTCCTTCCATCGAGGCGGTAGAGATCGGTGGCAGCGCGCTTCCGCCCAGCCTGGTCGCCCAAGCGCGTGCAAAGCTGTGTGCCAACATCGTTGTCGCTTATGGTGCAGCCGAGGTAGGCAACGTGGCGAGCGCCCCGGCGGGAATCCTGGAGCGGCACTCAGGCGCGGTCGGCTTCGTCGCCCCTGGCGCGGAAGTGCAGGCGGTAGACCCGGATCATCGTCCGCTTCCGGTGGGAGCGGAAGGCATCATCAGGGTCCGGAACGCCGGGCGCATCGATGGCTATTGCGGTGATGCGGACGCCACGGCCAAGGCGTTCAGGGATGGCTGGTTCTATCCGGGAGATTTCGGCTCGGTCTCGCGCGACGGGCTGCTGACTGTCTCAGGCCGCACCGGAGAGATGATCAATGCCGGAGGGGTCAAGGTCAGCCCACGGTACGTCGAAGACATCGTCCTCCAGAACAAGGACGTCAGCGAAGCCGCGGCGTTCGCGGTGCCGCATGCGAGCACCGGCATAGACGAGATCTGGGTAGCGATCGTGCAGAAAAGCCAGGTCGACATGAAGGCGCTAAACGCTTTCTGCGTCCAGCGCCTGGGACCGGCGGCACCGAAATCGTTCCTTCTGGCCGACGCGCTGCCGCGCAACGCGAATGGCAAGGTGCTACTCGATCAACTGGTAAAAATGGCGGGCACCGCCAACAAGATCGCGTAGGACCCGGGCTGCGCGACAGCCGATCCCGGTCGCTCGACCCAAACGCCCGCGCCTGCGCGTGCGCTCAGCGCAAGCCAAGGGCTTTGACGAGCTGCGCCAGGCTCTCTTCAACAGTGTCCTTGCTCGCGTCAAGAACGATATCCGGCTCAAGCGGCGCTTCGTAGGGGCTGTTGACTCCAGTGAAGTTGGGGAGCAGCCCCTTGCGCGCCTTCCTGTACAGCCCCTTGGCGTCGCGCTGCTCGCAGACTTCCAGCGGCGTGTTCACGAACACCTCGACGAAATGTTGCACGCCGATCAGTTCGCGCGCCATCTCGCGTTCGCCCCGGAACGGCGAGATGAACGCGGTCATCACAATCAGGCCCGCATCCATCATCAGCCGCGCCACTTCCGCAATGCGGCGGATGTTCTCGACCCGGTCGGCCGCGGTAAAGCCCAGGTCCTTGTTGAGGCCCTGGCGCACGTTGTCGCCGTCGAGCAGGTAGGTGTGTTTTCCGCGCGCGTGCAGCGCCGCCTCGAGCGCGTTGGCAAGCGTGGATTTCCCGGAGCCGGACAGCCCGGTGAACCAGATCACGCGACCCGGATGCCGGTTGAGCTTTTCCCGGTGCTTGCGCGCGATCGACAGGGTTTGCCGGTGGACGTTCTGCGCGCGGCGCAGGCTGTGGCTGATCATGCCCGCCGCGACGGTCGCGTTGGAAAACCGGTCGACCAGGATGAAACTGCCGAGCGCATGCGATGCTGCGTAGCAGTCGTACGCCAGCGGCCGCGCGAGCGCAAGCGTGCAGACCGCGATGTCGTTCAGCGAAAGCTGGGTGCAGGCCGCGTGCGCAAGCGTGTCGACGTCGACACGGTGCTTGATCGCGGTGATTGAGGCGGTAGACCACTGGCTGGCAAGCTTGATCGCATAGCTGCGCCCCGCCAGGCCAGCGTCGGGGTGCATCCAGACCAGGGTCGCCTCGAACTGGTCGGTGGTTTCGATCGGGTTCTTCAGGTGCGAGAAGATATCGCCGCGCGAGGCGTCGATCTCGCGATCGAGCCTCAGCGTGACCGCCTGGCCGCGCCGCGCCTCGGCAAGCGGGCCGTCCAGCGTGACGATCTCTGCGACCTTGGCGCTCTGGCCAGAGGCCGTGACGCGAAGCGCATCGCCCACCCGGACCGTTCCGCGCACTGCACAGCCGCTGAAGCCCGAGAACGAAGCATCCGGCCGGTTGACCCACTGCACCGGGAAGGCCAGTTCACCTGCGTCCTGCACCCCGGCCTGCGCCCCGGCCTGCACGGTCTCGAGGTAGCCCATCAGGGTCGGGCCGGCGTACCAGCGCGTGTGGGTCGAGCGTTCGACGAGGTTGTCCCCGCGGAGCGCCGAAACAGGGATGGCGGTGATGCTGGCAAAGCCGAGCGGCTCCGCGAAGCGCCTGAAGTCCGCTTCGATGCGCGTGAACGCCGTATTGCGAAACCTGACGAGGTCCATCTTGTTGACCGCGAGCGCCACATGCCGGATGCCCATCAGCGACGCAAGGTAGGCGTGGCGGCGGGTCTGCACGAGGAGGCCGTGGCGCGCGTCGACCAGCAGCACCGCGACGTCCGCGGTCGAAGCCGCCGTCACCATGTTGCGGGTGTACTGCTCCTGCCCCGGCGTGTCCGCCACGATGAACCTGCGCCGCGCTGTCGCGAAGTAGCGGTAGGCAACGTCGATCGTGTTGCCCTGCTCGCGCTCGGCCGACAGGCCGTCGACCAGCAACGCAAAATCGAGCGCGTTGCCCTGAGTCCCGCGGCGCTTCGATTCGCACTTGAGCGCGGCGAACTGGTCCTCGCACACCTGGTCAGACTCCCACAGCAACCGGCCGACCAGCGTGCTCTTGCCGTCGGCGACACTGCCGCAGGTAATGAAGCGCAGCAGGTCCTGCGCCTGCCGCTGCGCGATGAAAACCTCGATTGCGGACGGCTGCTCTTCGGCATGCACAGCTGCGGCATGCCCAGCTGCGGCAGGAGAAGCGGCGGCGGCCCTGGTCGTTCGCGCCATCAGAAGTAGCCCGCCTGCTTTTTCTTTTCCATGCTGCAAGAAGAATCCCGGTCGATCGCGCGCCCCTCGCGCTCCGAACTGCGCGCACCGGCCAACTCGAGCACGATCTCGGCCACTGTGCGTGCAGACGACTCCACAGCACCCGTCAATGGATAGCAGCCCAGGGTGCGAAAGCGCACCGTGCGCAATTCGATATTCTCGCCCGGCAGGAGACGCATGCGCGCGTCGTCGACCATCAGCAGCATGCCGTCACGTGCAACCACCGGCCGCGGCTTGGCGAAGTACAGCGGTACCACAGGAATCCCCTCCCGGAGGATGTACTGCCAGACATCGAGCTCGGTCCAGTTGGACAGTGGAAAGACCCGCATGCCCTCGCCCGGCGCCTTGCGGGTGTTGTAGAGATTCCAGAGCTCCGGGCGCTGGTTCTCCGGATCCCAGCGCTGCGTGCATGTGCGGAAAGAAAAGATGCGCTCCTTGGCTAGCGACTTCTCCTCGTCACGGCGCGCTCCGCCGAACACGACATCAAAACTGTACTTGTCGAGCGCCTGTTTGAGGCCTTCAGTCTTGGTGATGTCGGTGTGCAGGGCCGAACCGTGGTCGAAGGGATTGATGTCGCGCGTGATCGCCTCGGGGTTCACATGCACGATCAGTTTCATGCCACTCTCATGCGCCATCCGGTCGCGCATCAGGTACATCTCCTGGAACTTCCAGCGCGTGTCCACATGCAGCAGCGGCATTGGCGGCGGCGAGGGATGGAACGCCTTGCGCGCAAGGTGCAGCATCACCGCGCTGTCCTTGCCCACCGAATAGAGCAGCGCCGGGTTTTCGGCTTCGGCCACGGCCTCGCGCAGGATGTGGATGCTCTCATCTTCCAGGCGCTGGAGAAGCGGCGTGGATCGCCGCTGCACACCGGCCGCTTGGTCCTCCATCCCGGCAGCCAGTACTGGTGGATAGCCCAGCAGGGCAAAGGCGACCCGGGCCGGGGGCATCATCTCGCGACAGGAACCCACCAAGCGGCCGTGCGGGAACACCACGATCTCCTTTCCCACATGGGCCTGTATCGCAGCGATCGCTGCGCGCACTTTTTTCACGCCTGCCTCTTCGGTACCCAGCGGCAACCAGTAGCGCGCCCCACGGGCGTCGTTGGCATGCAGGCAATCGCGCCCGGTAGGCAGGCGCGCCAACTGGCAGAACAGGACCAGGCTGCGCTTGGCGCGCGCCTCCCCCAGCGCCCAGTCGAGCACCGCCGGGACCGGTTTGCGCCCAGACTCGTCTGCGAGCGTGGCTGCCGAAAGTTCGGCCGGCAGCAGCGCAAGCCGCTGCAAACGGCGCTCTGCGGTGCGCTTGCTGTCGGCCTGGTCCTTGGCGCCCAGGTGCCGGTAGGCCAACGCCGTATCCCAGACCCGCGGCGTATCCAGGCCGAGCAGGTCGGGCTTCGGCTCCGACTCGGCTTTCTTCGGAGGCCCGGGTTTGGTTGTCCGTTTTGTCGCAGTTTGCATTTTATTTACAATTACCCCGCTACATTTTGTGTTAATGCTAGCATCAGCACAAAATAACAAGGAAAATACTTTATGCGACAGTCCGCCTTCCCCTCCGCCCTGCTCCCCCGGGTGCTGGAGATCGCGCACGCGGCCGGCGTAGCGATCATGGCGATCTACGCCGAGGGTGCCGACGGCGCCGGGCTGTCGCACAAGTCCGACGGCAGCCCGCTGACGCGCGCCGACCTGCGCGCCCATGAACTTATTGCGCAGGGGCTGGCCGCCCTGACCCCGGAGATCCCGGTGGTCTCCGAAGAAGACCCGGCCTCGCTCGCGCACCGCCTGCCTACGGGCCGGTTCTGGCTGGTCGACCCGCTCGATGGCACCAAGGAGTTCATCGCTCGCAACGGCCAGTTCACCGTCAACATCGCGGGCGTGGCCGATGGAGCCGCAGTGTTCGGCGTGGTCGTCGCACCGGCACTCGGGCTGGCCTACTGGGGCAGCGCCGGCGCGGGCGCGTTCCGGGAAAAAGACGGGCGCACGGAGCGCATCGAGGTCGCCACGCCCAGCCGACGCCCGCTGCGCCTGGTCGCGAGCAAGAGCCACATGAACCCCGAGACGCTCGACTTCATCGCCCGGCTCGGCGCGCACGAACTCGTCCAGGCCGGCAGCTCGTTAAAGTTTTGCCGCATCGCCGAGGGCAGCGCCGATGTCTACCCGCGCCTTGCACCAACCTGCGAGTGGGACACCGCCGCCGGGCAGGCCGTGCTCGAGGCCGCCGGCGGTTGCGTGCGCGAACTCGGGGACGAGCCGCTTCGCTACGGCAAGCCGGGCCTGTTGAACCCTTCCTTCGTCGCTGCGAGCGCTCCCCTGGCGAACTGGCTGGGTGCTGGCGGGCGCTAGGCAGGGAAATCCACGAAGCGCACGTCGCTGTCGCGGGCGATCTTTTCCATCAACGCCACCTCCCAGTCCAGATAGTCCCGCATCGCCTGCTCCACCTGGCTCTTGCCGTCGTAGGGTTTGTAGTAGACGTCGTCGTTCGGTTCCCACACCAGGGTCTCACCGGATTCGAGCGGCATGCCCGCCGCCTTCCAGGCCCGCGTGCCGCCGGCCAGGACCTTCACCGGCACCGAGGCCAGCGCGCGCAGGTCTGCTGCCGCGAACCGGGCAAGCTTGCTGTCCGGTGAAGTGCACACGATCGTTCCCTGCGTGGCGAGCTTGTTGCGCCGCGCCGGCAGGCGCGCGCGGACGGCGAATGCGGCGCCCGGCACGTGCCCGGCGCGATACTGCAGGCTGGTGCCGAAATCGAGCACCTGCGCGTTCTTGAGCGAGCCCAGTTCCTGCGGGGTCACCTCCTCAACCTGTGGCGCAACTTCGAGCACGTAGACCTCTGGCCAGCCCATCTGCAGCAGCCACGAGGCGGTCATCACCGCGCGAACGCCTTCGGAATCGACCAGCGCGACACGCGCGTTACGCGTGCCCATGTACTGGTCTGTCGACTGCACGAGCTGCCCGCCCGGCGCGCTGACCGCGCCGCGCAGGTGCCCCTCGGCATACTCCTCGGGAGAGCGAACGTCGAAAAGGTAGAGGGTGCGGGCGGTTTCGGCTGCCAGGCGCGCAAATCCCGCCCGGTCGATGCGCCGGATACCGAAGCGCTTTTCGACCCCGGAGGCCAGTGCCCGCGCCCTGGCGAGCGCCTCTCCGCCCGGCACCGGCGCCATGTCGTGATTGCCGCGCGCAAGCTCGAGCCCCGCCAGGTGCCATCCCATTGTCCCGTTCTTCAGCGCCATGACCCTGTTCGGCAGGCCGGCGTTGATCAGCGACTGCGCGCCGATGATCGAGCGCGTGCGGCCGGCGCAATTCACGATCACCAGCGTCTCGGGATTTTTCACCAGCTCCGGCACGCGGTAGACCAGTTCGGCGCCCGGGCAGTCAAGCGCACCGGGAATGTTCATGACCTCGAATTCCTTCATCGGACGCGAATCCACCACCACGACATCCTCGCCGGCATCGAGCTTCGCCTTTAGCTCGACAGCCGAAATGCGCGGCGTGCCGGCGTGATGCTCGACGTACTCCCCGAACGCCTTGCTCGGCACGAACACGCCCGAATACAGCTCGTGGCCCGCGGCCGTCCATGCGGCGAGGCCGCCAGCGAGGATATGCAGGTCGCTGTAGCCGAAATCGCGAAGCACGGCCGCTGCGCGCGCGGCCAGCGCCTCATCCTCGTCGGTCAGGACGATGCGCGTTCCGGCGCGCGGCACGAGGTCGCTGATGCGCATTTCCAGGCGCGACAGCGGGCAGGAGGCGGCAAGGAACAGGTGGTTCTTCGAGTACACGCCCTCTTCGCGCGGATCGAGGATCGCGAGTTCCCTGCCGTCGGCGATCATCTTCTTCAGGTCGGCGGGTGAAATGCGCGTGGCTGCGTTCGTCATGCTGGGCTCCTTTTGGAATCCGGCCAGTCTACAATTCCCGGCTACGGAGGGATACATGGTCTTTCACGGAAAATGGTATGACGAGGTATCGATAGGCGAAACATTCGGCACCCGCATGACGGTGACCGAAGCGCACCTGGTGCTCGCCGCCGGGCTGTTCGGCGACTTCAACCCGCTGTACGTCGACGAGGAATTCGCAAGGCAGTCGATGTTCGGCGGACGGATCCTGCACGGCCCGTTCACCAGCGCGCTCGTCTCCTCCCCTGTCGGCATGTATTTCGCGGGCACCGCGATCGCCTACATCGAGCATGCCTGTCGCTTCAAGGCCCCGGTCAAGCCCGGCGATACGCTGAGCACAAACTGGACGGTGACAGGGAAGCTCGACAAGCCCCGGCACAAGGGCGGCATCTGCGTGATGAAGTGCACCGCGACAAACCAGGCCGGGGCGGTCGCGGTGGAGGCGGACGGCAAGATCCTGGTCGCCTCACGCCCTGCAGGATAGTATCGGAATCGATACACTAACTGACGTAAAACCTACTCCTGGAGCGGACTTTATTAAATAAATTTAACAAATTCAGGCAGAAAATCCAGGCAGGAAATCGCGCGCCCAGAACAGCGCAATCATCGTCTTGACGTCCGTGATCCGCCCGTCACGCACCATCGCGACAGCTTCTGCAAACGGAACTTCCAGCACCTCGAGGAACTCTTGCGCATCGAGCTTCTGCACGCGCTTCTCAAGCCCACGGGCAAGGAACAGTTCGATCGCCTCGTCCGAGTAGGAAATCGCATTGTGGATCGTAGTCAGGCGTTGCCACTCGGTGGCGGCATACCCGGTTTCCTCGAGCAGTTCGCGCTGTGCGGTACCCAACAGGTCTTCCCCGGCCTCGACCTTCCCGGCCGGAATCTCGATGAAATCCCGGCCGTGCGGATAGCGGTACTGCCGTTCCAGCACGACGTTGCCGTTCGCCGTGAGCGGCAGGATCGCCACCGCGCCGGGGTGGACGATGTATTCCCGGGTCGCGGTCGTGCCATCGGGCATGCGCACGGTGTCGCGGCGGACATTCAGCAGGCGGCCGGAAAAAACTTCCTCTCGGCCCACAAAATGCTCGCTGAGGTCTTCCTTCGCCTTCATCGTACCGGTGTCGCTGAGCCGCGGACGGCAGGAATCAGAGCGACTTGATCGCGAACATGCACAGCGCGAGCAGCGGCTGCGGCAGCAACCCGAGGACGAGGAGCGCGAGGCCATTCACGGAAAGCAGCAGGCGCATTTCCGAGAGCCCCACGACCGGCCCGACGTTCCCCGACGCCTCGTCGGGTTCGTCGAAATACATCAGCTTGACGATGCGCAGGTAGTAGAACGCGCCGACCAGCGAGAACACGACCGCCACCACCGCCAGCCAGACCTGCCCGGCCGCGACCGTGGCCGAAAGCACCGCGTACTTCGCAAAGAATCCCGCCGTCGGGGGGACACCGGCCAGCGAGAACATCAGCACCATCATGATGAAGGCATACCAGGGGTTGCGGCGGTTCAGGCCCTTCAGGTCCTCCAGCCGCTCGCACTCGAACCCGGCCCGGGACAGGAACAGGAGCATGCCGAAGGCCCCGAGGCTCATCAGCACGTAGACGATGACGTAGAACATGGCGGCGCTGTAGGCGTCTGCCGCGTTGAACCAGTTTCCGCCCACCACCCCTGAGAGCAGCCCGACCAGCAGGAAGCCCATGTGCGAGATCGTGGAGTACGCCAGCATGCGCTTGAGGTTGGTCTGCGCAATCGCGGTGATATTGCCCACCGCCATCGACAGCACGGCCATCAGCACGAGCATCTGCTGCCAGTCGCCCGCGAGGTCCAGCATGCCGTTGACCAGCAGTCGGATCGCCATCGCGAACGCCGCGAGCTTGGGGCCGGTGCCAATGACCAGGGTCACCGCCATCGGCGCGCCGTGGTAGACATCGGGAATCCACATGTGGAAAGGCGCCACGCCCAGTTTGAACGCCAGGCCGCAGACCGTGAACACCAGCCCAAACACCAGGATGGTACGGTCGGCGCTGCCGCTACCGATCGCCTTGGCGATGTCCGGGATGGTCAGCGTTCCAGTTGCGCCGTAGATCATCGACATCCCGTAGAGCAGCAGGCCCGAAGCGAGCGCACCCAGCACGAAGTACTTCATCGCCGCCTCGGTGGACGCAGCCGAATCCCGGTTCAGAGCCACCATCGCGTAGAGACACAGCGACAGCAGCTCAAGACCCATGTAGACGGTCAGGAAGCTGTTGGCCGACATCAGGACCAGCATGCCGAGCAGCGCGAACAGGAGCAGCGTCAGGAACTCGCCGCGCATCAGCCCGCGGTCGAGCAGGTACTGGCGCGAATACACCAGCGCGGCAGAGAAAGATATATACGCCACCAGTTTCAGCACGTGCGACATCATGTCGGCGACGAACAGGCCGCTGAACGTATAGATCAGCGCGCCCTGGGTGCCGATCATCACCAGCAGCGTAAGCCCGGCGCACCCCGCCAGGGTGAACTGCGTGAGCAGGTAGCTTGCGGTGCGCCGCTCGCTCTTCACGAAGAGATCCACCAGCATGACCGCGCAGGCCATGACCAGGAGGAAGATCTCCGGGAGTGCCGGAAGGAAGTCGGGCAGCGCTGTGTTCACGGTGGCCATGTCAGATCTTCGGCAGCGCGACGTGGCGCAACAGTTCGTTAACCGAGGCGTGCATCACTTCGGTGAACGGCAGCGGGTAGATGCCCATGAAGAGCACCGCTATGGCAAGCGCGCCCAGCACCATGAATTCACGCCCGTTCAGGTCCGTCAGCGCGGCGACATGGTCGTTGGCCACGGGGCCGAACACGACGCGCTTGTACATCCAGAGGGTGTAGGCGGCGCCGAACACCAGCGTGGTAGCGGCCGCAAAGGCAACCCAGAAGTTGGCCTTCATCGCGCCCATGATCACCATGAATTCCCCGACGAACCCGCTGGTCGCGGGGAGGCCGCAGTTGGCCATCGCAAACAGCATGAAGAACGCCGCGAACTTCGGCATGGTATTCACCACCCCGCCGTAGTCTGCGATCTGCCGGCTGTGCATCCGGTCGTACATCACGCCAACGCAAAGGAACATGGCCGCCGAAATGAAGCCGTGCGAGATCATCTGCACCAGCGCGCCTTCAACGCCATAGGGATTGAAGATGAAAAACCCCAGGGTCACGAAGCCCATGTGCGAGATCGACGAGTACGCGATCAGCTTTTTCATGTCGGCCTGCGCCAGCGCGACCAGGCCGATGTAGACCACCGCGATCAGCGACAGGGCGATCATGAACCAGGCAAGCTCCCGGCTCGCGTCGGGCAGGATCGGCAGCGAAAAGCGCACGAAGCCGTAAGCGCCAAGCTTAAGCATGATCGCGGCAAGCACCACCGAGCCCCCGGTGGGCG
>JBBQVP010000096.1:0-15988 GCA_038211455.1 Burkholderiales bacterium
GTCGCCGATGAGCTCGAGCGCCGCGCTGGCGAGCGCGGCCGGGTCGGCAATGCCGACCACGCGGCCCGAGACCCCGAACGCTGCATCTTCGCCCGGCAGGCCGTGCACGAGTTGCCGGCACGAGCCGACGTCGGTGGTGACCACCGGGACGCCCGCCGCATAACCCTCGAGGATCACCAGCGGGAGCGCCTCGCTGATCGAGGAGAGGATCAGCAGCCCGACCTGGGGAAGCAGGGCGTCGATCCGCTGGAAGCCGAGAAACTTTACCGAACCGGAAAGGCCCAGGCTCTCGACGAGTTCCTTGCACTCGGCCACGTACTCGGGCGCTTCGTCCTCGGGCCCGGCGATCCAGCCCTGTGCTTCGGGCATCCGGTTGACCACGGTGCGCATCGCGCGGATGAAGGTCTTGAGGTCCTTGATCGGTACCACGCGCCCGAGCAGGCAGAGGATGGGGGGCGGCGCGGCCGGGCGCAGCGCGCGCAGCTTGGCGAGGCGCGGCAGGTCGATCCCGTTGGGAATGTTGCGGGTGCGCGCGGCGTCGGCGCCGTCCGCCACCTGGCGCAACCGGTTGGTCTCGTACAGCGCAACGATGTCGTCGCAGGCGGAGTAGCACATCCGCCCCAGCGACTGGAAAAACCGGATCCATAGCTCGCGCAGGTAGCCGATCTCGGCCGGGTCGTAGCTGAACGCATCGCGATTGTCCTTGATCCACTGGCTCTGGAACAAGTCGATCTTCCGCTCTTTCGTGTAGATGCCGTGTTCGGACAGGATCACCGGCCGGCCTGTCTTCCACTTCAGCATCGCGGCAAGAAAGCCCGCGTAGCCCGTCGAGACGCTGTGGAAAACGCGCACGGGGATCAGGTTGTCGGCGATGTGCGAGAGCATCCACAGCGGCTGGTGCATCGTGCGCACGGTCCAGAAATAGTCCACGAAGGAGGGGTCGTGCGAAAAGCGGCGGTAGCGCGCGGTGGTCAGGTTCCATGAGGCGCGGCTGTGCAGGAAACTTTCTTCGCTAAGCGCGCCGCCGGAGGACATGGCCGCCAGCGATTCGGCGACCAGGGGTTCGCCTGCGGGGGTCGGCGCGCGAAAATAGTCGTGCAGGCGGTCGACCATCGCATAGGTGGCCGCGTCCCCGTCCTGCTCCCGGATCGGCGGCTTGTCGGCCGGCGAGTGGATGTAATGCCGTTCGAGGTGCACGACGTTGCCGGGAAGCTTGTATTTCATCTCGCCGTAGTCGGATGCCTGGCTGCCGACGAAGACCAGCGCGAAACGGTACTGAGGAAACGCGCGGATGATCTGGTTCACCCAGCTCGAAACGCCGCCCGAGACATACGGAAACGTGCCTTCGAGCAGCAGTGCGATGTCGGCTTCCCGGGCGCGCGGTTCCGCCGGATCGGGTGCGGCAGGCGTCGTTTGCGCGGCATCAGCCATGGCTGCCCCCTGGCGCGTTCCAGTAGCCGATCACCTGGGCCATGCGCTGCGTATGCGTGCCCTTCTCGATACGCTCGAGCAATACCCTTACTTCGGCGAAGCGCCGGCTGCGAAAAGCCACCTCCGCCAGGTAGGGCAGCGTGCGCACTTCGGGCAGCCCGAAGTCGATCGCGCGCTGGAAGGCATGCGCGGCGCGCTCGTACTGCCCGGCCAGGATTGCGAGCCTTCCGCCCAGTGCCCACAGCGACGCATCTTCCGGGGCCAGCGCAAGCGCCGCGTCAAAGTGGGTACGCGCCTGCGCTGCAGCGTGCTTCTGCAGGTCGCCCTGCACCAGGCCCTGGTAGATGAGTTCCCAATGGAGTTCGGCGAGCTCCTTTTCCGCCTGCAGGCGGGCCAGCGGTTCCCCGCCCGCAAGCTGCGCGCGCGCCGCCTGGATGCGGGTGTTGACCGCCTTTTCGCGCCCGTCAAGGATCCCGTACGCCACCAGGCGCACGTCGTCGGCCGGGTCCGCGAGCATATTGCGGATGACCGGGTTGGCCATTCGCGAGGGCAGGTCCTGGATCGACAGCAAAGCGCGCAGGCGCGTTTCCACTGGCGAGCCCTGGTCGGTGAGCTGTGCGCGCACCGGGCCGTGCGCGTGCGGCGCGTCCGGCTGCTCGTAGTGCGGCGCGAATTTCGGCTCGGAAACCGTCGAGAACACGTCCCGGGTGCCGCGCTTCGGGAACAGGCGCGCCACCAAGGCGGTCGCAAGCAGGCCCGGAACACCCAGCACCGGGACGAAAAAGCAGAGCGAAAGGAAGAACCCGAACGCGCGCCGCGGCTGCCCGCGGGACGGGCCCGGCAGGCTTTCGACCAGCACCAGCGCGGCCAGCACGCTCGCGCCCGCGTGCGCCGCCAGATAGCCGCCCAGCGCGTCGAGGCCGCTGCCGAACCCCAGCAGTATCCAGAAACCCGCGCCCTCCAGCGCGGCCGCGCCCAGGGCGATGCTATAGATCAACATCGTAGTTTTCGAGCATCAGCTTGAGTGTGACGAAAGGGTCCTCGTCGCCGAGTTGCTGCCCGTACGGCGCGATGTGCGCGGCGTCGAAGCTGACCTGATGACGGCGCTCCAGGCTCGCCTCGAGCCGCACGAGGCAGCCTTCGACGCCTGCCGCTCCCGCGAGCGGCAACAGCACGAGGAAGACCGGACCGCGCGGTTGCGGGATTTCCCACAGCATGTCGAGATCGCGGAACTCGCGCCGCAACAGCGTCTGGAAGGCGCCGGCGTCCGGATGCGCCCCGAACTTCACCAGCAGCAATGACGAGTAGATCCCGGCCTCGCGCCAAAGGCGCTGGCAGCGGTTCAATTCGTCGGCGAACTCCAGCGGGCAACCGGGCAGCGCGCGCTGCATGATCCGCGCGGCGCGCGACACCTGCAGCGCGTCGGCGTAGTAGCCGAGCAGCACCGCGAGCGTGGCGAGGGCCTCGGCATGCAGCGCGAGAAAGGGCATCTGCTCGACGGCGAGCAGGGCGATCAGCTTTCCTTCGTGGGTGGCGACCGGCGCGACGATCAGGTAACGCGAATGTGCCACACCGCGAAGTTCGCCCATCTGCACATGGCTCAGCTCGCGCTGCTCGACGCAGTACCGGACGAGCGGATCGTCAGTCGCGAGCGGCAGGGCGCCGCCGATCGCGCACTGGATCGCGGCTTCCGGCACCCCGCCGGGGCAGGCGTGAAAGCTCGCAACTTCGAGCTGGCAGAACTGGCTGAGCAACTCGAGCAGGTCCTGAAGGCCCGGAAAACCCGCCGGCTCCTGCCCGTTCGCCGCGAGCGTGCGGATGCGTGCCAGCGCGGCACGCAATGTCACCGGGCGCGCAAACTGGTCCTGCTCCAGCCGGTCGTGCGAGAGCATCAGCAGGTAATGCTGGCGCGTGATGCGATCGAGGCGCTCGTCCAGGTAGCGGCTCCCCATCTCGACCCGCCGCAAGCGGCCCTGCCAGATGCCGGCGAACTCGCCGCAGATCATCGTGAGTATCAGCACGCCGAGCAGATAGGCCCCCGATGCCGTCTCCGGCATGAGGTCTATCCTGAGGGCGCCGAACCACAGTCCCACCAGCACCGCGCACGACGCGATCCCGGGCAGCATCCCGTAACGCAACGCGAACAGCACCGGCGCGAGCGCGAGCCAGGGAAAATCCGCGCGGACGAAGAACGGGTTTTCCGGCTGTGCCCAATAGCCCAGCGCGGCCGCGAGCAGGGTCATGGCCACGGTCTCGAACCATACCCACGCCGGGCGGCGCGCCGCCGTCAGCAAGCGTTCGAGGCTCACGTTGCGCTCACTTCGTCAGTTGCACTCCGGACAGCAGCTCGCGCGCGAGCTTCTGCGCCACGGCCGACAGCGCCTCGCGGCTCCAGCCCGATTTACCGCCGCTCGCGGCGTAGACCACGGCGCCGCTGTCGAGGTCGATGATCGAAAGGCTCAGGCCGACCGCAGGTTCGCCGTCGACGCCGACCTTGTAGCGCCACTCCTCGACGCTCCCGGTCACGGCAAACTTTGCCTTGCGTGTCTTCGCCCATGCCATCGCCTGCTCCTGTGCCTTGCGCTCGGCCGGGTCGAACAGCGCGTCCGGGTTGAGGCCCGACGGATAGCGCTCCAGTCCCGCAACGCCGGCGCTGCGCAGCAGCGTTTCGGTGATCGCTTCCGCACGCAGGCCGGCCTGGGGCGTCTCGGTGTGATTGACCATCGGCAGCAGCACCCATTTGGCCCCGGGATCGAGACGGGCTTCGTGGGTTCGATCCATGACCGAACATCCGGCGGCCATTGTCGCGGCAAGAAGTGAGCAGACAAGCAACCACAGGGGTTTTTTCATTTGGCGTCTCCAGCGTAAAAGCGATAGGTGTTTTTCCCGGACCGCTTGGCCTCGTACATGGCCATGTCGGCGCGATGCAGCAGCGACTCCGCGTCCTCACCGTGCTGCGGATAGATTGCGATGCCCGCGCTGGCCGAAAGTGTCACGTGCGCGCTGCCGATATTGAATGGCCGCGCGCTGGCGGCGAGCACGCGCTCGGCGGCGTGGATGATGTCCGCTTCCCCGCCGGTCTCGCTGAGGATCGCGACGAATTCGTCGCCACCGACGCGCGCCGTGCTGTCGGTCTCCCGCAGCACATTCTTCAGCCGTGCCGCGAATTCCTGCAGTACCAGGTCGCCTGCGGCGTGTCCGTGGGTATCGTTGACGAGCTTGAAGCCGTCGAGGTCGACATACATCACCCCCATGGGCCGCTGCGCCCGTTTCGCCGCCGCAAGGGCCTGCTCGAGCCGGTCGCCCAGCAGGCGGGAATTCGGCAGCCCGGTCAGTGGATCATGCAGGGCAAGGTGGGCAATGCGCTCCTGCATCCTGTGCCGCTCGCTCACGTCGATGATCTGGGAGATCAGGTGCAGGGGCTTGCCCTCGGCATCGCGCACGAGTGAAACGTTCACCTGGACCCAGACATCATGGCCCTGCTTGTGGAGGTACCGTTTCTCGACCTGATAGCTGTTCTGCTTGCCGGAGAAGAGTTCACGCAACCGCTCCGGGGATATTCCGCGATCCTCGGGGTGGGTGATTTCGTGGAACGTGCGGGAAAGCAGCTCTGTCTCGCTGTAGCCGAGGATCCTGCAGAGCGCCGGGTTGACCGCACGCCACTGCCCGTCGAGTTCCAGGATCGCCATGCCAATCGCAGAGTGCGTCATCGCGCCGCGAAACTGCTCTTCGCTTTCACGCAACGCTTTCGAATCGCGGATGCGCTCGGTGATGTCCCGGTTGGTGCCGATCATGCGCAATGCCCAGCCGTCGGGGCCGCGCGAGATCACGCGCCCTTCGCTGACGATCCAGATGATGTCGCCCACGGCGGTGTTCACCCGGTGTTCAACGCGGTAGGCCGGGTCCGGTCCCTTGAGCGCCTTTGCAATCGCCGCGGTCACGCCAGCACGATCGTCTTGTGGCACCAGCGCGGTAAGTTCCTGGATCGTGGTGTGGGTAGGTACGCGCGGCACGCCCAGCATTTCCGACCACGCCTCTGAGAGGTACAGCTTCCCCGAGGCAACGTCGTAGTCCCATAGCGCGAGCCGGGAGGCGTCGAGCGCGAGGGCGAGCTGTTCCTTGGCGACGGCCGCTTCTTCCCGGGCGAGTTCGTGCTCGGCGATCTCAAGCTCCACTTCAGCGCGCGCCTTGACGAGTTCGGCTGTCCTTTCGCGCACCCTCGCCTCGAGGTGATCCTGCGCCTGGCGCAGGTCTTCCTCCTGTCCGGTGAGGCTCGTCAGCATGGCGCGCAGCGCCGCGGAGAGCCGATCGACTTCGGCGTAGCCGCCGCCGGACGGAATCCGTATGCGCCGGCTGCCGCGGCTGATCGCGTCGGCCGCGGAGGAGATCCCGACCAGGGGCGCACTTACGCGCGAGGCAATCCACCAGCCCAGCACGATCGCCAGCAAGGCGATGAACGTGCCGGCGAGCGAGATCCGCCATTGCAAAAGTCGTACGGGTGCGAAAGCAAGCTCGGCGCGCTGGCGCACGATCACGCTCCAGCCCAGTCCCGGAAACCCGCCGTGACCGCGCGTTGCGCTTCCGCCGACCAGATAGGTGATGCCGTCGTCCCAGCGCTCGAGTCGCGCGTCATACACGCGCAACTGCGCGGGAATCAGTTCCTTGCGGGGCAGGCGGGTGCCCTCCAGGGCTTCGGGTCCGAGCAGCACGAGGCCGTCGTTTGCGATCACCAGGAGCTCGAACGGCGCTTCGGGCAGCGCGTAGCTCTCGATGGAATCGCGCAACCGTGCCACCCAGCGCCAGCTGATGTACGCGCCAACGACGCCGCTGATTTTCCCCGCGTGGCGCAGGGGATAGGAAAAATCGACGATACGCGGGATATCCTTGCCGGCTATCCCAAGCGCGCGTGCGAGCACCTTGGCATTGCGCACGTCACCGGTTGCGGCGCCGCCTGTCAACGCGCGACGAAACCACGGCAGCTCCGAGACGTCCACCCCCTCCATCACGCCCCCCAGGGAAACGGCCACCTTTCCTGTGGCATCGGTGTAGCCCAACCATGCGTAGTCAGGCTTCGCGCGCTTGAGTTCCTCCAACTCTTCCAGCAGCCGCTGGCGCTGCCCCGGGCTGCGCAGGGAGTCCGGATCCAGGTCGCCGATGGTCAGCATCTCGATTTCGGCCATGCGATCGAACATGCCCACGTCCAGCTTGTCGCGCATCTCGATGGACAGGCGCGTGAGGTAGCGACCGACTTCCTTGCGCGCGAGGTTGGTTGCAAGCTCCCCGATCACCAGCGTGAGCGCCGCCGTCAGCGTTACCACTAGCAGGCCCAGGCCAAGCGCCAGACGCACGCGCAGGCCACGCATCACCGAACCGGGCGGCATGCTCTCCGGCGCGCGGACCTGAGCGGGTTCAGAACCGGTCGAAGAGGTATTCATAGCGAAGGCCGTATTCCAGGATGGACGCGCCGCTTGATCCACCGCCGCGAGACCGGTTCCAGTAGAGCGAAAGCTGGTCGGCGCCGAATACACTCCCGCCGACGCCGAATAGCGCATTGTAGCCGCTACCCGAGAGCGAACTGCTGGTTCGGCTGAAGCTTCCCCACGGGCGCAGGCTGCGCGAGTACACATCGCGGGCGCTTTCGCCGAATCCAATCCCCGCGCCCACGACGCGCGAGTTCTGCGGGATGAAAAACGCCGGCCCGGGAATGCCTCCGAGCGGGTTGAGCTGCGCGGTTTGCGCGTCGCTGTTCGCGTCTGCGCTGAATCGGTAACCGGCCGCCGTGAGCCGTAGCGTCAGGTCCGGATACTCGACCCGCATCCGGTGCCCAAGCTCGAATTCGGTTGCGCTGCCGCTGCCCAGGTGCGCGCCGTTCTGGGTCTGGTAGCGCGCACTGCGCACGCCGCCCGCGAGGTATTCGCGCTTTGCAAAGGCGTACTGGAAGCGTGCCGCCAGTTCGTCCTTGGAGCCGCCGATGGCGAGGGCCGTGGAATCCAGCGTCCGGTCGTTGCGTGTCGCTGTGACCAGGGTGGAGAGCCGCCTGCCCCACTCGGTATACAGGCCGAGGCGGAGGGAGGTCTGGTCGGCAAACGCGCTGCGCTCGCCGAAACCGGCCTCCATCCAGCCCGAGTCGAGCAGCATGCGCAACGTGACGCGCGTTTCGCGATCGCGCGCCGGGACTCCCGTGAGCACTGCGTTGTCGCGGCTTGACTGCGTGGCGTCGCGCCACTCGAGCGCGAGCCGCAGGCGCGGCGTGATCCACACCTGGACCTGGCCTTCGACCGGGCGGCTTCGGATGACACCGCGCTGCGAGCTGAGGGCGCTGCCGACCAGGCGGTTTGCGCCGGCAAGCAAGGTGTCGGACAGTTGCAGGTGCAGCCTGTCGTCGTCAGGCCGGCGCGTCTGCTCCTCAAAGGCCAGCGTCTGCGCAAGCCGGTTCCGGCGCAGCATGCGGGCGGCCTCGATCCGGCTTTCCGCCGGGATCGTTGCTCCCTTGTCGGCAAGCAGGCGTTCGGCCGCCTCGGTGTCGTTTTCCGCCAGCGCAACCGCGATCCCGGCCCAGCCGGGCGCGGCGAGCTTGCGTCCGTACTGCAGCCAGAGCCAGGCCTTGGCGTTCGCCGACTGCCCGGTGGACAGCGCCCACGAAAGGACCAGTTCCTTTACCGCGGCTGAGCGGTTCTTCTCGTCCGGCGCAGGCGTCGCTGCGAAGTCGCGCCGCATCAGGTCGCGGATCACCGCCAGCGCGGTGTCTGCCGGTGCAAGTGTCAGCGCGAGGCGCGCAACAGTCTCGCGCAGCGCCTGGTCGTCGCGCGCTGCGCCGCTCGCCGCGAGCTTGCGCACCACATCCCATGCCTGCCGGCGCACGCGCCCGGACTCGCCTGCCCGTCCCGCCTGCTCGAGCGCGTCGGCGTAGGCCATCAGCACCAGGTAGTCGCCCGCCTGGTCGCGAGCGAGGCGCGCGTGGAAAGGCAGCGCGCGCAGGGGCTCGGCGAGCGATGCCCAGCCGGCGGCCTGCAGCGCCCACAGCTCCCGGCTGTCCGGTGCTGTGCGCGCGATGTCCTCGAGCTGCCGCCTGAGAGCCAGCTTGTCCTTGGAATCGATCAGCAGCCAGGCATAGGCGGTCTTCAGTTCCGCATTTTGCGGCGCGATCGCCATGGCACGTTCCAGGTCGACGCGCGCCCCCTTGAGATCGGCGCCTGCCTGCCGGTACTGCGCGCGCAGCGAATAGAAGTAGGCAATGCGCGCGAAAAGCTCTTCGTCCTTCGGGCCGAGCGCGTCGTACAGGCGCCGCATCGCGGGCAGGTCCTTGCGCTCCCAGAAGATTTCGAGCGCCGAGAGCAGCAGCCCCGGGGTTCGAAAGCGCTCGAAACCGAACCCGGCAATGCGCGCCGCTTCCTCCGGGTGCGTATCGCGCAGCAGGGTGACCAGGCGGTCGAAATCCCCGGGGTCCGCTTCCTTGCGTCCCGAGAGTGCGCGGTAGGCGAAGGTGGCCGATTCATCCTGCTGCAGTCGCCAGGCGAGGTCGCCGAGCAGGTCCCAGTAGTCGCCGGCCTCGGGCCGGATCTTCGCGCGATGCGTATTCAGCAGGTCGTGCGCGTCGCGGAAACGTCCCGCGAGCACGAGCAGCGTGGCAGTGCGCACCATGCGTTCTTCGTTCGGCCCGGCGACGGCGATGATTTTCTGGTTCAGCACAATCGCGTGGTCACGCTCGCCGGCGCGTTCGGCGAGGTCGGCGGCGAGTTCCAGTGAGTGAATTACACGCGTCGCGGCGTAGTGCGCCTCGAACCACTTCAGGCCATCGCGCGGACGGCCGAGCCGTTCGTAGAGCTGCGCGAGGTTGTCCAGGTCCGCGGGACGCGCACGCCCGCTCTCGACCTGGTGCAGCGTCGCCGCGAACAGCGCCTCGTCCGCCTGCAGTCCCGGGGCCAGGCGCAGCACGCCCTGCCAGGCGTCGGCCCGACCGCCGCGTTGCGCGAGGTAAAGCCATTGTTGGAGTGCGTCCTCGGGATGACGCGACCATTCGGCGGCCTTGGCGAGGCGTTCCCGCCAGGCGAGGTCGTCGGGGCGCTGCGCGACCGCGGCCTTTGCCACGCGCCAGGCGTCCTCGACATTGCCGTTGGCAAGGAAGACCTCATAGGCGAAGGTGTATACCCGTTCGTCATAAGGCCGCATTTTCCCGGGTGTCGATTCGACGCCGGTTTCGGCGTGCGCGGCGCGCACCAGCCACGCAGCGACCCTCTCCACGATGCCGGGCCGAAGTTGCGCGCCTGCAGGCGGTGCGGCGGGCCAGAGGACGCGCTTGATCCAGCGCTGGGCCAGGTCAGGACGCCCGGAGGCGAGCGCGATCTTCACCAGCGCAAGGATCGTGTCCTCGTCATCCGCAAGGTCGCCAAGCTGCGCCTCTGCGGCGGCAATCGCTTCCGCAAGCAGGTTGCCGGACTGCAGCGTGCGCACGCCTTCGAGGTACCAGGCCCGTGCATCCGCGCGGGTTGCGGCATGCCGGCGCGCCGTGAACCAGAGTTGCGACGAGAGGCGGTAGTCGCCTTCGCCCAGCATCGCCTTCGCGGTGCGCACGAACCATGCCGGATTGCGCTCGACGGCGGCGAGCCGGGTATAGATGATCGAGCGCAGAATCGGGTCCTGGGCGCCGCGCGTGCCGTCCGCGATCCGCAGCAGTTCATCGTGCTCCCAGGTTTCGTTCATATGCCTGCGCAGGTAGGCGGCGCGGGCAGGCGCGCTGGGCAGCGCGGCGGCATGCAGCAGCTTGGCGCGACGGCGCAGCGGCGCGTCGCTGGCCGACTCGAGTGGGGCGATCAGCTGCAGCGTGTCTGCAGGCCGGTTCTGCGCAAGCCGGGCTTCGGCTAGCAGCAGTGTGGTTTTGGCATTCGTCGGGTCGACCCGGATCAGGTTGACCAGATAGCCGATCGTCAGGGGATCGTCGCGGCGCGCCTGGAATATCCGGTCGAGAAGTTGTTGCCGCGGGTAGAGCACCAGCAACGTGGCCGCGACGGCGACGGCGAGGCTGGTGAGGGTCAGGGGCGAGACCAGGCGGGCACGCGGCCGCGGGCGTGACCCGGGGCGCAGGCTTGCGTCCCCGCTAGTGGCAGCGGACGGCGATATCGTCTGCGGCATGGCTGCTGAGTTCGTAGCGGCCGGACTTGCCCGGCTTGAGCGGTTTCCCCGACACGCTGACGCTGCATCCGGCCGCGCCGCGAAGCGAGAATTCGATCGGACGGTGTCCGGATAGCGCAAACCGGATCCCGTCCGGAACGGGCATGAACGCGGTGACCCGTGCATTTGCGTCGCCCAGCGACGCGCCCGCGGGCGCGTCCTTGCGCAACTCGAAGCGCGCCTCTTCCGCGGCAAGGTGGACATACACCGAGCCCTGGTGCGCTGCGTAGCCGGCGATGCCGCGGCCGGTGGGAAAGCCCAGCGCGGCAGGCGCGCGCAAGGTGCGCAGGCTGTTCGCGCCACGCACCAGCCAGTTCCCGTCGATGTCGTGCGCGATCACTGCGCGTTGGAAATCAGTCACCTTGGCAATGTATTCGGAGGCGTAGACCGGATGCATGGGCCGCGCCATTGCCCAGTCATAGGCCTTGTGCAGGGCGGCGAGCGAGGCCGTCTTGGTGGTTGAGTACATGTGGTAGTAGATGTCCACCGGCTTGAGGCGGCGCGGCGATTCAGTGAGTTCGAAGGTCTCGATCACGCGCTCGAAGCCGTAGTAAGGCCCTTGCCAGAGGTTGGTGTAGACGTTCTCATTCTGGTTCGGCGCGTACACCTGGAAGTGTTTCCCGCGGGGAATGCCCAGCGGCGAGACCAGCGTGAGCGAGGGGTCCGCGCGGGTAATGAACGTGTCACCGCCGTTCATGTTGTAGACGCCGGCCGCTTCGGTCGCCGCCAGCGGCTCCTCGTCCGGGTCGCAGTCGCCGGTCCACAGAAACACCTTGGTGCGCTTGCCGCGGGGCGCGAGGGATACGTTGATGTAGTCGATCGAACCCTGTACCTCGGCGCGCGTGCTGTAGGTGTAGTTCGGGATCTTCAGCGCGTACGTTTCGGATGCTGTCACCGACGCGAGCTTCGCCGAGGCCTCCGCCGCGCGCCAGCGGAACGGGTGGGAAAACGAGTGGCTGGCGATCTCGACGTCCTGGTGCGCGAAAATCTTCCGCGCAATCGGCTCGAGCACCGGCGCGAGTTCGGGGTGCACGCCTTTGGCCGAGATCTCCCCTTCGATGATCGAGATGGTGTGAGGAATCTTGTAGCGCGCGAGGATGTCGGTGAGCAGCACCTCGCCGGAGAAGCGCCGGTCGCTGGTTTCCGCGCGGCTCGCAAACCCGTCCCCGTCGATATGCGCGAGCAGCAGCCGTCTTCCTGTCTCGGTGGTGGTGTCCGGCACCGGCATGTCGGGCAGGTCGAGCGCGCGCCGGTAAAAGGCGAACGGGTCGATCACCCAGCGTTTCGAGGTCAGCCCGGGCAGGGTGATCACGTTGTAGGGATACAGCGCGTAGCCTCCCCATGGCGTAAAGGCCGCTGCGTCCATCCGCTCCCCCGCGCGGCCGCTCAGCGTCAGCAACGGGACCGCCCCGGCGGTTCCCTTCGCCAGCGTGATCGGCTGGTACGCGCGCCGGTCGGGGAAGGGCTCGATCTCGAATCCCATGATCGGGTCGCGGTAAGCGATCGCAAGCGGATCCAGCGCCGCCTTGGGCGGTCCCAGTGAGAGCCCCAGCGCAGCCGCGCGCGCGGCGGTCATCCGGATGCCCAGGTCGCCCAGGATCGCGACACGCACGCCGGCATCGATCTGGCGCTGCAGCCAGGCATAGAGTTTTGCGTCATGGCGCGACGGGTCGGTGAATCGCATCACGATTCCCGCCACCCTGCCGGTCAGGGGGTATTCGGGCAGGCCCTCGCTGACCTCCACATACTCGGCCACGTAGCCCAGGTAATTCAGCGGCATGGTCGCGACGCGGTGCACGTCCTGATAGATGAGCTGGTCGGTCTTGTCCAGCTTCTCGTAGAGCATCAGCACCTTGCGCGGCATGACTTCGAGCGCGCCGACGCCTAGGATGTCCAGTTCCGGCGTGGACACCCACGGAATGAAGCCGTCGGCGGCAATGCGCCGCGCCGTGGCACGGGCAAGGGCGCGGTCTTTGGCCTCGACATAGTCGATGAAGATCGCCGGCAGCCGGTACTCGTCGCGCACGCGCTTCATCTGGGCGCTGAGCCAGTCGCGGTCCGCCTGCGGCACCTGCGCATATTTCTTTGCGCCGTGATCGTACGCCCGGTACAGCGATTCGGCCGCGACCGCGTAGGCGAGGCCGTGCACCTGCGGGAGGATCTCGAAGCCGCGGTTGAACATCAGCCTGGCCTCGGGAAATTTCTGCTTCACACGCCGGATCACCGCCGCGAGCCCGGCCTCCTGGCGCGCCCGCGCAGCATCGGTTTTTGCCACCAGGTGGTAGGAGTCGAGCGTGTCGAGGAAGAAGCCGCGAAAGCCGCGCTCCCACAGCGGGCGCAGCATCCGCTCGCAGAAAAACTCGGCCCACGCATCCTGCGACTGGTCGATGACCGCGCTGTCGAAGGCGGGGTTGACGCCGAGTTTCCAGTCCGCCGGGATGTCCTTGAAATACGCCCGGGACGGATGCACCTCGCCCAGGCTCACATAGGCAAACCATGCGGTGTGCCTGGCGTCGGGCAGGGGCCGGGGCGCATGGTCCGGTTCGAGCACCACGGCATCGAACGCGGCGAGTTCATCCATCGGCGGCGATGCGCCATAGAACAGCGCGACAGCAGGCGAAGCCTGCGCGGCCTGTGCGCACGGCAGCCCCGCGAGCGCCGCTAGAAAAAACGCGATGAGCAGTCGGATCAGCATCTCAAGACTAAGAGTACACTAATTCCTACAAAACAATGAGTTAGCTTGAATACTCTAGATTTTAGATAGTTGACGTTGACGTAAACGTAAAGTACGCTCCGATGGTTGCGAACCGTGGTGGTGGTGCCGCTGTCCGCCAAATCCGTGCAGACTTCAACCCTTGCGCGTGCGTCGGTGCATGCGCCGTTGCTCCTGTTGCCTCCAACACCAAGGCGAGACCCGATATGACCGACCTCAGCGACTCCAGGAACCTCGTCTACAAGGCGAAGCACAAGATCCGTTTCGTCACCGCGGCCAGCCTGTTCGACGGCCACGATGCGTCGATCAACATCATGCGCCGGATCCTGCAGGCCTCGGGTTGCGAGGTCATCCACCTCGGGCACAACCGCTCGGTAGACGAAGTGGTCACCGCGGCGCTGCAGGAGGACGTTCAGGGCCTCGCGGTTTCGTCCTACCAGGGCGGGCACCTGGAGTACTTCAAGTATATGGTCGATTTGTTGCGCAGCCGTGGCGGGGAGCACATCCGCGTGTTCGGCGGCGGCGGCGGGGTGATCGTTGCAGAGGAGGTCGCTGAACTGCAGGCCTACGGCGTCGAGCGCATCTATTCCCCGGAAGACGGCCAGAAGATGGGCTTGCAGGGCATGATCAACGACATGCTCGCGCGCTGCGATTTCGACACCGCGCAATATGCCCCGAAGGACCTCGAGGCCCTCAAGGCCGGCGACCGGCGCGCACTCTCGCGGATCATCACCGCGATCGAGGCAGGTTCGCTCGCGCCCGAACTGCGCGAATCGCTGCTGGCGGCTTCGGCCCTGCGCGCTGCCCCGGCGCTCGGCATCACCGGAACCGGCGGCGCGGGCAAGTCCTCGATCACCGACGAACTGGTGCGGCGCTTTCGCCTCGACCAGGACGACGCCTTGTCCATCGCGGTGATCGCGGTCGATCCCTCGCGCAGGAAAACCGGCGGCGCGCTGCTCGGCGACCGAATCCGCATGAACGCGATCCAGTCCGGGAAGGTCTACATGCGTTCGCTTGCCACGCGCGAGTCCGGGGCCGAGATCGCCGCCTGCCTGCCCGACGTGATCGCCGCCTGCCGCGTCGCGGGTTTCGACCTCGTGATCGTCGAGACTTCCGGGATCGGCCAGGGCGATGCGGCGATCGTTCCGCATGTGAATGCCTCGCTGTACGTGATGACGCCGGAATTCGGCGCGGCCAGCCAGCTCGAGAAAATCGACATGCTCGACTTCGCCGATTTCGTGGCGATCAACAAATTCGACCGCAAGGGCGCCGAGGACGCGCTGCGCGATGTGCGCAAGCAAGTGCAGAGGAACCGCGAGGCGTTCAAGCAGTCGCCCGAGGAAATGCCGGTGTACGGCACGATCGCCTCACGCTTCAACGACGACGGGGTGACGGCGCTCTACCAGGGTCTGCTTGAAAAACTCACCGCGGCGGGACTGAAGCCGCAGCCCGGGAAGCTGCCGGCCGTCACGGGCAAGACCGCCTCCGGCGTGAACGTCGTGATCCCGGCGCAACGCTCACGCTACCTCGCGGAAATCGCCGAGTGCGTGCGCGGCTACCTGGCGCACGCCGAGGACCAGGCGCGCATCGCGCGCGAGCGCCAGCAACTGATCGGCGCCCGCGTCCAGCTCGCCACGGCGGGCAGCGACGCGCCGGGACTCGAACAGCTGATCGAGGCAAGGGACACCGAGCTGGATGCGCGCTCGAGAAAGCTCCTCGACATGTGGCCCGACACGCGGAAGGCGTATTCGGGAGAAGAGTACGTGGTGAAGATCCGCGACAGGGAGATCCGCACCAGGCTGACCTCGACCTCCCTCTCGGGCACGAAAGTGCCGAAGGTCGCGCTGCCGAAATACCACGACCAGGGCGAGATCCTGCGCTGGCAGATGCGCGAGAACGTGCCAGGGTCGTTCCCGTTCACCGCCGGGGTGTTCGCCTTCAAGCGCGAGAACGAGGATCCCACGCGCATGTTCGCGGGCGAGGGCGACCCGTTCCGCACCAACCGGCGCTTCCACTTGCTCTCGAAGGACATGCCGGCCAAACGCCTGTCGACAGCCTTCGATTCGGTGACGCTGTATGGCTTCGACCCGGACGAGCGGCCCGACATCTACGGCAAGGTCGGCAATTCGGGTGTGTCGATTGCGACGCTGGAAGACATGAAGGTGCTGTATTCGGGTTTCGACCTGACCGACCCGAACACCTCGGTGTCGATGACGATCAACGGGCCGGCGCCCACCATCCTCGCGATGTTCTTCAACACCGCGATCGACCAGCAGGTCGACAAGTTCAGGAAGGACAACGGCCGCGAGCCGACCGAGGATGAGCACGCGAAAATCCGTGCCTGGACGCTCGCCACGGTGCGCGGCACCGTGCAAGCCGACATCCTCAAGGAAGACCAGGGCCAGAACACCTGCATCTTCTCGACCGAGTTTTCGCTCAAGGTGATGGGCGACATCCAGGAATACTTCGTGCATCACCAGGTGCGAAATTTCTACTCGGTGTCGATTTCCGGTTACCACATCGCCGAGGCCGGCGCGAACCCGATCAGCCAGCTCGCGTTCACGCTGTCCAACGGCTTCACGTTCGTCGAGACCTATCTCGCGCGCGGGATGCACATCGACGACTTCGCGCCGAACCTGTCGTTCTTCTTCTCCTACGGCATGGACCCCGAGTACA
>JBBQVP010000097.1:0-15827 GCA_038211455.1 Burkholderiales bacterium
GATGCTGAGAATAATTGATGCTGCCGCCCGGTACAGGAATTTGGCGCCCGTCTCCTACCTGAAACGCCTGCTGCCGTTCCTCGCCTGGGTCCCGAAATCGAACCGGGAAACATTGCGCGTCGACGCGATGGCGGGACTCACTGTCGCGCTTGTCGCAATCCCCCAGTCGCTGGCCTACGCCCAGCTCGCAGGGTTGCCAGCGTTTTACGGGCTGTACGCCGCGCTGCTTCCGACAATCATCGGGGCGCTGTTCGGCTCCTCGGCGCAGCTCTCGACCGGCCCGGTTGCGCTCACCTCGTTGCTGACCGCGGCAAGCGTAGCCCAGCTTGCCGGCGCAGATGCGCCCGAGTACATCAGCTACGCCATCGCCGTCGGACTGCTCGCCGGGCTCTTCCAACTCGGGTTTGGATTGATGCGGCTCGGCGCGCTGATGAATCTTCTGTCGAACCCGGTTTTGATGGGCTTCGTGAACGCAGCCGCGATCCTGATCACTCTGTCGCAGGTTCCGGTACTCCTGGGGGCGCGCCCACCCGCCACGGGGCACGTCGTCACCGACGCGTATTTCCTGCTCACTAATCCGGATCGCGTACATTTCATTTCGCTGGCCTTCGGACTGTGCGCACTGGCCAGCCTTGTGGCGTTTCGGCGCTACCGGCCGAAATGGCCTGGCGTGCTCATCACTGCGGCCGTTTTTACCGCCGCGAGCTACCTGCTGGGATTTGCCGCAACCGGAGGGCGCATCGTCGGCGACATACCACAGGGATTGCCGGGAATTTCCATGCCGGATCTCGAATGGAGCATGGTCGTTTCCTTGATTCCGGCGGCGTTCGTCATCGCCGTCATCAGCTTCATGGAGGCCATGTCGAGCGCGAAGATCGCAGCCATCAAGACCGCCACCAAGTGGGACGAGAACCAGGAGCTGATCGGACAGGGGCTGGCGAAAATCGCTGCGGCCCTGTGTCACACCATGCCGGTAAGCGGTTCCTTTTCGCGCTCGGCCCTGAACCTCGCGTCAAACGCGAGAACCGGGCTATCTTCGATAGTGTGCGCCCTTTGCGTGCTGCTGACGATCCTGTTCTTCACTCCGCTGCTCAAGTATCTTCCGCAACCGGTGCTTGCCGCAGTGATCATCATGGTCCTTAGCAACCTGGTGAACGTCCGCAGCCTGCGCAACGCCTGGCGGGCGAGCGGCGACGATGCCTTGGCGGCGCTGGTCACGTTCGCCACCACGCTCGCGTTCGCACCGCAGATCCAGAACGGAATCCTCACGGGAATTTTCCTTTCCCTCGGCCTGTTCATCTATCGCCGCATGCGACCGACCATGGCCGTGGTCGCTGCGGGCTCGCAGGCGATGGCGCGCGAGCACGTGCCGGCCGAATTGGCCGGAAAACTTGGCATCGTGCGCTTCGATGCCTCCCTGATCTTCGTGAACGCCGCCTATTTTGAGGGTGCAGTACTGCGCCTTGAGCAGGAATGCCCGGCGCTGCGCTATATCCTCGTGTCCGCAGGCGCGATCAATCACATTGACGCGTCCGGCGTGGAAATGCTGTCCGCGCTGATCGAGGAAATGCGCAAGAAGAACATCGTGGTGGTGTTCAGCGCAGCAAAGTCGCAGGTCAGAGCGGTCCTTGACCGAACCGGCCTCGCTGAGCGAATCGGGAGCGGAAACTTCTTCTATTCCGAATTCGGCGCGCTGGAGGCGCTCGCGGCGTGGAACGCCGCGGGAACGCCCCCTCCCCGCCACCCCACCGCACCCGTCGCCGCCTGATTGATGTATCTTGTCGTGCGCGCCGCTTTACGGGGCCCCGCGCGCCGCCTGCGTTGTCAGCCCCCCGTGGGTTCCCATAGAATTCCGTTTCTGCTGAGCCATTCCCCAACTCTCCGAGGTCGACACATGGAACACCAACTCCCGAAACTGCCCTATGCAATGGACGCACTTGCTCCGCACATCTCCAAGGAGACGTTCGAGTTCCACTATGGCAAGCACCATCAGGCCTACGTCACGAACCTGAACAACCTGATCAAGGGCGGCGAGTTCGAGAACGCCAGCCTGGAGGACATCATCAAGAAGTCCTCCGCCGGGATATTCAACAACGCGGCACAGGTCTGGAACCACACGTTCTTCTGGAACAGCATGAAGCCGGGCGGGGGCGGCAAGCCGGCTGGTGCCCTTGCAGCTGCCATCGACAAGAAGTGGGGTTCGTTCGACGCGTTCAAGGACGCGTTCACCAAGAGCGCAGTCGGCAACTTCGGCTCCGGCTGGACCTGGCTGGTGAAGAAGGCCGACGGTTCGCTGGATCTCGCAAACACCTCGAATGCCGGCACCCCGCTCACCGGCGCGGACAAGCCGCTGCTTGCGATCGACGTCTGGGAGCATGCGTACTACATCGATTTTCGCAACGCGCGCCCGAAGTTCGTCGAAACTTACCTCAACAGCCTCGCGAACTGGGATTTCGCCGCAAAGAATTTCGGCTAAACGGTTCGAAGTCCCGTTCAAACCCCGCCTTCCGCGGGGTTTTTTCTTGGAATACGCAGATGATCAATCCGCTCGACACACTGGCCGGCACCGCAATCTCTGGCGTCGTGCTTACGCTGGTTCTGTACGCACTGGCCCGCGCCATGCTTGGTGGCTGAGATGGATACCGTTCCCGCACTGTCGCGCTGGATCCACCTGATGGCGGGCATCATGTGGGTCGGCCTGCTTTACTACTTCAACTTCGTGCAGGTGCAGGCAATGAAAGACGCCCAGGCCGACGGTTCCGGAGCCGGCATTTCCCGGCACGTCGCCCCGCGTGCGTTGTTCTGGTTTCGCTGGTCGGCCGTGGCGACCTGGCTGTCCGGAGCGGCGCTACTCGGGAAGAATTTTGTCGCGGCATTCACTTTACAACCGGGATACCTGCCAATCGGCATCGGCGCCTGGCTGGGGACCATCATGCTGATCAACGTCTGGGTCCTGATCTGGCCAAACCAGAAGAAAATTCTGGGCCTTGTCCAGGCCAGCGACGCCGAAAAGGCACGCGCGCGCCGGATCGCCTTCCTGGTTTCCCGCGCGAATCTGGCGCTGTCCTTTCCCCTTCTGTTTTTCATGGCGGCCGGCGCGCATACCGCAGTATTTCTTGGCCATTGAGCGCGCCGCAATACGTCGCCCATTGAGGGGATTTTGCGGGCTCGGCGCGCGGAATGAAGGCGGAGAGCTGTCGCGTTATGAGCCCATCGTGTGCGCCAAGCCAGAGATCAGCGCGGCGGCTTGAATTTCTCCAGGCCGCGCAGCTTTACACCCGCACGCAAGCCTTTCGATGCAAACCAGCCGCGATTCATCTCCAGCGCAAACCGGACCGGTTTCCTGGTGCAGTGCGCGTCCTCGGTCTGGGGTTTCATGTCCTCGATATTTACGATCGCGCCATCGTCGGCAATATAGGCGACCGAGAGCGGGACAAGCGTGTTTTTCATCCACATGCACTGTATGCCCGGCTCGTCGAATATGAACAGCATCCCGTCGTTTGCGCCCAGCGATTCGCGATGCATCAGGCCCTGCATCCGGGTCACGAACGTGTCGGCGACCTCCGCATGGATCAGGTGCAACCCGGCCGAAAGCTGGATTCGCGGAAGTTGCTGCGCGAGCGCCAGCAGTGGCACGAGCGCAAGCATGGCGGAAAGCAACAGTCTCTGCATGGCAACCAGGGTCAGAAATAGAAAAAGGCAGGGAACCTTACCCTGCCTTTTCTTGAAAGTGAAGAAAGATTACTTCTTCATTTCCTCTTTCTTGTCATGCTTCTTGTCTTGCTTCTTATCGGCCTTCTTTTCCATCTTCTTGTCGTCTTTCTTTTCCATGGCCTTGTCGTCTTTTGCAGCGCCGGCGTGCGACGCGGCAAAGGCGGAGACACTCACGGCCGCAAACATGGCGGCAATAACGATCGACAGCAGCTTTTGCATTTTGGCTTCCTTCAGCAGATGGTTAGTTGTACTCGACCAATGTGCCGGTCGAGTAAGCTTAAACGCGCGCCGGGCGGTCTGGTTGACAGCTTATGTAAGCCTGGTGAAAATTACGCTGTCATAAGTTTTATATTAAAAATCAACGATATATATAAAAAAAGGGCGCGGAGTGTGCCGCGCCCTCTTCCGGACAGCAACATTCCGGACGATTACTTCTTCTTGTCGTCTTTCTTGTCCATCTTCTTGTCCATCTTCTTGTCGGCCTTCTTCTCCATCTTCTTTTCGTCTTTCTTGTCGTTGGCCACAACGTTGAAGCTGACGGCCGCGAACATCGCGGCGATGACAACAGACAGCAATTTGCTCATGAAACTCTCCTAGGTTTGGTTAACGTGCGGGTTCGGCGCAACGAATTCGGCGCGCTATCCGGCCTCGAAAACCGACGGATTCGCTCAGGTGGGCCGGTGAGTCCGGCCTCTGTCCCGTTTTGCCTCCCTGTGGGAATTCCCACGCGATAATTCTAGCCACGGTCAGAAGCTTTGACAACAGTGATAACCTTTTGATTTGGCTGGCTGGATTCATGCGTCACCTCGTCTTCCTGATTGCCTGCGCCGGTATCCTGTGCAGTGCGCCTTCGGCGCTCGCCGCGCCCTACATCCCAGCCGATGATTCGCACGTCCTCGAGAGACTGCCGGTCAAACCAGGAGACCCTGTCGCACGCGAATTGCGGGAGTTGCGCGCCGCGCTGGCATTGCGCCCGGACGACCCGGCGCGTGCCGACGCACTCGCGCGCCGTTACTTTGACCTCGCAATGGCTGAAGGCGACCCGCGATACATCGGTTATGCGGAAGCGACCATGCGACCCTGGAACGCGGCTGCAACGCCGCCCGAGCTGCTCGTCATCCGGGGGCTGCTGCGCCAGTACAGACACGACTTCTCCGGGGCATTGCAGGCTCTCGGACTCGCGATTCAGGCCGACCCGGCCGATGCGGAGGCCCACGCCTGGCGAGCCGCGATATACATGGTTCAGGCGCGCTATCCGGATGCGCGCGCCGCATGTGAAGCGCTGACGCCACACTCGAGCGAACTGTACTCGACCGGCTGCATTGCCTACGTTGACGCGACCACAGGGAGGACGGCTGCAGCGTACCAGCGGCTCGCCGGGGCCCTGCAGCGCTATCCCCATTCCGCGGCCACGACCAGGCTCTGGATCCTGACGCGACTGGCTGAAATGGCCCAGCGTCTCGAAGATCCCGCACGCGCGGAGAGGCACTACCGCGAGGCGCTCGCGCTTGGCATCGACGACAATTTCCTGCTGGCGGCCTTCGCAGATTTCCTGCTCGATTCGAACCGTCCACAGGAGGTCGTCTCTCTGCTCAAGGACTGGTCGCGTTCAGACACGCTATTGCTGCGCCTCGCTCTTGGAGAACATGCGCTCGGACTCCCGGCGGCGAAGGACCACATCCGTGCGCTCGACAACCGTTTTGCCGAAGCCGCACTGCGCGGGGAACAGCTGCACCTGCAGGAAGAGGCACGTTTTCGCCTGCAGCTGAAAGGTGACGCCCCCGGGGCCGTCCGGCTCGCGACGGAGAACTGGAAGTCGCAACGTGAGCCGCGCGACGCAGCCGTACTGCTGGAGGCGGCGCTGGCCGCGCACGATCCGCGTGCCGCGCAACCGGCGCTTGACTGGCTTTTGCAATCCGGGTTCGAAAACCGGCAATTGCGCCGGCTAGCCGGCGCCATCGGCGCTGCAGCAAAATGAAGCTGCTGCGCGCCTTTGCCGCTGCGCTCATTGCACTTGCCGCTAACGTTGCCTGGGCGCACAAGCCCAGCGACAGCTACCTCGCCATCGTCGCCGACGGTGGCAGCCTTCGCGGCCAGTGGGACGTCGCGCTGCGCGACCTGGACTATGCCATCGGGCTGGACGCGAACGGCGACGGCGAAATCACCTGGGGCGAGCTGCGCGCCAGGCACGCCGACGTCGCGGCATACACGCTATCCCGCCTGTCGGTCCGCGCGGACGGAACGCGCTGCGCGCTCGCGCCCGTGGAGCAGCTTGTGGATGATCATAGCGACGGCGCATATGCCGTGGTGCAATTCTCGATCACCTGCCCCGGCATCGCGGCTGCACGCACCATTGAAGTCGACTACGCCCTGTTCTTCGATCTTGATCCCTCTCACCGCGGCCTGCTGCGGCTGGAGCAGGCCGGGGCAAGCCTGACTGCGATTCTCGGTCCTGAGCGACACAGGCAGCAGTTCGAACTGGCCCGGATTTCGCAGGTCAGCCAGTTCCTCGACTACGCGCGCGAAGGCATCTGGCACATCCTCATCGGCTTCGATCACATCCTGTTCCTGATTTCACTGCTCCTGCCGGCCGTATTCGTTCTCGCGCGTGGCGGCTGGGAGCCGGCCCCGCGCTTTGCCCCGGTGTTCTGGGACGTTCTAAGGATCGTGACCGCATTCACCCTGGCCCATTCCATTACCCTCAGCCTGGCGGCGCTCTCCATCGTTGCGCTGCCCTCGCGGCTGGTTGAATCGACCATCGCCCTGTCGGTCGTGCTTGCTGCGCTGAACAACCTGCGACCGGTCGTGGCCGGCCGGCGCTGGATGGTGGCCTTTGGCTTCGGCCTGATCCATGGTTTCGGGTTCGCAAGCGTGCTCGCGGACCTGGGCCTGCCCAAGGGCACCCTGTTGGTCGCCCTGGTGGGTTTCAATCTCGGCGTCGAGGCCGGGCAACTCGCGATCGTCGGCGCATTTCTTCCGATCGCCTACGCATTGCGACGGACCCTCCTGTACCGGCGTATGATTTTCGCCGGTGGGTCGGCACTCATCGCATTGATCGCTGCCGTCTGGATGGCCGAGCGGGTATTCGTAATGAAATTATTCCCGGTTTGAGCTTCATCGGGCGCGATCCACCCCCGCAAAGCTCAAGTCTTATATAATATATCTTTTAGTGCTTATCGAATTCCGATCACCCACCCACACGAGGCACCATGAGCAATCAACTCGACTTGCTGAAGATCGCCCAGGTAGAACAGAACGGCGACCTGTTCAAGTTGCTGGACAGCATCTACAAGCGCTCCTCCATCCAGCCCAAGGGCTGCAGTGACGCCATCATCTGGGAAGGTGGCAACAGCGCCGGCGGGGTCAAGCCTGTCGCGCACGCGTTTACCGACATGTTCGCGCTGAACGGAACCCTCATGGCCCTCGACGTCCTCGGCCTCCCGTTCCTCGGCGTCCCGATGATGGCCCAGTTCCGCCACGACACGAAACTCGTGTCGCTCGACTGGTTCGGCAGGCTCGAGTACACCGCGCTCAAGTGGTCGACCGCCGGCGATTTCCTCGTGAACGAAAATGGCAAGAAAGTCGTGGTCAACGGCAAGTCGGCGAATGCGCCGCTGCGCACGGCCGCGGGCGTCTACTGCAACGTCCGGCCATACGGCACGATCACCAGCATCCGTTTCATGCCGGGCCTGCCTTACTCGCAGGACAAGAAGAAATTCTCGATCGACCGCGCCACCGGCAACATCCACTCGGAAATGAACACCCCGGGTATCCGCATGTGCTACGCGGTGCGGCTGTTCCTCAAGATGGTGCATGAAACCGGGCAGATGGGTCGCGTTGCGACCAAGCCAACCCAGGCGCAGGAAGACGCCATCAACGCCGGCATCGTTCGCTGGATGCTCAAGGGAACCAAGTTCAAGCTGACGCGCAGCTACTCGGTCGATGCCTATGAGGAGCACAAGGCCAACGTCGACGCGATCGTCGCGCTCCTGCCGAAGGACTTCAAGGCCGGGATGGAAAGCTGGGGCGGCGAAATTTCGGAGCACATTTCCGACACCAACTTCGGCCTGCTGCTGCACGACATGGTCCAGCAGAAAGGGGTCATCGTGTATGCCACCGACCTCGACGGCGACCGCCTCACCGACTTGATGGCGGATGCGCCCGACTTCCTGCGCAGTTGGGGCCAGATGGTGCTCGACAAGGTCAAACCCGGCACGGACATGAACACGGTGTGGAGCGACATGGGTTTCACGATGAAGAACGGCAAGGACATGACCAGCGTGATGTACCGCGTGGTCGGGGAACCGATTTTCGAGCAGACCCTGGGTTCGGCCGACGCGATGCTGCTCAGGCTGCTCGCGGGCGACGAGACCGTGGGCGGCACCAAGCAGCCCTACGATCCGCGCATCCATTTCGTCCTGGTCAACGAGGCTTACAAGGCCGCGAACCCGGGCAACGCGGAACTCGCCACGTGGCTCGACGCGCAGCTCGAGACCTTCGACAAGGTCTACGGTGGAGCCCGGCCCCGCTACCTCGACGGCTATCAGAAGCTGAAGGCGGCGATCAAGCCCTGGGGCACTAAGTAGCATCCCGAAGGCGCAGGACAAAAAAAGGCCGCCCGAGGGCGGCCTTTTTCATGGGAGTCGGTGCTGCGTCAGGCTTTCTGGATGTTCGAAGCCTGTTTGCCTTTCGGGCCCTGCACGATATCGAAGGACACTTTCTGGCCTTCCTTGAGCGACTTGAAACCTGCCATGTTGATCGCGGAGAAATGCGCGAACAGATCTTCGCTGCCGTCGTCCGGGGTGACAAAGCCGAAACCCTTTGCGTCGTTAAACCATTTCACAGTGCCTGTTGCCATTGTTGGTGCATCCTTTGCATTGATTGCGCAATAACCGGGAGAAACCCCGGGTCATGCCTGATCTTCACAGCTCCATCGCCCTTCTGCATGGCGTTACAGATAGCCAGAATCCAAACACAGGCGCCTTGTAACCCGTGCCCGCAGGCCGCGTCAATACCCGGCCGCTCCGGGGAATCCGGAGGGAAAACCCGGTTCCGCGGATTCACGCACCACACCTTGAATTGCGCCATTCCGCCCAGATATCTGATTGCACTGCCCGGGTACATTGATTAGGATGAAGCCGTTGCCGTTGATCCACTTCTCGATGGGGGAACCGGAGCGGAAACGGCGTGTCCGATCACGATGAGCGTGAAGGCACGGATATCGAGCAGGCGGCACTATGGCGCAGTTCAAGGACGACACATTACTCAAGGCGGCGAAATCCAGAGTCAAGCCGCCGCCGATGTTCAAGGTCATGCTGTTGAACGACGACTACACCCCCATGGAGTTCGTAGTGCTCGTGCTTCAGAAATTCTTCGACATGACGCGGGAGCGCGCAACCCAGGTGATGTTCGCCGTGCATCGCGAGGGCATCGGGGTCTGCGGCGTGTATCCTAAGGACATTGCAGCATCGAAGGTTCAGCAGGTGGCAGGCTTTGCGCGCATACACCAGCATCCGCTGCAGTGCGTGATGGAGGAGACATAGATGATTGCCCAGGAACTCGAAGTCAGCTTGCACATGGCGTTCGTCGAGGCGCGCCAGAAGCGCCACGAGTTCATTACCGTCGAGCACCTGTTGCTCGCGCTCCTGGACAACCCGACGGCTGCGGAAGTCCTGCGCGCCTGTGGTGCGAATCTGGACGAGTTGCGCAAACAGCTGACGCAGCACATCGCCGAGCAGACGCCCCGGATCGGCACCGAACGAGAGGTCGACACCCAGCCGACGCTGGGTTTCCAGCGCGTGATCCAGCGCGCCATCCTGCATGTGCAGTCGTCCGGCAAGAAGGAAGTCACCGGGGCGAATGTCCTGGTCGCGATCTTCGGCGAAAAGGACTCCCACGCGGTCTACTTCCTCCAGCAGCAAGGGATCACCCGGCTCGACGTGGTGAATTTCATCTCGCACGGCATCACCAAGACGCCCCAGCCGCAGACTGCGAAGAGCGAGCAGGAAGGCGAGCAGGAAGGACAGGGCGACGCCGCCAACAGCCCGCTGGACAACTACACCCAGAACCTCAACGCACAGGCGCTCGCCGGGAAAATCGACCCGCTGATCGGGCGCGACAAGGAAGTCGAACGGGTCATCCAGACCCTTTGCCGCCGGCGCAAGAACAACCCGCTGCTGGTCGGCGAGGCCGGGGTCGGCAAGACCGCGATTGCCGAGGGTCTCGCGCGCCGCATCGTCGAGAACAGCGTCCCCGAACTGCTCGAGAAAAGCACAGTGTATTCCCTCGACATGGGCGCGCTCCTCGCGGGAACCAAGTACCGCGGAGATTTCGAGCAGCGCTTGAAGGCGGTGCTCAAGCAGCTCGTCGACAATCCCAATGCAATCCTCTTCATCGACGAGATTCATACGGTCATCGGCGCCGGCGCGGCCTCAGGTGGTACGCTCGACGCATCCAACCTGCTAAAGCCCATGCTGTCCAACGGACAGCTAAAGTGCATCGGCGCGACGACCTACACTGAATACCGTGGCGTGTTCGAGAAAGACCATGCACTCTCGCGCCGGTTCCAGAAGATCGACGTGAATGAGCCCTCAATCGAGGAAACCATCGAGATCCTGAAAGGCCTCAAGAGCCGCTTTGAGGCTCACCACGGCGTCAAGTACACCTCGACCGCGCTGAGCACCGCAGCGGAGCTCTCCGCCAGGCACATCACCGACCGCCACCTGCCCGACAAGGCGATCGACGTGATCGACGAAGCAGGTGCCGCGCAACGCATCCAGCCGAAGTCCAAGCAGAAGAAGGTGATCGGCAAGGGAGAGATCGAGGACATCATCGCAAAAATCGCGCGCATCCCGCCGCGCAGCGTGTCGGTCGACGACCGCAGCGCGCTCGCCAAGCTCGATCGCGACCTGAAGGCGGTCGTTTTCGGCCAGGACAAGGCGATCGAGGCCCTCGCGAGTGCGATCAAAATGGCGCGTTCCGGCCTGGGCAACCCTGCCAAGCCGATCGGCAGCTTCCTGTTCAGCGGCCCCACTGGCGTCGGCAAGACGGAAGTCGCGCGCCAGCTCGCATATTGCCTCGGCATAGAGTTGATCCGCTTCGACATGTCCGAGTACATGGAACGGCACGCCGTCTCGCGCCTGATCGGTGCGCCCCCCGGCTACGTCGGCTTCGAGCAGGGCGGCCTGCTGACCGAACAGATCACCAAGAAGCCATATTCGGTGCTGCTGCTGGACGAAATCGAGAAGGCGCACCCGGACATATTCAATATCCTGCTGCAGGTGATGGACCACGGCACGCTGACGGATAACAACGGCCGCAAGGCGGATTTCCGCAACGTGGTAATCGTCATGACCACCAACGCTGGCGCCGAGATGTTGTCGAAGAATTCGATGGGCTTCACGGTCAACAGGGAAGCGGGCGACGAAATGGAGGCGATCAAGCGCCTGTTCACGCCCGAGTTCCGCAACCGCCTGGACGCGACGATCTCGTTCGGCGCGCTCGATCACGACATCATCATGCGCGTGGTCGACAAGTTCCTGATCCAGCTCGAAGAGCAGTTGCACGAGAAGAAGGTCGAGGCGACGTTTACGCCGAAACTCAAGGAGCATCTGGGCAAGAAGGGCTTCGATCCGCAGATGGGCGCGCGGCCGATGGCGCGGCTTATCCAGGACACCATCCGCCGCGCCCTTGCCGACGAACTGCTGTTCGGTCGACTGGCCTCCGGCGGCAAGGTCACCATCGACGTGGACGAGGCTGACAAGGTGGTGCTGCGATTCGAGGAAGAGCCCGCAGTCATCGCCTGAGCTTTTCCGGTCCCCGGGAAAACCGCGGCCTGCCGCGGTTTTTTTTCGCCTGAAGCTGAGTGCAAACGGTTGCTGCATTGCGCCTTGACGCCGGAGCGCGGCCCGTTCGACACTTGTGAAAAGCGGGCGCGACGACCCGCGACACGACTCGAAACTCAGCCTAAGGAACCCTCCCATGAAACAAAGACTCCTGGTTTTGACGCTGGCAGCCGCCTGCGCCCCTGCAGCGGCGCAGCAGGCCGATCCCAACCTCGGTCGCAACCTCGCCGCATCGTGCGCGATCTGCCACGGCACCAACGGCGTGAACGCCGGCGGATTGCCCAACCTGGCGGGCCAGCCCCAGAGCTACATCGTGCAGCAGCTACGCGATTTCCGCGATGGGAAACGTCCCGCCACGATCATGCACCAGATCTCCAAGGGGTACACGGAGCCGCAACTCGACGCGCTCGCGGCATTTTTCGCCGCGCAGAAAGCCAAATAGGAGATCGGACATGGATATGCCATTCAACAGGCGTGAGTTCATCAAGCTGATCGGCGCGGGCGCCGTCCTGTCGGGCTGCGCAAGCGTCCCGGAAGCGAAGAAGCCGATTGCGCGCGTGATCGTGATCGGCGGCGGCTACGGCGGGGCAACAGCGGCGCGTTACATTCGCGCCTGGGGAGGCGGCGCGATCGAGGTCTTCCTCGTCGAGCGCAACACGCAGTTTGTTTCGTGCCCGCTTTCGAACCTCGTGCTCGGCGGCTCCCGCAGGATCGGGGACCTCACCTTCGGCTACGAGAAGTTACGGGCCGAGGGCGTGACGTTCCTGAATGACGAGGTCGTAGCCATCAACCCCGACAAGAGGCGCATTTCGCTCAAGAAAATCGCCGATCTTAACTACGACAGGCTGGTCGTCTCGCCCGGCATCGACTTCATGTACGACCAGATCGCGGGCTATGACGCGGAAGCTCAGAAAACGGTCCTGCACGCATGGAAGGCGGGCGCGCAGACCGTGGCGCTGCGCGGGCAGCTCGAGGCGATGCGGGATGGTGGCGTGGTCGTACTGTCGATTCCCAAGGCGCCTTATCGGTGCCCGCCTGGGCCTTACGAGCGCGTTTCGCAGATCGCCTTCTACCTGAAGCAGGCCAAGCCGAAATCGAAGATCCTCGTGCTCGACGCCAACCCGGATATCGTCTCCAAGAAAGGGCTGTTCCTTGCCGCATGGAACGACCTCTACAAGGGAATCATCCAGTACATGCCCAACCATGAGGTAAAGGAAGTCGTCGCTAGAGACAGCAGCGTCAAGACCGATTTCGATACCTTCAAAGGCGACGTCCTGAATGTCATCCCCCCTCAGAGGGCGGGCGACATCGCCGCGCAGGCCAGGCTGATCACCACCAACAACCGCTGGTGCGACGTCGACTGGCTTACGATGGAATCGAAAGCGGTTGCCGGCGTGCACGTCCTGGGTGACGCGACGCTATCCGCCGCCGCGATGCCCAAGTCCGCGAGTATGGCGAACAACCACGGCAAGGTCGCGGCCGGCGCCATCGTAGCCCAGCTGACCGGACAGCCCGTCAACACCCAGCCGGTAATCGCGAACACCTGCTACAGCTACGTGAGTGACCAGGAGGCGATGCACGTCACCTCGGTGCACCGCTACGACAGCGAAAAGAAGACCTTTCTGCCGGTGCAAGGCGCGGGGGGCGTGTCTGCGAAGCGCAACGAGCAGGAAAAATCCTATGCGGATGCCTGGGCCAAAAACATTTGGGCCGATACTCTGGGGTAGAGCTAGGAACAGGGGAAGAGGGAGAGGCCCTCTTCCCCGGTACCCCCATCACCCCTGCCGCAGTTCAAGCCCATGCCGGGGTTCTGCCATTGCCGGGGTTCAGGCCTTGCCGGTGCTGCCGAAGCCGCCGGCGCCGCGTTCGCTCGCGGCGAACTCCTCGACCACCTTCCATTCGACCTGCGCCACGGGCACGACGACGAGTTGCGCGATCCGTTCCATCGGATTCACCGTGAACGCTGCCTTGCCGCGGTTCCACAGCGAAATAAAGATCTGGCCCTGGTAATCAGAGTCGATCAAGCCGGTGAGGTTGCCCAGGACAATGCCGTGCTTCGCGCCCAGCCCCGAGCGCGGAAGGATCACCGCCGCATAGCCAGGATCGCCGATATGGATCGCGATTCCCGCCGGAACCAGGTGGCTGTCGCCCGGCTGCAGCAGCAGGGCGTCGTCAAGGCATGCGCGCAGGTCCAAGCCGGCCGCGCCCGGCGTCCCGTACGTTGGGAGGTTGTCCCTGAGGCGCGCGTCGAGGATTCTTACGTCGAGGCGGCGCACGTCAGCGCTTCTTGCGCGCCAGCATGGCGGCCAGATGCGCAACCAGGCTGCGCGCCTGTTCCAGCTTGGGGCCGCGCGCCAGCCGGTGCTCGCCGTCGGCGTCGAACAGCGTGAGCTCGTTGTCATCTGCTCCGAGCGCATGCTGGGCGAGATTGGCTGCCAGAAGGGGAATCCCCTTCTTCGCGCGCTTCTGCATCGCATGCGCCGCGAGCTTCTCGGTCTCCGCGGCAAATCCGACACAGAAAGGCGGTTTTGCCAGCCTGGCCACATACGCCAGAATGTCAGGGTTCTCGACCAGTTCCAGCGTCATCCCCTTCCGCTCGCCCTTCTTGATCTTCTGCTTCGACTGGTTCGCGACGCGGTAGTCGGCCACTGCGGCCACCGCAACGAACACATCGGCCGAGGAAACCGACTTCTTGACTGCCTCTAACATCTGCTGCGCGCTTTCGACATCGACGCGCAGCACACCGGCAGGCGTCGCAAGTGCCGTCGGGCCGCTGACCAGCGTCACCTTCGCCCCGGCCTCGCGCGCCGCTCGCGCCACGGCATAGCCCATTTTCCCGGTGCTCAAGTTGGTGATCGCGCGCACGGGATCGATCGGCTCGCGGGTCGGCCCGGCCGTAACCAGCACGCGCTTCCCCGCAAGCGACTTCGCACGCAGAGAGGCCTCGATTTCCTCAAAGATCTGCTCGGCTTCGAGCATCCGCCCCATGCCCGTCTCGCCGCAGGCCTGGTCTCCGGCTGCCGGGCCCGCGAACAGGACGCCGTCGATCTTCAGCTGCGCGACGTTTCTTTGCGTGGCGGGGTTGTCCCACATCTGACGATTCATCGCCGGCGCAAGCATCAGCCGGCAGTCGCGCGCAAGGCACAGCGTGGAGAGTAGATCGTCCGCGAGGCCGTGTACTACCTTGGCCATGAAATCGGCCGACGCCGGGGCGACCACGACCAGGTCGCGGTCGCGGGAGAGCTCAATGTGCCCCATGTTGTCTGGTATGCGCGCGTCCCACAGGTCGGTCCAGACAGTCTGCCCGGACAGCGCCTGCAGCGTCACCGGCGCGATGAACCGGCAGGCCGCCTCGGTCATCACGACCCGCACGTCATAGCCCGCCTTCACGAGCAGGCGAACCAACTGGGCGGACTTGAACGCCGCAACACCGCCCGTTATTCCGAGCAGAACGCGTTTACCTGATTCCGGGGTTGCCAGCGCTGTCATCTTTATTCCGCCGCGCACGTTTACACGGGAGGAGCATTCTACGGGAAAGAATTCGGCATGGCGATTTCACACTGGCCCGCCGCCGAGCGGCCGCGCGAGCGCCTGCTCGCACTCGGGGCAAGCGTCCTGTCCGACGCGGAACTGGTCGCGCTGTTCCTGCGCACAGGGGTTGCGGGCAAGAGCGCAGTGGAACTTGCGCGCGAGTTGCTGTCCAGGTTCGGCGGGCTGCGCGGGCTCCTGTCCGCAGACCAGGCGGCACTGCGCGCGATCCGCGGCCTGGGCAACGCCAAGCTTGCGCAGCTCGCGGCCGTGCTTGAACTGGCGCGCCGCTCGCTCGGTGAAGAGATTCACTCGCGCAGCGCGCTGACCTCGCCGCAGGCGGTGCGCGACTACCTGCGGCTTGCGCTCGGCACCCGGGAGCACGAGGTCTTCCTCACCTTGTTCCTCGACGCGCAGCATCGCGTCATCGTAGCCGAGGAACTGTTCCGTGGCACCCTGACCCAGACCAGCGTCTATCCCAGGGAAATCGTTAAAGCCGCGCTTCGGGCAAACGCAGCGGCCGTTATCTTTGCCCACAACCATCCGTCCGGCGTGGCCGAGCCCAGCCAAGCCGACGAGTTGCTCACACGCCAGTTGAAGGAAGCGCTCGCAATGGTCGACGTACGGGTGCTTGACCACTTCATCGTCGCAGGGCGGTCGACCCTGTCGTTTGCCGAACGCGGGCTGCTCTAGAAGCCGCCCTTCGGCTGCGCGTCGACATCGACGGTGCCGAAATTGGAT
>JBBQVP010000098.1:0-15791 GCA_038211455.1 Burkholderiales bacterium
GGGGCAGACGCTCACGGTGGTGAACACCCACGGCTCGCAGGTAGTCGACTTCTGGGCGTTCAACGCGTCCGACCTGGGCGAGTGCATGTCGATGGAACACTCGCGCGTCGCAATCGGGAAAATCATTCCCGCGGTCGGCGACACGCTGCTCACCAACCAGCGTCACCCCATCCTCACGGTGACAGCGGACACCTCGCCGGGTGTCCACGACACGCTGATCGCCTCGTGCGACCCCCGGCGCTACGAACTGCTCGGCTGGAAGGGCCACCATGACAACTGCACCGACAACCTCGCGGCCGCGCTTGCGGCGCTGGGGCTCGCGCGCGTCGTGCATCCCTGTCCCTTCAACCTGTTCATGAACATCCCGGTGAAGGACGGCGTCACGCTCTCGTTCGAGCCGCCGCTCTGCCGTCCCGGCGACGCGATCTCGTTTCGCGCCGAGATGGATGCGGTTGTCGCGTTTTCCGCCTGCCCGCAGGACATGGTCCCGGTGAACGGGCGCGACTGCGTGATCCACGACGCGCACTACTCGATCAGCTGATCGCTCCAAGCAGCGCTTGCGCGGCACGCGCCGCACCCGTGCGCAGATTGCTGCGTGGATCGGCGGCGATGCGCGCGGCTGCGACCGCATACGCTGTGTCCCCGAGCAGCGCACCAAGTTCGCGGACCAGGCGCGAAGGCGTGGCGCTGAGGATCGGCAGGCTGCGCGCGACGCCGAGTGCCACCGCGCGCCGCGCATTGTCCGGCTGGTCGAAGGCCAGCGGCACCACCAGTTGCGGCCGTCCCGAGGCGAGTGCCTGAGCGAGCGTGCCGATGCCGCCCTGGTGGATCACCGCCGCCGCATGCGGGAACACCGTGGAGTAGGGCAGGTAGTCGAATGCCGCGATTCCCTCCGGCAGCGAGCCACGCCAATGACCGCCGGTGAGGAGGATGGCGCGCCGCCCCAGGCGGGTGGCTGCGTCGATCGCCTTGTCCCAGAAATCCCCCGCGACCATCACCACCGACGAACCGAGCGCGAACACCAGCGGCGGTTCCCCCGCCGCGAGAAAGTCCCCGAGCGCGGACTGCACTTCCGGCGCGGGCGCTGAGCCGTCGAATCCCGGGAATCCAGGCAGCAGCGTGCGTTCCGGCCAGTCGGCCTGAGCCGTGGCCAGCAGGGGCGGGAACAGCGCGAGGTTCAGGCGCGGCGAGAACTGTCCCTGCAGCAGTGCGGGGTGTACCGCGCGCGGCAGGCCAAGCTCCGCGCGCAGCGCCTCGAGCGGCCGCTCCCAGCGGCGCACCAGCAGCGCGCCCAGCGCAATGCACCAGCGGCAGGGGCGCGGGCCGAGCCGGCGAAGCGTGCGCGCAAGCGCGGATGCGGCGAGCAGCGGTGGGTCCTCGCAGGACATCAGGCTGATCGGCGCGAGCACGCTCGACACCCAGGGCAACCCGGTCTTCAGGCTGACCAGCGGGCCGGCCAGCGTGAGCGGATGGGTCACAAGCAGGTGCGCGCCGGCAGATGCGGCGGCGATGTCCGCGTACTGCGCGCGCACGTGCGGCATGACCATGTCACCGATCAGGTAGGCCGGGCCGCGCAGCGGGTCGAACAGGCGCGCCGCCACCGCCTCCAGTCCGCCAAACTGTGCCTCGTGGGGACGCAGCGGGGCATATTCGATGCCCTGCGCCTCGACTGCCGCCCGATAGCGGTCGGTCGTCGCGATGACCGGCCGGTGGCCGAGCTCGAGCAGCGCCCTGCCGATCGCGATATAGGGATGCAGGTCGCCGAGCGAGCCGACAGTGGCGAAGACGATGCGCTTCATGGACGCCCCAGTGTAGCGCCGCCGCGTGTCGTTCCAGGTTCCATTCGCATTCCTGCTAGCCGCATACGGTTCGTCACGCGATAATTCCGTTTTCACCACGCCGGGAAACAACGATGTCTGCGAACCACTACGACCTTCTCATCCGCAATGCGGTCATCGTCGACGGCACGCGCGCGCCGCGCTTCGAAGGCGCAGTCGCGGTGCGCGCCGGAAAGATCGCGAAGGTCGGCACGACACCGGACGCGCTCAAGGGGGCAACGGCGGCGACCGAGATCGACGCCGCGGGCAAGGTAGTCGCGCCCGGGTTCATCGATGCGCATACCCACGACGACCGGCTGCTGTTGTCGAGCCCGGACATGTCGGCCAAGGTCAGCCAAGGTGTCACGACCGTTGTGACCGGCAACTGTGGTGTCAGCCTGGCGCCGATGGTGCACAAGAGCGGCGCGGTCACGCCGCCGCTGGACCTGCTCGACAACAGTGGCGAATGGTTCCGCTTCCCGAGTTTTGCGGCGTATTTCGCGGAACTCGAGCGCAACCCTGCGGCAACCAATTTCGCGCCCATGATCGGGCATACGACGCTGCGCGTGATGAGCATGGATGATCTCGACCGCCCCGCGCGCGAGGCCGAAATCGGCCGCATGCAGTCCCTCGCGCGCGATGCGTTGGCCGCCGGGGTGATCGGCGTGTCGACCGGCACCTTCTACGAGCCGGCGGCCTCCGCGCCCACCGCCGAGATCATCGAGGTGTGCCGTGCGCTGACCGAGTTCAAGGGCCTCTACGTGACCCATATGCGCAACGAAGCCGAGCTGATCATCGATGCGCTCGACGAAACCTTCGAGATCGGCCGCGCGCTGGGCATCCAGGTGGTGATCTCGCACCACAAGGTCGCCGGGCTGGCGAACCACGGCCGCTCGGCTGAAACCCTTGCGCACATTGCAAAGCACATGCAGACGCAACCGATCGGCATGGATTGCTATCCGTATTGCGCTTCCTCGACGATCCTCACCTGGAGCAGGGTCGGCAGTGCATCGAAGGTGCTGGTGACCTGGTCCAAGCCGCACCCGGAGTTCAGCGGGATGGAACTGTCCGCGGTGGCGCAGAAGATGGGCCTGTCCGAAGAGGAGACGGTGGCGAAGCTGCTTCCGGCCGGCGCGATCTACTTCGCGATGGACGAGGCGGACGTGCAACGCATCCTGAAATTCGATCACACGATGGTCGGCTCGGATGGCCTGCCGCATGACGCGTCGCCACATCCACGTCTGTGGGGCACGTTCCCCCGCGTGCTGGGCCACTACAGCCGCGACCTGGGCCTGTTCCCGCTCGAAACCGCAGTGCACAAGATGACCGGGCTCACCGCAGCGACGTTCGGGCTTGCCGACCGTGGCGTGATCCGCGAAGGCGCATGCGCGGACCTCACGCTGTTCGACGCGGCGAGCGTTGCAGAGGGCGCGAGCTTCGCCAAGCCGATCCAGGCGGCGCACGGGATCGATACGGTGATTGTCAATGGCGAGGCCGTGTGGCGGGAAGGGCGCCCGACCGGGGCACGGCCTGGCCGCCGCCTGCAACGGCGCGCCGCCTAGGGCGACCGCGCGGCAGACCGGCGCCGCGCCCTGTGGGATACTGCATTGCCTGAGTATTTGAATCCGCGAGTCGCTTTCTGAGGAGGACGGATCATGCAAATCAAGGAAATCCTGCGCGTAAAAGGGAACCGCCTGCTGTCGATCTCGGCGGAAGGCCGGGCCAGCGACGCGGTGAAGATGATGTCCGAGGAAAATCTCGGTTCGCTCGTCGTCATGGAAGGCACCCGGATGCTCGGCATGCTCACCTTCCACGAGATTCTTCATGCGCTCAACGGCGGGCAGGGCGCACTGGGTGAGGCGAGCGTTGCCGACATCATGGTGCGCGACCCCGTGACCGCCACGCCCGAGATGGACGTAAACGAACTGCGCCGCACGATGCTCGAGACAGGTGCGCGTTACCTGCCCATCCTCGAAGGCGACAAACTGGTCGGCGTGATTTCGTTTCGGGACGTGGCTAAGGCGGTGCTCGAGGAACAGGATTTCGAGAATCGGATGCTGAAGGGGTATATCAAGAACTGGCCTGCCTGACCGGCGGCCGCAGGCCGGCGGTCAGGCAGGCCTGCGGCCAGGTCACGATGCGGGGGAACCTGATGGTTCCCCCGCTCCCCACGCTCGAAGCAGGGGAACCTGACGGTTCCCCCGCACCCCACGCTCGAAGCAGGGGAACCTGACGGTTTCCCCGCGCCCCTTCCCTAAACGCTCGCGGCTCGGACAAATCTTCTTTACGCTTCCCTTAAATTGAATCGGCGCGGATTTCTGGTTGGTGGTGGGGTGGCCGGCGCGTCTGCGGGACTCGCTGCGTGGAAATTCTGGCCCGAGCAGGGGATCTGGAATCCCTGCCTGGCGCGGCTGCCCCGGCGGCTTGCGGAACACGAACTGGTGAAGGCGGCGTGGGAAGGCATCGACGCGCAGCAGGTCTGGGACACGCACGCGCACCTGGTCGGCACGGGCGATTCGGGGAGCGGTATCCGGATCAACCCGCGCATGAACAGCCTGCTGAACCCTGCCGAATATGGGCGGCGGCTGTTTTTCCTCAATGCCGGGTGCGCGCATGACGTCGAGTCCAGGGGGCAGGGTGGCGTGGATGCGGCCTATGTGGAGCGCATGCACAACTTGATTGACGGCCTTGCGCCCGGCGTCAAGCTGCTGTTGTTCGCGTTCGATCGCTGCTTCAGCGAGAAAGGCGAAATCCTGTGGGACCGCACCGGCTTTTATGTGCCTGATGCCTACGCGCGCGATACCGCGCAGCGCCATCGCCGGTATTTTGAGTGGGTCGCGTCGATCCATCCCTACCGGGCGGACTGCGTCGAAGCGCTGGAGGCCGCCAGGCGCGGTGGAGCCCGCGCGGTGAAGTGGTTGCCTGCTGCCATGGGCATGGATCCCGGTTCGCCGCTGTGTGACCGCTTCTACGCTGCCGCGGCGCGGCTCGACCTGCCGCTGATTTCCCACGCGGGCCTGGAGCGCGCGGTCATGGGCTCGGATGAACAGGATTTTGGCAACCCGTTGCGCCTGCGGCGCGCGCTCGATGCCGGCGTGCGCGTGATTGTGGCCCATTGCGCGTCGATGGGCAGCGACCGGGACCTGGACAAGGGTGCGGGCGGGGCGATGGTCGACAGCTTCGAGCTCTTCGCGCGGATGATGGGTGAGGCGCGTTACGCAGGAAGGCTGTTTGGCGACATTTCCGCGATGACCCAGACCAATCGCGCCGGCACGGCGCTTGCACGTACGCTCCGCGCCACCGATTGGCACGCGCGCCTGCTGAACGGGTCCGACTATCCATTGCCGGGGCTGATGCCGATCTTCTCAGTCGATTACATCGTCTCCCTCGGCCTGCTCGATCCGGCGGTGGCGCCGGTGCTGACGGAAATCCGGCGGCACAACCCGTTGCTGTTCGATTTCGTGCTCAAGCGCAGCCTGCGGATTGAGGGGCGGCGATTTTCGAAAGCGGTGTTTGAAACCCGCGGCTTTTTCCACGCGGAGCAGCCAGCGGCAAGCTGATCGGGGCGTCAGAGGGCTATGCTAAACTCGCGCCGCGATTCACGCTAAGTCCTTAACTTTGGTGGTTATTTCATGTCCGGAAACAGTTTCGGCACGCTGTTCTGCGTGACTTCCTTCGGGGAGTCGCATGGCCCCGCGTACGGCGGGGTGGTGGACGGCTGTCCGCCAGGCCTACCCTTGTCAGCCGCCGACCTGCAACTGGAACTCGACCGCCGCAAGCCTGGCACTTCGCGGCATGTCACGCAGCGGCGCGAATCCGACACGGTCGAACTCTTGTCCGGCGTGCACGAGGGGCTCACCACCGGCACTGCGATCGGGTTCCTGATCCGCAACGAGGATCAGCGCTCCAAGGATTACGCGGCGATCGCGGAGAAATTCCGGCCCGGGCACGCCGACTACACCTACTGGATGAAATACGGCATCCGCGATCCGAGCGGCGGCGGGCGCGCCTCGGCGCGGGAAACCATGATCCGCGTCGCCGCGGGGGCGATCGCCAAGAAATGGCTCGCTGCGCGTTACGGCGTTCGGGTGCGCGGCTACCTCGCGCAGATCGGCACCAGGCCGATCCCGTTCGAAAGCTGGGATGAGGTCGGGAACAATCCGTTCTTCGCCGCGAACGCAGGAATGGTGCCGGAACTGGACACATTCATGGATGACCTGCGCGCCACGGGCGACTCGTGTGGCGCGCGCGTGAATGTGGTCGCGGAGAATGTGCCTCCCGGCTGGGGCGAACCCGTCTACGGCCGGCTGGATGCCGACATAGCCGCGGCGATGATGTCGATCAATGCCGTGAAGGGTGTCGAGATCGGCGCCGGGTTTTCGGCGATCGCGCAGAACGGAAGCGTGCACGGTGACGAGATGACTCCGCAGGGCTTCCTGTCGAACAACAACGGCGGCGTGCTCGGCGGCATCTCCACCGGCCAGGACGTGACCGTCTCGATTGCGCTGAAGCCAACCTCCAGCATCCGCATCCCGAGACGCACGATCGACGTACATGGCAATCCCGCGAGCGTGGCGACCACCGGGCGGCACGATCCGTGCGTCGGTATACGCGCCACGCCAATCGCCGAGGCGATGCTCGCCTGTGTGCTGATCGATCACGCGCTGCGCCACCGCGCGCAGAACGCAGATGTAGTCACCACCCTCAAGCCGGTGCCTGGGACGGTGCGTTGAATATCGCGCACTGTGCGGTGCCGCGTTCAGCCCGCGCCGGTCCGCTGGTGTGGAAAACCCCCGAAAAATCAATTACAGTTGCAACTTACCCACACGCGCCTGAGGCACCCAGATGAGCACTAACAAAGGGCAGCTGCTACAAGACCCGTTCCTGAACACGCTGCGCAAGGAACACGTGCCTGTGTCGATCTATCTGGTGAACGGCATCAAACTGCAGGGCCAGATCGAATCGTTCGACCAGTACGTCGTGTTGCTGAAGAACTCGGTAACGCAGATGGTCTACAAGCATGCGATCTCCACGGTGGTTCCCGCCCGCGCGATCACCCTGGCGCTGGATGGCGCCTCGCCCGATTCCTGAGCAACCGAACGGCGCGGTGGCCGTCGCGGGCACGATGTCGGTGCAGGTGCGGCCTATTGATGTCTGATTCTCCCGCCACGCCCGCCCGCCATCAGACGGCGGTCCTCGTTTGCCTGGATTTCGGCAAAGACGAGGGTTACGCCGAATCGATGGAGGAAATTGTCCGTCTGGCGGAGAGCGCGGGCATCTCCCGCCATTCAACCGTGCAGGGCAGGCGAGTCCGCCCGGATGCAGCGCTGTTTGCTGGATCCGGAAAGGTCGAGGAAATACGCGTTGCGGTGGAGGCGCAGGGTGCGGGCTCCGTGATCTTCAACCACCACCTGTCGCCGGTTCAGGAGCGCAACCTCGAGAAGAAGCTCGGCTGCAGGGTGATGGATCGCACACGCCTGATCCTGGAGATCTTCGCGCAGCGCGCCAAGACGCATGAGGGCAAGCTGCAGGTCGAGCTGGCTCAGATGGAATACCTGTCCACGCGGTTGATCCGCGGCTGGACGCACCTTGAGCGCCAGCGCGGCGGTATCGGCCTGCGCGGGGGGCCGGGTGAGACGCAGCTGGAGCTCGACCGGCGCCTCATTTCCCAGAAGATCCGCTCGCTCAAGGCCCAGCTCGAGAAAATGCGCCAGCGGCGCGACGTGCAACGCCGCGCGCGCGCCCGGAAAGACGTCTATTCGGTCTCACTGGTTGGATATACCAATGCGGGCAAGTCGACACTGTTCAATCTCCTCACGCATGCAAAGGGTTACGCCGCAGACCAGTTGTTCGCGACCCTCGACACGACCACGCGGCGGGTATTCCTCCCTGCGCATGGCAACGAGCGGGGTGAGGGGGGGGGCTCCGTGGTGGTGTCGGACACGGTAGGATTCATTCGCGACCTGCCCACCAGCCTGATCGCCGCCTTTCGAGCGACACTCGAGGAGTCCGTCCAGGCCGACCTTCTGCTCCATGTCGTTGACGCTGCGTCCCCGGTCCGGGACATGCAGATCGCGGAGGTCAACAAGGTGCTGGCCGAGATTGGTGCGGACAAGGTTCCGCAAGCGCTGGTGTTCAACAAGATTGATCTTTGCAATGCCGGCGAAGGTCTTGCCAGCGGGGTCGACCGCGACGAATATGGTAAGATTTCCCGTATTCGCGTGAGTGCGCGTGCTGGAAGCGGCCTGGCCGACCTGCGCGCCGCTATCGTCGAACTGGCCCCGGCGCATTTGCGCAAGCGCGCAACCGGGTCGCAGGCGGCGCCCGATCCCACCATCCATCCTGAACTGGCCTGAAAATATTCGTATGTCACTTAACGACCCAAACTGGGGGCGCGGTGGTTCTCGCGGTCCGCAAGGTGGTCCCGGCGGAGGCAAGCAGGGGCCGCCCGACCTCGACGAACTCTGGCGCAGCTTCAACCGACGCCTGACGGACCTGTTTGGCCGTCGCGGCAGCGGAAACGAGCCGCCCTCGGACGGCGGCGGCGGCTCCGGACCCAATCCGGCACTGATCGGCGGCGGGGCCGGCATCATCGCGGCGCTCGTGCTGGCGGTCTGGCTGGCGAGTGGCTTTTACATCGTGGTCGAGGGAACGCGCGGCGTGGTCCTGACCTTCGGCAAGTTTTCCGAAGAAACGCGCGCCGGGCTGCGCTGGCGCATGCCCTGGCCGATCCAGACGCACGAGATCGTCAACCTCTCGCAGGTGCGCACACTCGAAGTCGGTTACCGCAACAGCGTCAAGACCAAGGTCCTGAAGGAGTCGCTGATGCTGACGGACGACGAGAATATCGTCGATCTGCAATTTGCGGTCCAGTACACCGTCAAGGATGCGCAGGAATTCCTGTTCCTCAACAAGCGCCCGGACGACGCGGTGATGCAGGCGGCCGAGACCTCGATGCGAGAAGTCATCGGCAAGAGCCGCATGGACCAGATACTGTACGAGTCGCGCGAGGAAATCGCGATCAAGGCGAGGATACTCATGCAGGCCATCCTCGATCGCTACAAGGTCGGGGTATCGGTCTCCAGCGTGACGATCCAGAACGCCCAGCCTCCCGAGCAGGTGCAGGCGGCGTTCGATGATGCAGTCAAGGCAGGCCAGGACCGGGAGCGGCAGAAGAACGAAGGCCAGGCCTACGCGAACGACGTGATCCCCAAGGCGCGCGGCACTGCCTCGCGCCTGAAGGAAGAGTCCGAAGGCTACCGGCAGCGCGTCATCGCCAACGCCGATGGCGAGGCTTCACGCTTCAAGCAGGTGCTAACCGAATACGCCAAGGCGCCGGCCGTCACGCGCGAGCGCATTTACCTCGACACGATGCAGCAGGTCCTCAGCTCCACAAGCAAAATCCTGACAGACACCAAAGGCAGCGGCAACCTGCTGTACCTGCCGCTCGACAAGCTGATGCAAAAGGACGCGTCGCCTGCTGCCGCGGATGCTGCTTCGGCGGCCAAGCCAATGACGGAACCGCTGGCCGTGCCTCCCGAGGGTGGCCCGCGCTCCCGCGACAGCAGCCTGCGCAACCGCGAAAGGGGCGAGCGATGAACAAGATCCTGGGCCCAATCGCAGCAGTCCTGATCGGCCTGTTCATGCTGGTCGGCGCGTCGATGTACACCGTAGACCAGCGACAGCACGCCGTGGTGTTCCAACTGGGCGAAGTCAAGGACGTGATCAGCACGCCGGGGCTGCACTTCAAGTGGCCAATGATCCAGAACGTGCGCTATTTCGACACGCGCATCCAGACGCTTGACGATCCCGAGCCGCTGCGATTCATCACCTCGGAGAAGAAACCCGTGCTTGTCGATTCGTACGTGAAGTGGCGGATCATCGACACCAAGCAGTTTTACATTTCGGTGCAGGGCGACGAAGTGCGTGCGTCCAAGCGCCTCCAGCAGACCATCACAGATGGCCTGCAGGCCGAGTTCGGCAAGCGCACGGTGCACGATGTGGTATCCGGCGAGCGCGACGCAATCATGGAGCTGATGCGCGACAAGGCCGACCAGGACGCACGCAAGATCGGTGTGCAGATCATCGATGTGCGCATGAAGCGCGTCGATCTCCCGCAGGAGGTCAGCGAGTCGGTGTATCGCCGCATGGAAGCCGAGAGAAAGCGTGTGGCCAACGAGCTGCGCTCCACCGGTTCCGCCGAAGCCGAACGCATCCGGGCGGACGCTGACAAGCAGCGCGAGGTGATTCTCGCCGAGGCGTACCGTGACGCGCAGCGGATCAAGGGCGAGGGCGACGCCAAGTCGTCAGCCACCTATGCTCAGGCGTTCCAGCAGAACCCCGAGTTTTACTCCTTCTACCGCAGCATGGAGGCCTACCGTTCCAGCTTCCGCGGCAAGAGCGACCTGATGGTGATCGACCCGAGCTCAGAGTTCTTCAAGTATATGAAGGACTCGAGCGGCAAGACCGGCGGCAGGCCTGGCGGAAAGTAGATGGGTGATGGCGACACTGGGATCCACCTTGTTGATGGCGTTCGCCCTCATGCTGGTCATCGAGGGAGTCCTGCCTTTTATCGCGCCCGCGCTGTGGCGTGACGCCTTCCGCCGGATCACGCAGATGACCGACGGGCAGATCCGGTTCTTCGGCCTGACCTCGATGCTGGTCGGGCTGCTGCTCTTCTACCTGACCTGAGCACGGCGCGCCCCGCCCTGCACACCATGCGCAACTGGCTCCTGCCCGAATACATCGAGGACATTCTGCCCGCCGAGGCGGCGCGCATCGAGCGCCTGCGACGGCGCGTTCTGGACCTGTTCGAAACCTGGGGCTACGAGCTCGTCATGCCGCCCCTGCTGGAGTATGTCGAGTCCCTGCTGACTGGCACCGGTCACGATCTGGACCTGCGCACTTTCAAGCTCGTCGACCAGTTGTCGGGGCGCATGATGGGAGTGCGCGCGGATATCACGCCGCAGGTGGCGCGTATCGACGCGCATTTGCTGAATCGTTCCGGTGTGACGCGCCTGTGCTATGCCGGCAGCGTACTGCATACCCGGCCCGCGACGCCGGCTGCGACGCGCGAACCGCTGCAGCTCGGTGCGGAGGTCTATGGCCACGCGGGCGTCGAAAGCGATGTTGAGGTCCAGCTCCTGCTGTGTCGCGCGTTGGAGATCTGCGGTGTGCGCGGGGCGCGCATGGATATCGGCCATGTCGCGGTGTTTCGCGCGCTGGTCGTGGGCGCCCGTATCGGCGCGGAGCTGGAATCCGAGCTGTTCGAGACGATGCAAAAAAAGGACATTCCGGCCCTGCGCGAGCTCATGCGGACCGCGCGCGGCGTGGACCACGCCTCGCGCGAGGCGCTCCTCCTGTTGCCCGAACTCTATGGCGGCGCGGAGGTTCTCGCGCTCGCAGGGCGCACGCTGCCGAAGATCACGGCGATCACCGAGGCGCTCGCCACGTTGCGGCGGCTGGCGAAGGTCACGCCTATCCCGATGAGCTTCGACCTGGCGGAACTGCGCGGCTACCACTACCACTCCGGCGTGGTGTTCGATGCCTACTGCGAAGGCGTGCCCGGGCCGGTCGCACGCGGCGGGCGCTACGACGAGGTCGGCAAGGCATTCGGCCGGCCCCGCCCGGCGACGGGTTTTTCCATCGACCTTCGCTCGCTCACCGGCGCCGCCGCGCCTGAGAAAGGGCGCGAGAGCATCCTGGCACCCGCAACGCGCGGCGACGCGAATCTCGCGAAGCTGGTTGCGCGCCTGCGCGGCAGGGGCGAGGTCGTGATCGAAGACCTCCCCGGACACGAGAAGTCCCGCGCCGAACTCGGCTGCACGCGCCGCCTCGCCAAGAGGAACGGCGTGTGGAGCATCCAACCCGTGAAGAGATAAGGCCATGGCCAGAAATGCGAATGCGAGGAACGTCGTTGTCGTCGGAACCCAGTGGGGAGACGAAGGCAAGGGAAAGATCGTCGACTGGCTGACCGATCATTCCCAGGGTGTGGTGCGCTTCCAGGGCGGCCACAATGCGGGCCACACACTTGTGGTCAACGGCAAGAAGACGGTCCTGCGCCTGATTCCGTCCGGGATCCTGCGCGGCAACGTGACCTGCTACATCGGCAACGGCGTGGTGCTGTCCCCCTCGGCGCTGATCCAGGAAATGGACGAGCTCGAGACGGCCGGCGTCGAAGTGGCGCCGCGTCTGCGCATCTCCGAGGCCTGCCCCCTGATCCTCGGTTACCACGTTGCGCTCGACCAGGCGAGGGAATTCTCCAAGGGCGACGGCAAGCTCGGGACCACCGGACGCGGCATTGGGCCTGCCTATGAGGACAAGGTGGCGCGGCGCGCGATCCGGCTCCAGGACCTGTTCAAGCCGGTGCGGTTCGCCGAGAAGCTCGAGGGGATTCTGGATTTTCATAATTTCGTCCTCGAGCATTACTTCCACCAGCCCAAAGTCGATTTCAAGAAGACGCTCGACGAGTCCCTGGCGTTGGCGGCGCGGCTCGCGCCGCTGGTGGCAGACGTCCCGCGCGCGCTTTACGAGGCGAATCGCGAGGGAAAGAACCTGCTGTTCGAGGGCGCGCAGGGCACGCTTCTCGACATTGACCATGGGACCTATCCGTTTGTGACGTCGTCGAATTGCGTTGCCGGGGCAGCCGCTGCGGGCGCAGGGGTCGGCCCAAGCCAGTTGCACTATGTGCTAGGGATCACCAAGGCTTACACGACACGCGTGGGAAGCGGCCCCTTCCCGACCGAGCTGACCGACGAGATCGGGAAGTATCTCGCGAAACGCGGGCACGAATTCGGCGCGGTCACCGGTCGTCCGCGCCGTTGCGGCTGGTTCGACGCGGCCGCGTTGAAGCGCTCGATCCAGATCAACGGAGTCTCGGGCCTGTGCATCACCAAGCTCGATGTGCTCGACGGTGTGGAATCGGTGAAGCTGTGCATCGGCTACGACGTCGACGGCAAGTTCTCGGACATCCTCCCGGTAGGTGCCGAGGAACTCGCGTTGTGCGTCCCGCGCTACGAGGAAATGCCCGGCTGGCAGGAGAGCACGGTGGGCGTGAAGACGCATGACGGGCTGCCGCAGGCGGCACGCGACTACCTCGCCCGCATCGAAAAACTCACCGGCGTGCCGATCGACCTGATTTCGACCGGGCCGGACAGGGAAGAAACGATCGTCCTGCGCCATCCGTTCGAGTAGGACGGAGTCGGGGTCGAGGCGCTGAAGGGGCACGGGAAATGCTCGTGGTTGTCGCGTTCTGCGTCGGATTGCTGGTGCTGAGCACCACGATCCACTACGAAGTGCTGCGCGCCCTCAGCCTCGGATTGCCGCCCTTGCGGATACCACCGCGCGTCAAGCTCATCCTTGTCATTCTGGGAACATTCTGCGCGCACGCGGCCGAAATCCTGCTCTATGCGCTCGCGATCTACGTGTTGGTCAGATATCTACACCTCGGCACACTCGGGGAGGCGCGTGGGTTCAGCGCGAGCGTGTCGATCTACTTTTCGGCCGAAACCTATACCTCGCTGGGCTATGGCGACGTCGTGCCCTCCGGCGACCTGCGCCTTCTTGCGGGTGTGGAGGCGCTAAACGGCCTGCTCCTGGTCGGTTGGTCGGCTTCGTACACCTACATCGCAATGGAACGATTCTGGCAAGATGGCGGCCGGAAGGACGTGCGAAGTGAATAGATTTCGTCGTGGTTCCGAAAGCCGGCGCGGACCTTTCGCCGTATCGGCATGACATTGTGCGGTTGTTCGTTTCGACGCGTGAGGTGCAAATGAATATCAGAAAAATGGTTGTCACGGCATTCGCGGTCGCATGCGGCGCAGCATCCACGGCGTGGGCGCAACCATGGCCCGTGAAGCCGATCGCCCTGGTGGTCGGAAGCGCGCCTGGCAGCGCCCCCGACGTCTATGCACGCGCCGTGAGCGAGCCGATGTCGCGCCTTCTCGGCCAGACGGTGATCGTCGAAAATCGCACTGGTGCGAACGGAAACATCGCGGCGGAGTGGGTGGTGCGTGCGCCAGCCGACGGCTATGCCCTCTGGGTTCCGGCGCAGTCGCAGATGGAGATCAACCCGAGCGCCTACGGCGACCTTCGCTGGAAGCCGGCTGACTTTGTAGGCGTGATCAAGGGCGTGGAGGCGCCAACGGTTCTTGTGACCCATCCTGGTGTTCCAGCCAGGAATCTGGCCGAGCTGATTGCCTGGGTCAAGGCGAATCCGGGCAAGGTCTCTTTTGCGTCGTTCAGTCCCGGGACGATCTCGCATTTTCTTGGCCATCATCTGAACGAACGATTCGGAACCGACATGGCCCACATCACGTTCAAGGGTTCGGGGCCGCAGGTGCAGAGCCTGCTGGGCGGACATGTGCAGCTCGGTTTCTCGCAGATCCAGACCGGGTTGCCGCACATTCAGAGCGGCAAGCTGATAGCGATCGCCACGACCAGCGCGACGCGCTGGCGGCAATTGCCCGGTGTGCCGACGTTCGCCGAGCTCGGCCACGATGACTTCACTGCGAGCACCTGGTTCGGGCTGGTCGCGCGGGCTTCCACGCCGGCGGATGTGCTGGCCAAGATCATTGGCGCAGCCAAGTCAGCGCATGCCGACCCGGCGCTGCGCGCTCGGCTGGAACAGATGGGGTTCGATGTTTCCGGGCAGAGTGGCGCCGAATTTGCCGCCAGCTTGCGCGCCGGCGAAGAGCGCTGGGCGAAAGTCGTTAAAGCCACTGGATTCCGCGCCAACAACTGACCTCATGACGCTGCCACAGCCCGGCGGAGATCGCGCGTAGCCGCCTGGCGCGCAGGCCTCAGTTTACTCGTTTACCATCGGGAACTTCATGTCCGCACAATTCGAAACCGATTTCTGGAAAGACGACAAGCACCGCAAGATCTGGGACGAGATCGTACCGGGCGAGCCGCGCAAGACGATCCCTTATGTGCTGACGCTCGAGGCCATCCACAAGTACTGCATTTCGGTGGGCGACCTTCATCCTCTCTATTTTGACGAAGGCTACGCGAAGGCTTCGCCGTATGGCGGGCTGATCGCGCCACCTTCGATTCACATCCTGCTGATGTTCTCGTGCACTCCGGTCGACGACTGGATGCGCAGCCCGGGCACGATCAACGCGGGGCAGTGCTGGAGCTACAACATTCCCGCGCGGCCCGGCGACACAATTACTCTACAGGCGCGTGCGCTCGACAAATTCATGAAGAAAGACCGTCTTTTTGTCGTGCACGACAATGTTTTCATCAACCAGCATGGACAGGTGGTCTGCTCCGGTCGCGGCCAGACCATCCGCCCGGTTTGAGGCTGCCATGACCAATCCATCCGCCAATTCCACATTTGATGCCCTCCAGGTGGGCGGCATCGTGCCAGGGCTGAGCTTTGCCGTGACGCGCGAAACCATCCGCGCGTTCTGCGAAGGATCGCTTGACTTCAATCCGCTGCACCTTGATGACGACTATATGCAAGGCAGTTTCGGCAAGACCAGTTTCGGTGGCGTGATCATGCACGGCATGACAAATTTCGGCCTGCTTACACGCATGCTGACCGACTGGCTTTACCCTGTGGGCGGCGTCCAGCGGCGCCTGGAGACTCGCTGGCTCGCTCCGGTTCGTCCCGGGGACACGCTTACCGCCAGCGGACGCGTCAAATACAAGCGAATCACCGAAAAGGGCCGCTGGGCCCAGGTTGACGTGATGATCACCAACCAGCGAGGCGAGAAGATTGCCCAGGGCGAGGCGATGGTCGAGTTCCCGCCGCAAACCGGCTCGCCTGCCTGAAGGCCGGGACAGGCCCAGGCCGCGTTACGCCTGAATTCGATTCGACCGGTGTTGTTCGACCGGTTAGAATCGAAAGTCGCTGAAGAGTTGGTGCCGAGGAAGGGACTCGAACCCCCACAGTGTCGCCACCGCATGGACCTGAACCATGTGCGTCTACCAATTCCGCCACCTCGGCAGGGGAGCGAATTCTAGAGGCTG
>JBBQVP010000099.1:0-15650 GCA_038211455.1 Burkholderiales bacterium
GGTACCCGCGCGCTTGCGGTGCTTGTCCGCAACCGCGGCCAGCGCCGCGTCGACCCGTGTGATCGGGCTCGAGCGCTGGAATACGAGGGGTGAGAGCGAGCTGTTGGGCTGGTCTTCGGACGCGTCGGACGCCCCGACCACGGCCTTCACTTCCATCCGGGTGTGCACTACCCCGCGCGCGCGGATCCTTACCTCCGATACCGGCTTGTCGATCGTCAGCACATGCATGACGTTGCCATACCCGTCGTTGGTCTGGGTCGCGGGCACGGATGTGTCGATGCCCCACTCGAGGATCTTCTGGCGCAGGTTTTCCCTCGGCGTCAGGCGGATGTATTGCGTCGACGAGCGCACCGGCGCGTCGTATCGATAGATCGTTTCGTGCTGTATGTTGAGTATCAAGGCGCTGTTCCTCCCGCCGGCTTCATATCAGTCCCAGGTAGGTGCGCTGGATGCGTGTGCTGAGTTCGGCGATATCGTCAAGGCATTCGTCCAGGTACTCGTGCAGGCCAGCCTGGAACACTTCCTCAATATCGGCATAGGTAAACCTGGCGTGCATCTCGCCGGCAAGACGCTTCGCGCCCTGGCCGGTCTGACCGTCGATGTTGGCCAGTGCAAGCGTGACCTGGTCAAAGCACGCCGCCAGCGAGCGCGGCATGCGTCGTTCGAAGAGCAGCAATTCAGCAACCTTGATGGGAAAGATCTGTGCGCGGTACAGGCCCCGGTAGGTGGCGAACGCCGATACCGAGCGCAGCAGCGCCGCCCACTGGTAATAGTCGAGCGCGCCGCCCACGTCCTCCACCCGGGGAAGCAGGATGTGGTACTTCACGTCCAGAATCCGCGCGGTGTTGTCGGCGCGTTCGAGGAATGTGCCCAGGCGGGAGAAGTTGAACGCCTCGCCGCGCACGATGGTGCCGTAGGTCACGCCGCGAAACTGGTGGGAGCGTTCCTTCACCCAGTCGAAAAAGCGTGTCGCGTCTGCGCCGACAATGTCCTTGCGCTTGAAGTTCCTCAGGTCGATCCATGTGGTGTTGATCGTCTCCCACATTTCGGTGGTGATGAGCCAGCGCACTGCGTGCGCATTCTCGCGCGCCCACTTCAGGCACGAGTAGATCGAAGACGGGTTTTTCTCGTCCAGCGCCATGAAGTCGATCAGGGCGGGCAGCGTGAGCTTTTTGTGATTCTCGAAGAATGCCTCGTTGGTCTCGGTGATCGAGAGCGGTGCGAGAAGGGTCTTCTGCTGCTGTTCGTCTTTGGTGCTGAACATCACGAGGTTCGAGGTGACGCCGAGCACGCGAGCCATGTTCTCGGCGCGCTCCATCTGGCGCGACATCCAGAAAATCCGGTCTGCAACCCTGGAGAGCATCATTCGATCACCCAGGTGTCCTTGGTGCCGCCACCCTGCGAGGAGTTCACGACCAGCGAACCCTCCTTCAGCGCGACCCGGGTCAGGCCGCCCGGCACGAAATTCACGTCCTTTCCAGACAGGACGAAAGGGCGCAGGTCGAGATGGCGCGGCGCGATGCCCTGCTCGACGAACGTCGGGCAGGTCGAAAGCGAAAGGGTGGGCTGGGCGATGTAGTTCGCCGGATTCGCGAGGATGCGCGCGCGGAAGGCCTCAATCTCCTTTTTCGTCGCTGCCGGGCCGACCAGCATGCCGTAGCCGCCCGAGCCCTGGACCTCCTTCACCACCAGTTTGGCGAGGTTGTCGAGGACGTGGGCGAGGTCGTCCTTCTTCTTCAGTTGCCAGGTGGGCACGTTCTTCAGGATCGGCTCCTCACCCAGATAGAAGCGCACCATGTCCGGCACATAGGGATAGGTCGATTTGTCGTCAGCGACGCCCGTTCCGATGGCGTTGGCCAGGCCCACATTGCCGGCGCGGTAAACCGACAGCAGCCCGGGAACCCCAAGAAATGAATCCGATCTGAACGCAAGCGGGTCGAGGTAGGCATCGTCAACCCGCCTGTAGATCACGTCGACCCGCTGCGGTCCGCCGGTGGTGCGCATGTAGACGAACGCGTCCTTGACGAACAGGTCTGCGCCCTCGACAAGTTCCACTCCCATCTGCTGCGCAACGAACGCGTGCTCGAAATAGGCGCTGTTGTAGTGGCCCGGTGTCAGTACGACGACCGTCGGGTCGCGCAGTTCGCGGGGTGCGGCGGCGCGCAGCGTGTCGAGCAGCAGGCTGGGATAGTGCTCGACCGGTAGCACGGACTGCGTCGCGAAGAGTTCGGGAAAGAGCCGCATCATCATGTTGCGGTTCTCGATCATGTATGAAACGCCCGAGGGCGTGCGCAGGTTGTCTTCCAGTACGTAGTAGTCGCCGTCGTTGTGCCGGATCAGGTCGATGCCCGAGATGTGCGAGTAGACCTGGTTCGGCAGGTCGAGCCCGACCATGGCGACCTGGTAAGCCTCGTTGGTCAGCACCTGCTCCGGAGGAATGACGCCGGCCTTGAGGATCTCCTGGCCGTGATAAATGTCATGGAGGAACCGGTTGAGCGCTTTCACCCGCTGCTTGAGTCCGGTGGCGAGCATTTCCCATTCGGACAGCGGGATGATTCTCGGGATCGTATCGAAAGGGATCAGTCGCTCGGCGCCTGCGTCGTCGCCGTACACCGCAAACGTGATGCCGACCCGATGGAACAGCAGGTTTGCTTCGCGCCGCTTCTCTGCAACGCGTTCCGGCGGCATCCTGGCGAGCCAGTCCACGATGTGGCCGTAGTGCTCCCGCACTCCGCCATCGGGCAGATTCATTTCGTCGAAGTGCTGTATTTGGGCTGGCATAGTCGTTTCAAGTGAGTGCTCCCCACTCTAAGCAACCCGCGTGCCACTGGCAAGCACGGTGCCACAGTGAAGGAGGGGCGCATCCCGCGCGCGCCCTCGCCCCGACGGCTATTTAGCTGGTTCGAGCGGGCCGAGACCGAGCGGCATTGGCGATGCGTCGGGTTCGGCAATGCCGTGCGCGTCGTCGACGAGATGTCGGTTCGAAGAATGGCGGCGGTATTCGGAAGGCGAGGCGCCCACCTGGTTCAGGAAAAAGCGGGTGAAATGGCTCTGCGCGGAGAATCCCAGTTCGGCCGAGACCTCGCCGATCTTGGTGTTACTGGTCGACAGGCGCGTAATGGCGGTTTCGACGCAGAGCATGTCGAGATATTCGCGCGGCGAGCGGCCGGTGCACATCTGGAACAGGTCGTAGAACCGCGATCGCGACAGGCCGACCTGCGCGGCAATGTCGTCCATGTTGACGTCCTTGTTCGGGCGCGCCCGCAGCAGGGCGATGGCGCGCCGGATGCGCGCGTCCGCGTAGCGCGATCCACGCCACATTGGCGAACTTGCGCGCCGCTTGGCGAAGTAGCTGTCGATCATCGACAGGATCAGGTCCTGCACCATGAATTCCAGCCGGTCCGCAGACAGGAAACGGTCGTTCATCATGTCGATGACCATCGCATCCGCGATCCTGCGCAGGTGCGGCGTGATGGTATCCAGCACGCGGGGCTGCGGTCCCGTATCCGCGTCGCGGAAAACGGCGGGGAAGGTCTGCGCGAGCCAGTCACTGGAGACATTCAACAGGAGCAGCCGGGAATTCTCCCCGCCTTCGTTCTCCAGTCCCTGATGCTGCCTCCCGGCGCTGAGGAATATGATGCTGTCGCGGGTCAGAGGCACCAACTCCCCGTCGATCAGGAAGCGCCTGTCGGCACCGTCGTATTTGAGCAGCAACTGGTGTTCGGCGTGCGCATGCGGTTCGTGCCCGGAGACCGCAAGTTTCAGCAGTACCCGGCCAAATCGCCCTTCAAATATGCGCAACGCGTCGGACATGGTCCGTTACCCAAGACATTTTCACGAGAATAACGTCCGTTGGGCCATGGCGCCAGCACTGGATGGATAGATATCTCAAACTCAGATATTAATTAAAATATTTGTTTGCACTTGCTTACGCTAAAAACTATGCTGTGACGGGTGAGGGGTTCTCGTCAAACTGCTCCGTGACCACTCCAGGTAGGTCTTTTGGCAGATATCACTTTGGTGTTAACGCCTACCCAGTTGAGCCCGCCGAACAGCCGGCCATGTTCGATCTTGACGCAGCGGTCCATGACCGAATCCAGTCCGGCGGCGATTGCCATTGCCGCTGCCGCCTCGTTCTTCACGCCGATCTGCTGCCAAAGAACCCTGGCGCCGATCGCGATCGCGTCTTCCGCAATCGGCAGGATCCGGTCGGTTTTCTGGAAGCAGTCGACGATGTCGACCTTCTCCGGGATGTCGCGCAGGCTCGGATAGCACTTCTGGCCGAGGACTTCCTGGTACTGGGGATTCACCGGAATGATCCGGTAGCCATGCTCGAGCATGTACTTGGCCGCGAAAAAGCTGGGGCGATACCAGTTCGCGGACAGGCCCACCACCGCGATATTCCGGTTGTGCCTGAGGATGCGTCGCAGTGCATTGATGTCGCTGGAGTGCATGATGAAATGCCCGGTGTCTGCGTTAGGGCCGATTATATAATCGTGGCCCGCCCGCCGACCCGCCGGCAACCCGAGGAGAAGCTCCATGTACGTCGAAGAACGAATGTATCTGCTGCATCCGGGCAAGGTGCCGGAGTACTTCAAGCTGTACGAGAGCGAAGGCATGGCGACCCAGCTGAAGCACCTGCCGCATATGGTCGGCTACTACGTCAGTGAGGTCGGGATGCAGAACCTGGTGGTCCACATGTGGGCCTATGACGACCTGAACCAGCGCGAGAAGTGCCGCGCCGCCATGCAGGCGGACCCGGCATGGCAGGCATACGTTGGCAAGGTCCGCCCGCTGATCGTCAGCCAGGACACGCGCATCATGAAGGCGGCGCCATTCTTCAAAGGCCGGCTGGAGAAAATGCTTCAGGCGGCCAAGTAGGGCGAACCGGATGAGCGTCCATCCCCAGGTTGCCGTGCTAATCGAGCGCGTGGCGCGCTCGCCCCTGCCGCCCTACCAGGACGTTCCGCCGGCAGTTGCGCGCCGGATATACCGGGACACCCGCGCAGCGACTGCGCCGGCAGTTCCGGAAGTGGGTTCTGTACGCCTTCTGCTGATGCCCGGGCCGGCTGGGCCCATTGCGGTGCGCGCCTATCGCCCCGCCGGCACGGCGGCTGAAGAGATGTTGCCCGCTTTGCTTTTCTTTCACGGCGGCGGCTGGGTGATCGGTGATCTGGATACCCACGACGTAGTCTGCCGGCAACTGGCAAACGGCGCGCGTTGTGCGGTGTTTTCGGTCGAGTACCGGCTTGCCCCGGAGTCACCGTTTCCGGCGGCAGTAGACGATTGCGTGGCGGCAACACACCATGTCTTGTCCGATGCGAAGTCCCTGGGTGTCGATTCGCGCCGCGTTGCGGTCGGTGGCGACAGTGCCGGCGGCAACCTGGCTGCCGTGGTCTGCCTCACCGCGCGCGATGCCGGCGGTCCGGCGCCATGCTTCCAGCTTCTGGTTTATCCGGCCACCGACCAGCGCGCTGGTTTCCCTTCGCACAAGGCCAACGCCGAAGGCTATCTTCTGACCCGCAAGGTGATGGACTATTTTTCCGGCCACTACCTGCCACGGGCCTCCGACTGGACCGACTGGCGCGCCTCACCCCTGCTGGCCGAGAGCCTTGCAGGCCTGCCGCCGGCATACGTGCTGACCGCCGGATATGACCCGCTGGTGGACGAGGGACGCGCCTACGCTGAGCGGTTGGCGCGCGAGGGCGTAAAGACCGCATACCGCGAATACCCCGACATGGTGCATGGCTTCCTGTTGATGGGTGGGGCGCTCGACACGGCCAACGTCGCGGTTGAAGGCTGCTGCGAGGCGTTGCGCGAAGCGTTCAAATCCGCAGTTTGATCAAAGGTGATTGCATGAAATCCGACCTGAAAACCCGCCACGGTGGAACGATCCTGGCCGCGGCACTCGCGGCGCACGGCGTTGAGCTGGCGTTCGGCGTACCCGGCGAGAGCTTCCTGCCCGTGCTCGATGGCATTTATGACGTGCGCGACAAGCTCAAGTTCGTGATCTGCCGCCAGGAGGGAGGGGCGTCGTACATGGCCGACGCCTACGGCAAGCTGACTGGCAAACCCGGTGTGCTGTTCGTGACTCGCGGGCCGGGGGCGACCAACGGCTCGATCGGGGTGCATACGGCGTTCCAGGATTCCACGCCGCTGGTGATGTTCATCGGCCAGGTCGGCAACGAAATGGCCGAACGCGAGGCATTCCAGGAGATCGACTATCGCCGGATGTACGGCCCGCTGGCGAAATGGGTGGCCCAGATCGACCGGGTCGAGCGGATTCCCGAATACGTCAGCCACGCGTTCCACACCGCGATGGCCGGCCGGCCGGGTCCCGTGGTGCTGGCCCTGCCCGAGGACATGCTTTTTTCCCAGGCGGCGGTGGCCGATGTGCCGCATTACAAGACAGTGCGAGCGTCGCCGGCGGCGTCGGATATGCGCGAAATCGCGCGGCTGCTGTCTGCCGCCAAGCGCCCGTTCGTGATCCTCGGCGGTAGCGGCTGGGACAAGGAGGCTGTGCGCGGCATGCGCGAGTTCCTGGAAAAAAACCACCTGTCTGCGGGCGCCTCGTTTCGCTGCCAGGACCTGCTCGACAACCGGTCGCCATCGTATGTGGGGCATATCGGCATCGGCGTCGATCCGCAGCTCGCGCAACGGGTCAAGGATGCCGACCTGCTGCTGGTGGTCGGCGCGCGGCTGGGCGAGATGACCAGCAGCGCCTACACCTTGTTCGATGTGCCCGTGCCCAGGCAGACGCTGATCCATGTGCACGCGGGAGCGGAAGAACTCGGACGCGTCTACCAGGGCGCGGTGCTGGTGAATTCAGGGTATCCGCAGTTCGTTGAGGCGCTCAGCGCGCTTGAACTCGATGGCGCCTCGAAATGGCGCAAGGACACCGAGGCGGCGCGTGCGGGGTACCTGGACTACAGCGTCCCCAAGCCGCTGCCCGGCAGGCTGCAGTATGGCGATATCGTCAAGAGTTTGCGCGATATGCTCCCAGACGATGCGGTGATCTGCAATGGCGCGGGGAATTTCGCGACCTGGGTGCATCGCTACCACCAGTACCGCGATTTCCGGACACAACTCGCGCCGACCAACGGCTCGATGGGCTACGGGGTGCCGGCTGCGATCGCTGCAAAGATCGCCCAGCCAGAACGCACGGTTGTTGCGTTCGCCGGTGACGGCGATTTCCTCATGAACGGCCAGGAACTGGCCACAGCGGTGCAATACGGCGCCAATGTGATCGTGATCGTCGTCAACAACGGTATGTACGGGACGATCCGCATGCACCAGGAGAGGGAGTACCCGACACGTGTTTCGGGCACCGAACTGAAGAACCCCGATTTTGCGGCGCTCGCCCGCGCCTACGGAGCGCACGGTGAGATCGTCGAGTCCACCGAACAGTTCGCTCCCGCGTTCGCGCGCGCGATGGCCGCTGGAACCCCCGCGCTGATCGAGTTGCGACTCGATCCCGAGGCGCTGACGCCGACCGCGACGCTCTCCGGAATCCGCGCCCAGGCCCTGGCAAAAAAGGACTGACAAGATAGAGGGAGGGGGTACGGGGGAACCGCAGGTTCCCCTGTGCCGATCGGTCGGGGGAACCGCAGGTTCCCCCGTGTCGATTCTGTCGACTTCATAACGCAGTTATGAAGTCGTGGCGATGAATTCCTTGTCGTCCTGGTGCTCTCGCTCGAACTTGAGGAAGTCGTAGTAGCCGCAATGCGGCTCGCCGGGGTAATCCCGGCAGACGCCCGGGCGCGCCATATAGATGGTGCAGCGGCGCTCCTCGGTGTCGAAGAAACGGCAGATCTTCTTGAAATGCTCGTCCTTCTTCTGACGCAGCGCCCAGCTTTTCGCGCTGCGATCGTAGCGAAAGTAGGTCTTCTTCGCTTTTTCCAGCGATACGTCGAAATGCTTTGCGACCCGCGCAATGTCGCGCTTGGTCACTTCGATCAGCGGATAGCTGCAGCAGTAGCCGGGGCACTTCAGGCAGTCGTACTTCGCTTTGGGAGCTGCGCTTTTGATTGGGATGGTCTTGTTGGTTGCCATATCGGTGTGATGTGAGAAGAGGTTCAGAACTCAAGCAAAAAACAGGCCGCGAAGTTTAACCCGATTTGCACCGCGCCGGCCCGTCGCTTTCGCCCGCCGCGTTTGTCCAGACGGTCAAGTAGAATCTCCCGTGCTATCAATCGAAAAATTCCTGGGAGGGAAATCGTGAAGACATTGCTATCGCTGTTGTTGGCTTTGTTGAATCTCTGCGCAGCGGGCGCTGCATCGTCCCAAGGGTGGCCGGCCAAGCAGTTGCACTGGATCGTCCCCTATCCGCCGGGCGGTTCGACCGACATCGCGGCGCGGACGGTGGCCGACAGGGTCGGCAAGTCCCTCGGGCAGGTCATCGTGATCGATAACCGCTCCGGCGCGGGCGGCAACATCGGCATTGAACTGGCCTCCAAGGCCGCTCCCGACGGATACACGGCGGTCGTAGCGCCGGATTCAATTGCCTCCAATCCGCATGTCTACAAGAACCTCGGCTACCAGACGCTCAAGGACTTCGTGCCGGTGATCCAGTTGGCGCGCCAGCCCGTGGTGCTGGCAGTACACCCGTCGGTGGGCGTGAGCACACTGGCGGAACTTGTCGCGCTGGCGAAGACCAAGCCCGGCATGGCGTTCGCAACCTCGGGCGCCGGATCCCAGCAGCACATGGCGGGGGAGTGGTTTGCACAGAAGGCCGGCATCAAGCTGACCCACGTGCCCTACAAGGGCGGTGGGCAGGCGATCGCGGACCTGGTCGGCGGCCAGGTGCCGCTGGGATCGCTTGGCTCCTCGCCCGTCATACCGCACTACAAGTCCGGCAAACTGAAGATCCTCGCGCAGTCAACGCGCGAGCGCGCCCCTTCGCTCCCGGACGTGCCGACCTATGATGAATCCGGCTACAAGGGCCTGGTGCTCGACCAGTGGCTGGGCGTACTCGTGCCGGCCGGGACCCCGGCCGATGTGGTGTCGCGCCTCAATGCCGAGATCGAGAAGGCGCTCGCCGAACCCGTCGTGCGTGCACGCTTCGCGCAGTCCGCCCTGGAGCCGATCGGCGGAAGTCCGGCCCAGTTCGCCAAGCTGGTTGGCGATGACTATGAGAAATACGGCCGGCTCGTGAAGGAATTGAACATCCGGCTCGAGTAGAGTCAGTGATGGAGGATCTTCGAGAGGAACTGCTGCGCGCGCTCGGAGCGCGGGGTGCCGAAGAAGTCCTCCTTGGAGGCGTCCTCGACGATCTTGCCGGCGTCCATGAAGATCACCCGGTGGGCGACTTTGCGCGCGAATCCCATCTCGTGGGTGACGCACATCATCGTCATCCCCTCCTGCGCGAGTTGCACCATGACGTCGAGCACCTCGTTGACCATTTCCGGGTCCAGCGCCGAGGTCGGCTCGTCGAACAGCATCGCGATCGGATCCATCGAGAGTGCACGGGCGATGGCGACGCGCTGCTGCTGCCCGCCCGAGAGTTGCCCAGGGAACTTGTCCTTCTGCGCGATCAGCCCGACCCGGTCCAGGTACTTCAGCCCGCGTTCTGCGGCTTCGGCAGGGGTGCGGCCAAGCACCTTTACTTGGGCGAGGCTCAGGTTCTGGGTGACCGTCAGGTGCGGGAATAGCTCGAAATTCTGGAACACCATGCCGACGCGGGCGCGCAGCTTGGGCAGGTCCGTTGCGGGATCGCCTACGGATATCCCGTCGACCACGATGTCGCCCTTCTGGAACGGCTCGAGCGCGTTTACGCATTTGATAAGCGTCGATTTTCCGGATCCGGACGGGCCGCAGACGACGATCACTTCGCCTTTCTTCACCTCTGTCGTGCAGTCGGTCAGCACCTGGAAGCTGCCGTACCACTTGCTCACGTCCTTGATCGAAATCATGGGCACTATTCCTTATCGGGCCTTAACGGACAATCGCGATCTTCAGCTGAAGCTTCTTCACCACGGATGATAGCGAGAAGCAGATCACGAAATAGACGATGGCCGCGAGCAGGAATGCCTCGACCGGCCGGTTGAAGTTCTTGCCCGCAGTCTCGAAGCCCTTCAGCAGGTCGTAGGCGCCGATGGCATACACCAGGGACGTGTCCTGGAACAGGATGATGGTCTGCGTGAGAAGCACCGGAAGCATGTTGCGGAACGCCTGCGGCAGGACGATCAGTCGCATGTTCTGCGAGTAGGTGAGGCCGAGTGCAAAGCCGGCGGACACCTGTCCCCGCGACACCGACTGGATGCCGGCGCGCATGATTTCGGAATAGTAGGCAGCCTCGAATGCGGTGAAGGTGATCACGGCGGACCATTCCGCGCCGAGCGGCCGGCCGGTGACAAAGGGGATCAGCAGGAAGAACCAGAGGATCACCATGACCAGCGGGACCGAGCGCATGGCGTTCACGTACACCGCCGCCGGGTAGATCAGCCACTTGAAGCTCGACAGCCGCATCAGCGCGAGCAGCGTGCCGAACAGGATGCCGCCGATCATCGCCACCAGCGTCAGCGAGACGCTGAACACAAAACCCTTGACCAGGAACTTGGAGACAAGATCCCAGGTGAAGAACGACAGGTCGAGGTTGCCCACCTACTTGCCCCCGCCGATCATGCCGGGCACCCGGACCCGCGATTCGACCACAGCCATGATTCGGTTGATCGCCATCGCAGTGACGATGTACAGCCCGGTAACCGCGAGGTAGACCTCGATACCGCGAGATGTTTCCTCCTGCGCCTGCATCGCGAACATTGTCAGCTCGGCGACGCTGACGGCGAACGCGACCGAGGAGTTCTTGATGATGCTCATCGCCTCCGAGGTGAGCGGCGGGATGACGATGCGGAACGCCATCGGCAGGAGCACGTGGAAATAGGTTTGCGGCAGGGTCAGGCCCATCGCTAGCCCCGCATCGCGCTGGCCACGCGGCAGGGATTGTATTCCGGCGCGCACCTGCTCGGCCACGCGCGCCGAGGTGAAGAAGCCCAGCGCAAGCACGACCAGCACGAAGCTCGGGAGGTGCTTCATTACCGGCACCATCGCCGGGATCACGTGGTACCAGAGGAAGATCTGCACCAGGATCGGGATGTTGCGGAACAGTTCCACCCACGCGTTCCCGAACAGCACGAGGCCACGGACGGGCGTGGTGCGCAGCGTGCCGATGACCGAGCCGAGCACGAACGCGACAACCCAGGAACATGCCGCCACGGCAAGCGTCCAGCCCCAGGCCGACATCAGCCAATCGAGATATGTCTGGCCACCGCCGGTGTCGCGGAGGAACACTTCCCATTCCCAGCGAAAGTTCATCGTTACGGCTCTCCCTGACGCAGTGTAGAGCAAACTGTGCCCCCGGAGGAAGCGCCGATCCATAGTGGCAAAAAAAACGCGCCCCGCCGGGCGCGTTTTGCGCGCGAATGTCCGGGTTCGGCTACTTCTTCGCGTAGTCTTCCATCGGCTTGTCGTTGGGCGCTGTGAAGAGCGACTTCAGGGTTGCTCCCATCGGCAGGTTCACGCTGGTATTTTTCGGCGGGATAGGCGTCAGGAACCACTTGGTGTAGAGCTTTTCCAGCGCGCCGGACTTCATCATGCCGCTGATGGTGTCATCGACGAGTTTCTTCATCGACGGATCGTCCTTGCGAATCATGATCGCAATCGGCTCGACAGACAGTACCTCGCCGACGATCTTGTAGTCTGCCGGCGACTTCGACGTGGCGATCAGGCCGGCAAGGATGTTGTCGTCCATCACAAAAGCATCTGCGCGTCCGGTCTCAAGCAGAAGGAAAGAGTCAGAGTGGTCCTTGCCGTAGATTTCCTTGAAATTTATGGCGTTCGCTCGCTCGTGCTTGCGCAGGGTCTGCACCGAAGTGGTACCCGTGGTCGTGGCGAGGTTTTTACCGCTGAGCTGGGAGATTGATGTGATGCCGGAGTTCGCCTTCACCGCGGTGCGCACTTCGGTGACGAACGTCGTCAGGCCGAAGGACACGTCCTTCTGCCGCGTCGCGTTGTTGGTGGTCGAGCCGCACTCGATGTCGACCGTGCCGTTCTGCACCAGCGGGATGCGGTTTTGCGAGGTCACCGGCATGTAGTTGATCTTGATGTTCCCACCGGTCATCTTTTTCATGCTGTCGATGATCGCAAGGCACACGTCGACATGGTAGCCCGTGTACTGGCCTGCGCCGAGCGTGTAGGAGAGCGGTGCTGAGGACTCGCGCACGCCCATCGTGATCTCGCCGGATTTCTTCACTTTGTCGACGGTCTGCGCCTGGGCAGGCAGGGCGAATGCCGCGCCGATCACGGCGGCGACGAGGATGCGGGAAAACGTCATGTTGACTCCTTGTGGATTGGGTTGGGCGGTGCTGGCCCCTGGTACCGGGGGCGAAGTGCTGCGGCGCGACGATTCTGGGTACTCGCTACAGGGCTGTCAAGCCGACAGGCCTGCACGCAGGCCGGGAACTATAATTTCCCACCCAGAGGCATCGGAACGCGCATATGACAGCCGGTAAGAAGATGTGGGAGCCCTCACAGGGGGCGATCGAGTCGGCACTGGTCACTCAGTTTGCGCGCTATTGCGTGTACCGTTTCGGGCTGAATTTCAATACCTACCCCGAGTTCTACCGCTGGAGCTGTGATTCGAGCGAGTATTTCTGGAGCGCCCTTTGGGACTGGAGTGGTGTGCGGGGACGCAAGGGCGGCCGGATCCTTGTCGATGGCGAACGGATCCCTGGCGCAAGGTGGTTTCCGGACGCGCGCCTCAACTTTGCCGAGAACCTGCTTCACAGGCGTTACGGGGCGGCCGGCGAGGCGGATGCCATGGTGTTCTGGGACGAGACCGGGTTTCGCCGCAGGATCTCACACGCCGGTCTGTACAGTGAGGTGTCGCGCTGCGCGCAGGCGATGCGCGCGGCCGGGCTGAAGTCCGGAGACAGGGTGGCGGCGTTCATCCCGAACATGCCCGAAACCTGCGTGCTCGCGCTCGCGGCCCTTTCGATCGGTGCGGTCTGGTCGTCGTGTTCGCCCGATTTCGGCACCGACGGCGTACTCGACCGTTTCGGGCAGATCGAGCCGAAGTTCCTCTTCTGCGCCGACGGCTATCTCTACAACGGTACGGCGCATGATTCGATTGCGAGGGTGAGGGAGATAGCCCTGAGGCTGCCTTCGGTGAAGCAGGTGGTCGTGGTGCCGCACCTGGACGAGGCTCCCGACGTTTCGCCGATCCGCAACGCGCGCCGCTATGCGGACTGGATCGCGCCCTACAAACCGGGTGTCGTCGAGTTCGAGCAGCTGCCGTTCGATCACCCGGTATTCATCCTGTTTACCTCGGGGACCACCGGGAAGCCAAAATGCATCGTGCACGGTGCCGGCGGCTCGTTGCTGTCCGGGATCAAGATGTACAAGCTGCATTTCGATACGCGACCGGGCGACCGCTTCTACTACTACACGACCTGCAACTGGGTGATGTGGAACCTCCTGTTCGAGGGATTGTGCGCGCAGGCCGCACTGATGCTCTACGACGGTTCGCCTTTCGTGCGCGACGGGGCCATCACCTTCGATTTCTGCCAGGTCGAGCGGTTCACCCAGTACGGGACGTCGGCAAAGTTCATCGATGCCTTGTCCAAGCGCGGCCTGAAGCCACGCGCGACGCATGATCTGTCCAGCGTCCGGATGATTATTTCCACCGGGTCGCCACTGGTCCCCGAAAGTTACGACTATGTATACCGCGACGTGAAGGAGGATGTCTGTCTCGCCTCGATCTCGGGAGGGACCGACATCATGGCCGGGTTCGCGGATGCCAACCCGGTGCTGCCCGTGCATCGAGGCGAACTGCAGTGCCGCGGCCTCGGCATGGACGTGCGCGTCTATTCGGAGGACGGGCACGAACTGGTCGGTGAAAAGGGCGAACTGGTCTGCGTGAAGCCGTTCCCCTCGATGCCGGTGGGTTTCTGGAACGATCCCGATGGCGCACGCTACCGCGCTGCGTACTTTGAGCGCTTCCCGAATGTCTGGTGCCACGGCGACTGGTGCGAGTTGACGGCGCGCGAAACGATGATCGTCTACGGGCGCTCGGATGCCACGCTCAACCCGGGTGGCGTGCGCATCGGCACGGCGGAGATCTATGCGCAGGTTGAGAAGATCGACGCGGTCGAGGAGTCCGTAGCGATCGGCCAGCTCTGGCCGCCGACACAGCCGACCGATACGCGCGTTGTGCTGTTCGTGAAGCTGCGGCCCGGTCGCGCGCTCGACGCGGCGCTACAGGAACGCATCCGGCGGCAGATCCGCGACAACACCACGCCTCGCCATGTTCCCGCGCGGATCGTGCAGGTGCCGGATATCCCGCGCACCCGCAACGGCAAAGTGGTCGAACTGGCGGTCCGGTCGGTCGTGCATGGCATGCCGGTGCAGCATACCGACGCGCTCGCCAATCCGGAGGCGCTCGAACTGTTCATCAATATGCCGGAACTGGCAAGCTGAACGACCCTGAGGCGCCGCAGCCCCTTCAGTGCAGCGTAGCTTTGCGCCCCTCGTAAATTCCCTGCAGCAGGCGCAGCGACCCGAGGCTTACCGCGTGGTGGCTGAGCGCGTGGCCGAGATCCTCGACGATGTCCAGGGTCACCGGGACATGCAGCGCCGTGAGCACGCGCGCGGCGCGTTCCGAATGCACTCGTGAGACGATGGCGTCGTGCTCGCCGTGCACGAGGTGGATGCGCGCGCTGATGCTCGAACCTGCCAGGGGCAGGCGCGCAAAGCGCGCAGAATAGGCGACCACCGCGCTCGCCAGGCCGGGCAGGCGTTTCACGGCCTCCAAAGCAACCGTGCCGCCTTGGGAAAAGCCCACCAGCACGGTGTTTTCCACCGGCACGCCGCAGTGGGTCTGTTCGCGGCGCACAAGGTCCTCCAGTCGCGGCAGGATCGCCGCGATGCGCTCGAGCCGGTCCCCTTCGCTTGCCGCAAGCATTGAGCCTCCGCGCTCGCCGGGCAGGTCGCCCTCGACCGCGTCGAAGCCGCGCGGCACCAGCAGGGCCGCGCTGGGAAATCGCGCCTGGAACTTGAAAGCCACCGAAATCATCGATTCGGGTGTGGCGCCTCCGCCGTGCAGGAACACGAACAGGTGCTTCGCCCGGTGCTGGGGCGGCGGTGCGAAGCGGAAGATTTTGTCAGTTTGCATCGATGAGGCTCGGCCCATTTTCGCCCGGCAGACCGGGTTATGTAAACTGCGCGCGGTTTCCCGCCATCGTGGAGCGTGTCATGCAAGCCAATCGGTCAACTGTCCCGCCGGTCGCGCCCGGCGGGTTCGCATCCAGATCCGCGTTCTGGTTCGCATTTTGGTCGCTTGCGCGGCCGTACTGGGTTTCCGAAGGCAGCCGCCGCGGCGTAGTGTTGCTCGCATCGGTGGTGGGATTCACCCTCGCACTGGTGTGGATCGAGGTCCAGTTCAACGACTGGAACAAGGGGTTCTACGACACGTTCGAGCACAAGGATCGGCTGGGGTTCTACCTTGAGCTGGGGCGGTTCACGCTGCTTGCGGTGATGTTCATCATTCTCGCGGTATACAAGCAATACCTGCAGCAGATGCTGATGATCGAATGGCGTGCCTGGCTCACGGAGAGCTATCTGAAAAACTGGCTCTCCGGGCAGGCCTATTACCG
>JBBQVP010000100.1:0-15601 GCA_038211455.1 Burkholderiales bacterium
CAGTATCGGGGGAATCGGACCCCTTCCGCCTGCGGCGGGGCCTTCCCGGGTCCCCCGTACCCCCTGGGTTGCTCTATGAAGATCCGGGGTCGGCAGGCCGGTCTGTGGCTAGGCGGCTTTGACGGCGCCGATTTTCTCGACCCGGCGGGATGGGAAGACGGCGGTGAACGTTGAGCCCCGGCCGATTTCGCTGCGGACTTCCAGTGCGCCCTGGTGGCGCGTCAGAACATGCTTGACGATTGCCAGGCCCAGTCCGGTGCCGCCGGTTTCACGCGAGCGGCTGCTGTCTACGCGGTAGAAACGTTCGGTAAGGCGGGCGATGTGCCGGCGCTCGATCCCGATCCCGGAGTCCTCCACGCTGAACAGGCCCTGGCCGTCGCGCAGTTTCCATTCGAGGCGGATCGTTCCGCCCGGCGGCGTGTAGCGGACCGCGTTCGATACGAGATTGGACAGCGCGCTCGACACTTCCTGCAGGTTGCCGGTGAGTCGCGCGTCCGCATCCACTACGCATGCCACCTTGTGGCGCCTGGCCGACAACAGCCGAGCCTCATCGGCCATCTTTTCCACGAGGGGGCGGACATCGATCGCCTGTTCGTCGGTCGGCGCAGCCGAGGATTCAAGCGAGGACAGCGTCAGCAGGTCCTCGATGAGGCTCTGCATGCGGCGCGCCTGGTCTGACATCAGGGCGAGGAACCTCCCGCGTTGCTCACCGCTCAGCGTGATCTCTTCGTTGGAGAGGGTCTCGACGAATCCCGAAAGTACCGTGATCGGCGTTTTCAGCTCGTGCGACACGTTGGCGACGAAATCCCGGCGCATGGTGTCGAGTTTTTCCTGCGAGGTAATGTCGCGGGTAAGCACTAGCTTTTGTTCATCGCCGAATTCGATCACGCGCAGCGTGAGCACGGATGCCTCCCCGCGCGCGCGGCGCAGCACCAGCGGCTCGCCGAACTCGCCCGTGTCGAGATAGCTGATGAAATCCGGGTGGCGCAGAAGGTTGGTGATGGTCTGCCCTACGTCGTGCCGCGCATCGATGTCGAGATGGCGTTCCGCGGTCGGATTGGCCCACTCAATCTGCGATTCGCGATTCAGGATCAGCACGCCATCGGGCAGGGCCTGGCCGGCCGCACGAAAACGGGCAAGCGCCTCGGCAACCCGCAGTTCAGCTTCGTCGCGCATGCGGACGTGCCGGTGGAGTTCAGCAAACGCGGCCTCCCACAGACCGGTGCCGTTGGGCAGCGTCGCGCGGGTCGGGGCCCGCAGCCAGTCTACGAATGCCGACAGGTTGCGCACATGATGGAGTACGCGAAGGAACAGCCCGAGGGCGACTACGGCGAGCGCCCATGCAGCGCCAGCAAGGGGCCAGACGACCAAGCCGGCCAGCGCGAGCGCTGCGACTACTGCGAGAAAGCCCGTCCAAACGGAATTCAACCGTGTTTTCTCCTGCGCGCGGCCCGACCGGCACGGGCAAAAGGCGGAAGACCGGCCTTCGCCATGGACCCCGCTCCCCCCGGCATTATTTCACGAAGGCGTCGCCGAGAATCGGTAGCCGGAGCCACGGACGGTTTCCACGAACCGGTCGTGCCCGGTCGGCTCCAGCGATTTCCTCAGGCGCCGGATGTGGACGTCGACCGTGCGTTCCTCGACGAAAACGTGGTCGCCCCACACCTGGTCCAGCAGCTGGGCGCGAGAATGCACGCGTTCGGCATGGGTCATCAGGAAATGGAGCAGCCGAAACTCCGTAGGTCCCAGAGTGAGCGGCGCCTGGTTACCGAAGACCCGCCGTGTCGAAGGATCCAGCCGCAGCCCTCGCGCCTCCACCGGATCGTCGGTCATCTGCGGCGCGCGGCGGCGCAGGACCGCCTTGATGCGCGCAATGAGTTCGCGCGGCGAGAACGGCTTGGTGACGTAGTCATCCGCACCGGCCTCCAGCCCGAGGACTTTGTCCTTTTCCTCCGAGCGGGCGGTAAGCAGAATGATCGGGATGCCGCGCGTGCGCTCCTCCTGGCGTAGCTGGCGGGCGAGCGCGACCCCGGACATTCCCGGGAGCATCCAGTCGATCAGCAGCAGATCCGGCAGCGCGTTTCTGACGATGCCCAGCGCGCCCTCGGCGTCCCTTGCCCGGATGACGTGGTGACCGGCGTGCTCCAGGTTGACCGCGATGAGTTCCTGGATTGCAGGTTCGTCCTCGACCACCAGAATATTTACAGCCATCGTGCAGTGTTCCCGGGTCGCGACGCGGTTTGAATGTTCATCCCCTATTCTATGAAGGTTAGGTGACAGATTTGTTGCATTCACCGAATTAGCCCCGATGTATGATCCGCCCACCATGAGCGACAACCCGACGCCTACCGAGATCAAGCTGCACAAGAAGTCCCGTGTGCTGGAGATCGCATTCTCCGACGGGAGCAGTTTCTCCCTCCCTTTTGAGTTCCTGCGCGTGTTTTCGCCGTCCGCGGAAGTTCGCGGCCACGGACCAGGCCAGGAGGTGCTGCAGACGGGCAAGCGCGCAGTCGACATCGCGTCGCTGGATCCGGTCGGCTCATACGCGGTACAGCCGACTTTTTCGGACGGACACGCCACGGGCATTTACGCCTGGGACTATCTTTATTCGCTGGGCACCGAGCGGGACAGGCTGTGGTCCGAGTATCTCCAGAAACTGGCCGAGGCAAATGCGAGCAGGGACGTGGAGCAAGTACTCGCATCTGGGAAAGGTGGTTCCGCGAAAGGCCATTGCGGATGACTTCAGAAACTGATTTCGGTTACCAGAAGGTTGCGGAAGGGGCAAAGTCAGGCAGGGTTCGCGAGGTCTTCGACCGCGTTGCAAGTCGCTACGACCTGATGAACGACCTGATGTCGATGGGTCTTCACAGGGCATGGAAGGCATTTGCGATCGCCCTGTCCGGCGTGCGGTCCGGACAGCGCGTGCTCGATGTGGCTGCAGGCAGCGCAGACCTGTCCGCCGCCTTTGCGCGCCGGGTCGGACCGACCGGGCAGGTATGGGTAACCGACATCAACGGCAGCATGCTCGCCGTGGGGCGCGACCGGCTGCTGGATTCGGGTCGGGTCTGTCCAGCCGTGCAGTGCGACGCCGAGCGGCTGCCCTTTCCCGATGGCTATTTTGACTGCGTAACAGTGGCTTTCGGCCTGCGCAACATGACCCGCAAGGAGGTCGCGCTCGCCGAGATGCGCCGCGTGCTCAAGCCGGGCGGCCGGCTGCTGGTGCTTGAGTTCTCGAAGGTCTGGAAGCCGCTCGAGAAGCCCTACGACCTGTACTCCTTCAAGGTGCTGCCCTGGCTCGGGCAGAAAGTGGCGGGTGACGGGGAAGCCTATCGCTACCTGGCCGAATCCATCCGCATGCATCCAGACCAGGAGACCCTGAAACAAATGATGGAACGGATCGGTCTCGAGCGGGTCGAATACTTCAACCTGGCGGCTGGCGTCGTCGCCCTGCACCGCGGCTGGCGCGTGGCACTTTAATTGTTCATGTGCCCCGCGTAGGATCATCGGATAGGACCTATACTGAACGCAGTTCAACGAGGATCGGGATCACCAATGAAACGATTTATGTTGGGTGTCATGACGGCAGTCCTGGGTGTCGGACTCTTCGCGGCGCAGGCCGAGGCGGCCAAGCTCGGCAGCGGGCGGAGCATGGGCATGCAGCGCAGCATCACCAGTGCGCCCAAGGCCACGCCACCGCGCACCGCGCCACAATCTGCGCCTGCTGCCGCACCCGCAGGCGCTGCGCCGCAGCCGCAGTCCGCACTCAGCCGCTGGGCGCCGATGCTCGGCGGACTTGCGCTCGGTGGCATCCTGGGCTCGATGTTCGCCGGCGGCGGATTTGGTGGCGCCATGGGCAGCATCCTGATGATGGCGCTCCTCGCCTTTGCCGTGGTGTTCGTGATCCGCTTGCTGATGCGCGGCCGCACGGCGCCGCAAGCCGCGCCTGCGGGCGGGGCGCCGCTGCAGTATTCGGGACTGGGCAACGAGACGGTCGCCGCCCCGCCACCCTCGCAGGCAGCCGGGTTCGACGCGCAGCCCGTGCAGGTCGCCACCAACGTGCCCGCGGGTTTCGACGGCGAGGGTTTCCTGCGCCAGGCCAAGCTGTCTTATATCCGCATGCAGACCGCTAACGATGCTGGCAACGTCGCGGAACTGCGCGAGTTCACCACTCCGGCCATGTTCTCCGAGCTGAATGCCGATATCGTGTCGCGCGGCGGGGAGAAGCAGTTCACCGATGTCGTCACCCTGAACGCCGACCTGCTCGAGGTCGTTACCGAAGGCGACACGCATTGGGCGAGCGTGCGTTTTTCGGGACTCGTGCGCGAAGTACCTGGCCAGGCCCCCGCGAGCTTCGAGGAGGTATGGAATCTCGCCAAGCCGGCGGATGGCTCGACCGGCTGGCTGCTGGCGGGTATCCAGCAGATGCATTGACGCGTCCTCTGGGCTAACCTAGAAGGCCACCGCAGGGTGGCCTTCTTTTTTTGGATCGGCCACCACCCGCTTTCTCCGCCATGGGCTTCTTCGATACCGGCGCCGCCACGGCGCTTAACCATCTCCTCGAGCGTGAAGCCTGGGCGCGCGAGAAGCTTGCGCCTTTCGCCGGTGAAATCGTCGAGCTGCGCGTCTCGCCGCTGCCCGTACTGCGCCTCGCCGTGGTCGAGGGCGGCCGCACACGGGCGGCCGATGTTTCCGCAGAGCCGACCCTGGTGATCGCAACCAGGCCCGGTGCATTTGCCGCCTTTTCCAAAGGCGAAGACCACATGATGCGTGCGGTGGATATCGCAGGAAACGCCCGGCTCGCGACGGAAATCCTGGCCCTGTTGCGTTACCTGCGCTGGGATGTCGAGGAAGACCTGTCGCGTGTCTTCGGCGATGTACTTGCGCACCGGATGGTCGGCACCGCGCGCGACTTTGCCTCCTGGCAGGCGGAAGCGGGCCGCAGGTTCGCAGACAATGTCATGGAGTATGCGATCGAGGAGCGCCGCAGCGTCGTTGCACGCCCCGAGTTCGACGCATTCGCGGCAGAAGTCTCGAAACTGCGCGATGACCTTGCGCGGCTTGAACAGCGTGTGATTTTTGCGCAAAACGAACCTCGCGTGGGTTCTGCGGGATCTGAACCTCGCGCTGACCGCCTTACGGGCGACATCGACGGGAAACCCTGACGTGAAGCGCCTGTTGCGCCTCCTGCGCATCCTTTCCGTCGGCCTGCGCTTCGGGCTGCACGAGTTCGTCCCGCACGGGCGCGTGCGCTGGCTGCTTGCGCTAGCCGGTGCAAACCGCAGCGAACCGCGCGGTGCGCGCCTGCGCGGCGCGCTTGAGGAGCTCGGACCGATTTTCGTCAAGTTCGGGCAGATGCTCTCCACGCGCCGCGACCTGCTGCCGCAGGACATTGCTGACGAACTCGCGAGGCTGCAGGACCAGGTGCCGCCGTTTCCGTCCGATGTTGCGGCGGCGGAGATCGAGCGCTCGCTCGGCCAGCCGATCAGCACGGCGTTCGCTTCGTTCGAGCGCGACCCGGTGGCGAGCGCTTCGATTGCACAGGTGCACCTGGCGACCCTGGTCGACGGCAGCGCGGTGGCGGTCAAGGTGCTGCGGCCGGATGTAGAGGCCATCATCGCGCGCGACGTTGCGCTCCTCGAAACGGCGGCCGAACTGATCGAGAAGCTCTGGATGGATGGGCGGCGGCTGAAACCGCGGGAAGTAGTGGCCGAGTTTGCCAAGCACCTGGGCGACGAGCTCGACCTCATGCGCGAGGCATCCAATGCGAGCCAGCTGCGCAGGAATTTTTCCAACTCCAGGCTGCTGGCCGTACCCGCGATCCACTGGGACTATTGTTCGCAGCGGGTGATGGTCATGGAGCGCATGTACGGCACGCCGGTATCGCAGATCGACGTGCTGCGAGAGCAGGGGGTGGATATCCCGCAACTCGCGCGCGCCGGGGTGGAGATATTCTTCACCCAGGTGTTCCGCGACGGGTTTTTCCACGCCGACATGCACCCCGGAAATATCTTCGTCGCAACCGAAGGCGAGTCGCGCGGGCGCTACATCGCGCTCGACTTCGGCATCATGGGAACCTTGACTGAGGTCGACAAGAACTATCTCGCGCAGAATTTCCTCGCGTTCTTCAACCGCGATTACACCCGCGTCGCGCAGGCGCACCTCGATGCCGGCTGGGTTCCCCCGGAAACCCGTATCGACGAGTTCGAAGCCGCGATCCGCGCGGTGTGCGAGCCGATATTCGCGCGGCCACTGAAGGAGATCTACTTCGGCCGCCTGCTTTTGCGCCTGTTCCAGACCTCGCGCAGGTTCAACGTCGCGGTCCAGCCCCAGCTAGTCCTGCTGCAGAAGACGCTGTTGAACATCGAGGGTCTCGGGCGCCAGCTCGACCCGGACCTCGATTTGTGGAAAACGGCCAAGCCCTACCTTGAGCGCTGGATGATCGACCAGATCGGCTGGCGCGGACTGGTGCGCAACGTCAAGAAGGAGGCGCCTTTCTGGGCGGCGACCCTGCCGCAGCTGCCGCGCCTGCTGCATCGGTTGCTTGCGGAGGAGCGCATCGACAAGCTGGAGCAGGCGTTTGCCGCGATGCACGCGCAGGGCGCGCGCCGCAACCGCCTGCTGGCCGTGCTGGTCGCGGTGGCCGGTTTCTGGCTACTCATGCAGGCATGGCTGGCATTCATGTAGGCATGGGCCGCGCCTCGCCGCTCGCCAGGCTGCTGTTCCTGGCCTACGTCCTGCTGGTGGTCTACGCGACCCTTTACCCGTTCTCCGGGTGGCACGATTCCGGGGTGTCCGCATTTGCATACCTGTTTGCGGCGAGGCCGCGCTATGTCACCGGTTTTGACCTGGCGGTCAACGTGCTGGGATATATCCTCTACGGGTGGCTGATTGTGCTCGCGCTGCAGCCCCGAGCGAAGGCAATCGCAGCATTCGCCGTTGCGATCCTTAGCGGCACCCTCCTGTCCGTGCTGCTGGAAGCGGGGCAGACGTTCCTGCCGTCGCGAATCGCGTCCAACGTCGATGTCGTATGCAATGTCTCCGGCGTTGCCATCGGCGCGTTGCTTGGAACGCTCAGTGCCGGCTGGCTGCTCGGAAAGAGTCCGCTGCTTCGCTGGCGGGCGCGGACCGTGCTCCCGGGAGCGCGCGCCGATGCCGGGCTGGTGCTGGTCGCGCTGTGGTTGGGCACGCAGTTGAATCCCGCCAGCCTGCTGTTCGGCGCCGGCGACCTGCGCGACTTGTTCCAGCAACCGGTAGGCGCCGCGTACGAAGCGGATGTGTTCGTCGCGATCGAGGCGTTGACCGCGGCCTGCAATCTGGTTGCCGTCGGCCTGATGACTTCCGCGATTCTCGCTCCCGGGGGGCCGGTGCTGCGCATTCTCGCGGGCCTGGCCGGTCTCGGGCTGCTCGTCAAGACCGCTGCCATTGCGATACTCATGCGGGCGGAGAACGTTTTTCTCTGGCTCACGCCGGGGGCGCTCATCGGGCTGGCGATTGGGTTGCCGCTGCTGTTCGCGGCGGCGCTGCTGCCGCGCATTCTTCGCCTCGGACTCGCCGCGGTTCTGTTGATGGGGGCCACCGTGCTTGTCAACCTGGCGCCCGCGAACCCGTATTTCGCCTCGATCCTCTCGGTCTGGGGGCAGGGAAATTTTCTCAACTTCAACGGCCTGACGCGGCTGCTGTCCTCGGTCTGGCCGTTCGCAGCGATGTCGTACCTGTTCCTGCTCTCGGGCCGGCAGGGGGACCAGGCGGCGCACGGGTAGAATGTCGCCTTTTTGGCGGCGACCGATGTCCTACTACCAGCGGCATGTCTTCTTCTGCTGCAACCAGCGCGATGGTGAGCGCGAGTCCTGCAATCCGAAAGGCGCATCCGAGCTACGCGACTACGCAAAGGGGCGGGTCAAGGAGCTCGGGCTTGCCGGTGAAGGCAAGGTGCGCATCAATCAGGCCGGATGCCTCGATCGTTGCGAGGAGGGCCCCGTGATAGTGGTCTATCCCGAGGCGGTCTGGTACACCTATGTGGACCGCGCCGACATCGACGAGATCCTCGACGAGCACGTCATCCACGGCCGGGTCGTCGAACGCCTGAAGATCTGATGCGCGCCACCACCCGCCGCGAGCTGATTGCAGGTCCGGCCGGCCTGATCGAGTGCGCGGTCGATGCGCCGGAGATCGAACCCGCCCGTGGCGTGGCGCTGGTGGCGCATCCGCATCCCCTGTACGGCGGGACGCTCGACAACAAGGTCGTGCAGACGCTGGCGCGCAGTTTCGTGGACCTTGGCTATGTTGCTGTGCGGCCGAACTTTCGTGGCGTGGGTGCGACCGAAGGCGTGCACGACGAGGGTCGCGGCGAACTTGAAGACCTTGCGGCGGTACTCACCTGGGCGCAGGAACAGTTCGGCGGCGCCGCGCCTGCCCCACCGGTGCTGGCCGGATTCTCGTTCGGTTCGTTTGTGCAGACGCATCTGGCCGAGCGCGTAACGCCGGAGCGCATGGTGCTGGTCGGTGTCGCGGTGAAGCGTTTCGACGCGCGGCCGGTGCCCAAGGGCACCTTGGTCATCCACGGCGAAGTCGACGAAACCGTGCCGCTGGCCGATGTGTTCGACTGGGCGCGGCCGCAGGACCTGCCGGTAATCGTCGTTCCTGGCGCAGACCATTTCTTCCACCAGCGGCTGCACATCCTGCGGGGTATCGTGCAGTCCGGCTGGGGCCGTTCTTGACCGCGGGCGCCCCTGCGGACAAGACAGTCCTTTCCGTTTCGGGTCTTCGCAAGCAATACGGGGGTGAGGACGTCGTCGCCGGAATCGACTTCGCGGTCCGGCAGGGCGAATGTTTCGGCCTGCTGGGCCCGAATGGCGCGGGAAAAACGACCACCCTCAGGCTCGCGCTCGGCCTGATCGAACCGGACGCCGGCGAAATCCGGCTGCTCGACCGGCCGGTGCCAGAGGCGGCCCGCGAAGCGCGCCGGCAGGTGGGCGTCGTGCCGCAGTTCGACAACCTCGACCCGGATTTCACCGCGCGCGAAAACCTGCAGGTGTATGGGCGCTACTTTGGCCTGGAACGCCAGGCAATCGAGGCGCGCATCCCCCACCTCCTGGAGTTTGCCGGGCTGGCCGGACGTGGGGACGTGAGGATCCAGACGCTGTCGGGCGGGATGAAGCGCCGCCTGACGCTCGCGCGCGCGCTGGTGAATGATCCGCAGGTGGTGTTCATGGACGAGCCCACCACGGGGCTCGACCCGCAGGCGCGTCATCTGATCTGGGAGCGCCTGAAGCGCCTCAAGCAGGAGGGCAAGACGCTGCTGCTGACCACCCACTTCATGGAGGAGGCGGAGCGCTTGTGCTCGCGCCTGGTGATCCTCGATCACGGGCGCATCGTGGCGCAGGGCTCGCCGCGGGAACTTATCTCCATGCACATCGAGCCCCACGTGGTAGAAGTTCACGGCCCCGGATTCGAGGTCTGGTCCGACATCGCCCGCGGTCTCGCCGGGCGTGTCGAAATCGCCGGCGAAACCGTGTTCTGCTACGCGGCCGACGAAGAGCCGCTGCTGGCCAGCCTGAAGCCCGAGCCGCAACTCGTCTACCTGCATCGCCCGGCGAACCTCGAGGATGTGTTCCTCAAGCTGACCGGCCGGGACCTCCGGGACTGAAGACGTGCGCTCGCGGATCTATGCCCTCCCGAGATTGTCCCTGCGCTTTGTGCCGGTGTGGCGCCGCAACCTGCTGGTCTGGCGCAAGCTTGCCATTCCCTCCCTTCTCGGAAATCTGGCTGATCCGATGATCTTCCTGTTCGGCCTGGGATACGGCCTGGGGGCGATGATGAGCGAGGTCCAGGGCGTGCCCTACATCGCGTTCCTCGCCGGCGGGATGGTCGTCTCGAGCACGATGTACGCAGCCTCGTTCGAGTCCATGTATTCGGCTTTCTCCCGAATGCACCAGCAGAAGACCTGGGAGGCGATCCTCAACGCGCCGCTGAACCTGGAGGATGTGCTGCTCGGTGAACTCGTGTGGGCGGCGACCAAGGCGACGCTGTCGGGGGTATCGATACTGGTCGTGGTGTCCGTGCTGGGATTTGCAAGCTGGCCGCTGGCCGCGGCCGTGCTTCCTGTCATCGTGCTCACGGGCCTCGCGTTTGCCGCGATCGGGCTGGTCATGACCGCGCTTTCGACGAGCTACGATTTCTTCATGTACTACTTCACGCTCGTCATTACGCCCGCGCTGCTTCTTTCCGGGGTCTTCTTTCCGGTTGAACAGCTCCCGGCGGGATTGCAGTTCGCATCCGCGCTCCTGCCGCTGCAGCACGCGGTGTCGCTGTCGCGCGCCCTGCTGCTCGGCGAGCTGCCGCGCGACGTTCTGCTGCACCTCGCCGTGCCGCTCGGTTATGCTGCGGCGGGGTACTACCTCGCGCTGGTGCTGACGCGCCGGCGCCTGCTCAAGTAAAGTGCAGGAATCGAAACATGCTCTGGGTAAAGGCGCTGCACATCGTATTCATGGTGACCTGGTTTGCGGGTCTCTTCTACCTGCCGCGCCTGTTCGTCTACCACGCGATGAGTGAGGATCGTGCCTCGGTCGAGCGCTTCAGGGTCATGGAAAGGAAGCTCTTCCATGGAATCATGACGCCCGGCGCTGTGCTGACGATCGCCTTCGGCACGTGGTTGTGGCTGGGCTGGGGATTCTCCGGCGGCTGGCTGCACGCCAAGCTGGCACTGGTGGCCGTGCTGATTGCGTACCACGTCTGGTGCGGCAAGCTCCTCGCTGACTTCAAGCACGACCGCAATGCGCGAAGCCATGTCTGGTTCCGCTGGTTCAACGAATTCCCGGTCCTCATCCTCTTCGCGATTGTGATCCTCGTTGTCGTCAAACCCTTCTGAGAAGTTCTTCGCCAGCAGCCCGCGTGGCCTGGAGGGCCTGCTCGCGGACGAGCTGCGCGCGCTCGGCGCTGTGGATGTCGCAGTCGCGCCGGGTGGCGTCGGGTTCGCCGGGTCCTGGGAGACCTGCTACGCGGCGAATTTCCATTCGCGCATCGCCTCAAGAGTGCTTTGGCGCGTGGCGGCGTTCGAGTACACGAACGAGGAGGACATCTACGCCGCTGCGCGCGCGATCGGATGGGGCGCGTACTTCGGAGTCGGGCAGAGCCTGCGGGTAAACGTGACCGCCATCAAGAGCCCGCTGCGGAGCCTGGAGTTCGCAACACTGAGGATCAAGGACGCGGTCTGCGACCGGTTCCGCGAGGAAACGGGCGAGCGGCCGGATGTGGACCGGCGCGAACCGGACGTGCGGATCCATTGCTTCCTCGAGCACGCAAAAGGCACGCTGTACCTGGACACGTCGGGGGAGCCCCTGTTCAAGCGCGGCTGGCGGCGCGCTGCGGTCGAGGCGCCGCTGCGCGAAAACCTCGCGGCGGGAATCATCCGGCTCACCGGCTGGAAATTCGACGAACCGCTGTTCGACCCGATGTGCGGTGGGGGCACCCTGCTTGTCGAGGCCGCGGCGATGGCGCTGAACGAGCCGCCGGGAGCCGGTCGCAGCTTCGGCTTTGAAAAGCTGCGGTCTTTCGACCTCAAGTCCTGGAACCGTGTGAAAGACGGACGAGCGCCGAGGAACAAGCTGCGGCCCACGCTCTTTGGCAGCGACATCGAGCAGCGCGCCATGGACAGCGCAAAGAAGAACCTCATGGCCGCGGGTTTCTGGGACCTGGTGAAGCTGCAGCGCGCTGACGTGCTGCGCGTTGAGGCGCCCGCCAGCGCGGGCGTCATGGTCGCCAATCCGCCCTATGGCGAACGCCTGTCGGACCGCGACCAGCTGGCGGAGTTCTACCCGCAGCTGGGCAATGCACTCAAGCAGCGCTTCGCGGGCTGGCGCTGCCATTTCTTCACCTCCGATCTGAGGATGGCGAAGATGATCCGGCTTTCCCCGAGCCGCCGGGTGCCGCTGTTCAACGGGGCGCTGGAGTGCCGGCTGTTCGAGTTCGTGGTGGTGGCGGGATCGAACCGAAAGCCTGCGTAGCGGCGCGCCTCAGTCGAGGACTTTGCCGCGCAACGCTTTAATCCGGCCGCGTAACACCTTGCCTTCGACGCGCTTTCTCTTCGCACTGCGGCTGGGCTTGGTGGGCCGGCGTTTTTTTGGAACGAACGCAGCCTCACGCACCAGCTCGTGGAGCCGCGCCAGCGCCTCAACGCGGTTCATGTCCTGGCTGCGATGCTGCTGGGCCTTGATGACGACGACGCCGGTGCGCGTGATGCGCTGGTCGGAGTGCTTCAGCAGCCGCTCCTTGACCACGTCCGGGAGCGAGGAGGCGCGCACGTCGAAGCGCAGGTGGATCGCGTTCGAGACCTTGTTGACGTTCTGCCCGCCGGCACCCTGCGCGCGCACGGCGCTGATCTCGACTTCGGCCTCCGGGATGACGATTTCGGCCGTGTGGAGGTCAGATGCGGACATCGCGCCTATTTCGCCTTGCTCTCCATGCCTTTCCTCAGCAGGTCGGCGACCAACGCGTTCAGTCCGCCTTCGTGGGGCCCCGCGAGCGCCTGCAGTTTGGCGACCAGGCCGTCGTCCAGCTTTACCGCAAACGGCACGAGGCCCGCGGCGCGGTCGAGTTCACGCTGCTCGCGTCTGCTCGACGTGGGCGGCGTGTCTTTGCCGAACTGTCCGCCGGCACCGGCGACCCCGGCCTGGGGCTTCAGGCGCAGACCCTTGAGTTTCTCGAGATCGGTCTTTTTCATCCTGCTCACCTCTTTAATTCGAAAGATTCATTTCCCTTGAGCCGCTCCAGAAGCCGTTCGCAGGGCAATTCGCATCAATGTTTTAATATATTCAAAAGACAACGGGAGCCGCTCGCACGTCTCCCGTGACTGTGCTTTCCCGCCTGCCTCAGACGATGTCCAGGTGCGCAATCCCTTCGTTGAGGTCGCGGCTTTTGGAGCCTTTGCCGTTCAGCTTGATGTTGAGGCGCACCTCGTTGGTCGAGTCTGCGAAGCGCAACGCATCCTCGTAGCTGATCCGGTCCGCTTCGTGCAGGTCGAACAGCGCCTGGTCAAAGGTCTGCATGCCGAGTTCGCGCGACTTCTTCATGATCTCCTTGATGCCCGTGACCTCGCCCTTGAAGATCAGGTCGGACACCAGCGGAGAGTTGAGCAGCACCTCGACCGCTGCCGCCCGGCCCTTGCCCTCCTTGAGCGGGATCAGGCGTTGCGAGACCACCGCCTTGAGGTTCAGCGACAAGTCCATCAGCAGCTGGTGGCGGCGTTCCTCGGGGAAGAAGTTGATGATCCGGTCCAATGCCTGGTTGGAGTTGTTCGCGTGCAGCGTGCCCAGGGCCAGGTGGCCGGTTTCGGCAAACGCGATCGCGTGCTCCATGACCTCGCGCTCGCGGATCTCGCCGATCAGGATCACGTCCGGGGCCTGGCGCAGGGTGTTTTTCAACGCGGCCTCCCAGGAATCGGTGTCCACGCCGACCTCGCGCTGCGTGATGACGCAGTTGCGGTGCGGGTGTACGTACTCCACCGGGTCCTCGATCGTGATGATGTGGCCGTAGGAGTTTCCGTTGCGGTAGCCGATCATCGCCGCGAGCGAAGTCGACTTGCCCGAGCCCGTGCCGCCGACGAACAGCACGAGGCCGCGCTTGGTCATGATCACGTCCTTCAGGACGGGCGGGAGCTTGAGGTCGTCGAAGTCCGGGATCGAGGTGGTGATCGTGCGCAGGATCATGCCGACCTTCTGCATCTGGATGAACGCATTCACCCGGAAACGGCCGATGCCGGCGGGGCTGATGGCGAAGTTGCACTCCTTCGTCGCCTCGAACTGCGCGGCCTGCTTGTCGTTCATGACCGCGCGCGCGAGCATCGCCGTGTGCTGCGAACTCAGCGGCTGTTGCGACATCGGGGTCATCTTGCTGTCGACCTTCATCGCCGGCGGAAAGTCGGCGGTGATGAAGAGGTCGGAACCTTTCTTCGCGAGCATCGCGCGCAGAAGGTCGTAGATAAATTTTGTTGCCTGTTCGCTTTCCATGTTCGCCTCCTAGCCCGCGAAGTTGTCTTTGTTTGCCGCTTTGCTGCGCGCCTCGGCCATTGAAACGACGTTGCGCCTGACCAGATCCTGCAGGTTCTGGTCCAGCGTCTGCATGCCCAATTGCGCACCGGTCTGGATCGCCGAATACATCTGGGCGATCTTGTTTTCGCGGATCAGGTTGTTGATCGCCGGCGTGCCGATCATGATCTCGTGCGCGGCGACCCGGCCGGCGCCGTCCTTGGTCTTCAGCAGCGTCTGCGAGATGATCGCGCGCAAGCTTGTGGAGATCATCGCGCGGATCATGTCTTTTTCCGCCGCAGGGAACACGTCGATGATCCGGTCGATCGTCTTGGCCGCCGACGAAGTGTGCAGGGTGCCGAACACCAGGTGGCCGGTGTCCGCGCCGGACAGCGCGAGGCGGATGGTCTCCAGGTCGCGCATCTCGCCGACCAGGATCACGTCCGGGTCCTCGCGCAGCGCGGAGCGCAGCGCGTTCGAAAACGAGAGCGTGTGCGGTCCGACCTCGCGCTGGTTGATCAGGCATTTCTTCGATTCGTGCACGAATTCGATCGGGTCCTCGATCGTGAGGATGTGGCCTTCCTCGCTTTCGTTCTTGTGGTTCACCATCGCCGCGAGCGTGGTCGACTTGCCCGAGCCGGTAGGCCCGGTCACCAGCACCACGCCGCGCGGGTAGTCGGAAATATCCTTGAAACTCTTGGGCGCCTTGAGGTCCTCCAGCGAAAGTATCTTGGAAGGAATGACCCGCATGACCGCCGCAGCCCCGCGCTGCTGCACGAACGCATTGACGCGAAACCGGGCGAGGTTCGGGATCGCAAACGAGAAGTCACATTCGAGGTTCTCCTCGTAGAACTTCCTCTGGCCGTCGTTCATGATGTCATAGATCATGCCGTGCACGTCTTTGTGCTCCATCGCCGGCAGGTTGATGCGCTTGACATCGCCGTGCACCCGGATCATCGGCGGCAGGCCCGAGGACAGGTGCAGGTCGGAGGCCTTGTTCTTGACGACGAAGGCAAGCAGTTCGGTCAGATCCATTACAATTCCCCCGGGGAAAGGTGAGGCGTCGGAGAACCCGTAAACGGGTCGCTAACGCAGGCGGAAGATGCGAGTGAAAAATTATGGCGACAATCAATGATAACTTGCAAGTTGTCGAAGCGCGCATTCGGGATGCGGCCAAAGCCGCCGGGCGCGACCCGGACGGCGTGCGCCTGCTAGCGGTGAGCAAGACCCAGCCCCCTGCCGCCCTCTTCGAGGCGTTTTCGGCCGGCCAGCGCAGTTTCGGCGAAAACTACGTCCAGGAGGCGCTCGACAAGCTGGCAGCGCTCGAGGCGCAACTGGGCCCCGAACGCGCGGGGATGATCGAGTGGCACCTGATCGGGCCGCTCCAGAGCAACAAGACGCGTGTCGCGGCCGGGGCGTTTGACTGGGTGCATACGGTCGACCGGCTGAAGATCGCGCGCCGCCTTTCCAAGGGCCGCGCGGAACAATCCGCAGCTGCGCCGCTCAACGTGCTGATCCAGGTAAATGTTTCGGGAGAAGCGACCAAGAGCGGCGTGCCGCCCGCCGAGGTCTCCGGACTC
>JBBQVP010000101.1:0-15507 GCA_038211455.1 Burkholderiales bacterium
GGTCGGCGCAGGCAAGGCCGAAGGCGCGATGGACGCGGGCAACATGCTCAAGCCCGCGCTTGCGCGCGGCGAGCTGCACTGTGTCGGCGCGACCACGCTGGATGAGTACCGCAAGTACATCGAGAAGGATGCCGCGCTGGAGCGCCGCTTCCAGAAAGTGCTGGTCGGCGAGCCCTCGGTCGAGGATACGATCGCGATCCTGCGCGGGCTGCAGGAAAAGTACGAAGTCCATCATGGCGTGGAGATCACCGACCCCGCCATCGTCGCAGCAGCCGAGCTCTCGCACCGCTACATCACCGACCGCTTCCTGCCCGACAAGGCGATCGACCTGATCGACGAAGCGGCCTCGCGCATCAAGATGGAGATCGACTCCAAGCCCGAGTCGATGGATAAGCTCGACCGGCGCTTGATCCAGCTTCGCATCGAGCGCGAGGCGGTCAAGAAGGAGAAGGATGAATCCTCGCAGAAGCGCTTCGCGCTGATCGAGGAGGAGATTGCGCGCCTGCAGAAGGAGTATTCAGACCTCGAGGAGATCTGGAAGGCGGAAAAGGCGCAGGTCGCGGGAAGCCAGCACATCAAGGAGGAAATCGAAAAGCTGCGCCAGCAGATGGAAGAGGCGCGCCGCAAGGGCGACTGGCAGGGCATGTCGGAGATTCAGTACGGCAAGATGCCGCAACTCGAGGCGCAGCTGAAGACCGCCGAGTCGACCGAGTCCTCGGAGACGGGCGGCGGGAAAACCAGGTTGCTGCGCACCCAGGTCGGCGCCGAGGAGATCGCCGAGGTGGTCTCGCGCGCGACCGGCATCCCGGTGTCGAAGATGATGCAGGGCGAGCGGGAAAAGCTCCTCCACATGGAAGACAAGCTGCACGAGCGTGTGGTCGGCCAGAACGAGGCGGTGCGCCTGGTGTCGGATGCGATCCGGCGCTCGCGCTCAGGGTTGTCGGATCCGAACCGTCCCTACGGCTCGTTCCTGTTCCTCGGGCCGACGGGCGTCGGCAAGACGGAACTGTGCAAGACGCTCGCGTCCTTCCTGTTTGATTCGGAAGAGCACCTGATCCGTATCGACATGTCGGAATACATGGAGAAGCACTCAGTCGCCCGGATGCTGGGGGCGCCGCCGGGCTACGTCGGTTACGACGAGGGTGGCGCGCTGACCGAGGCGGTGCGCAGGAAGCCCTATTCGGTGATCCTGTTCGACGAGATCGAGAAGGCGCACCCGGACGTGTTCAACGTGCTTCTGCAGGTGCTCGACGACGGCCGGCTGACCGACGGCCAGGGCCGCACGGTCGATTTCAAGAACACCGTGATCGTCATGACCTCGAACCTCGGCTCGCACATGATCCAACAGATGGAAGGCAGCGACTACGGCCTGGTGAAGCTCGCCGTGATGGGTGAGGTGAAGGCCCATTTCCGCCCGGAATTCATCAACCGGATCGACGAGGTCGTGGTGTTCCACGGGCTGGGCGAGGCGCAGATCAGGTCGATCGCCACCATCCAGTTGGCGATCCTGAAGTCGCGGCTGGCGAAAATGGACTACGGCTTCGAAGTAAGCGAGGGCGCGCTGGACGAATTGGCCAAGGAGGGCTTCGACCCGGTCTATGGCGCGCGGCCGCTCAAGCGTTCGATCCAGTCGGCGATCGAGAATCCACTCGCGAAATCGATTCTGGAGGGGCGCTTTGCGCCGAAGGACACGATCAAGGTCGACTGGAAGAACGGCGCTATGCTGTTCGCGAAGGGCTGAGCGTCGCGGCGCGTGGTTGAGCGCTATTTCCGAGCGAGTTTTTCTTTCAGCACGGTCGAGGCCAGCGTGTAGCCTCCGCCGATCCCGTCGATGAAGTGGATGTGGTCGTCCTTCCGATCGCGCACATAGCAAGACATCACGCTCGCGCCGCATACATGCAGCCCGTAGTGGATGCTTCCGGCGGCTTCCATGCGGTCCAGCGCCTCGACCAGCCGCAGCCGTTGGCGGGTGGTACCCGCGATGACGGTGTTGATGCGCCCGTCGATCATCAGCGTATCGGACAGGCGCGCGATCCCCTGCAGATAGCCCTGGCCTTCCTTGACGAAACGCAGGTAGACAAAACCGATCAGCGTGCGCAGCCAGTGTTCGGCGAGGTATCCCGCATCGAAACGGCCGAGCCTGGCACGCATCTCGCGCAGGATGCGCCCGAGCGTGGGTTTCAGCTGCAGGCGCTGGACAGACACGGGGTTGCGTGCCTCGGGCGGGCCGAACGTGTCGTCGATGGTCCTGAGCACGTCGCGACAAAGCGCCGGCTGGTTGTCCATGTCCGCAAAGGTCACCAGCAGGCAGACGACTTCCTGCGCATTGCCGGGCGGCTTGATCGCATCCCAGCGGCACTCCATCCCCTCAAGGTTGAGTGTGGATCCCCCGGCTTGCGCGGGAGTGCGCTGGAAATCCTCGCCCTTGACGATCTTGTCCGCGTACTGCAGCCCTTGGCCCAGCACTACCGGAATGGTGTAGGCCTCACTCATCTTTGCCTTGGCGATACGCAGCGTGTTTCCGCTCGCGTAGATCGTGGCAACGGGCACCGCGCCGACGCGCAGCTCGAGACCGAAATTCTTCAGCGTGTTGTCCCGGTGCCAGTTCAGCGCCTGCACGACCGGGGCGACGAGCGAGTCCGGGACGATCATCGTCGCGCCGTCGCCACCGAAGAAGAACGGCACCCGGACGTCGGCTCGGCGCGCGATGTTAAGCGCGGCAATGATGCTGCCGGTGGCCACCAGGTTCACCACATGGTGCATGCCTTCGTCGAGTGCCCGGGTCGAACCTTTCACGTCAGTGAGGACGACGTGCCAGTCGGCTGGAACGGCGCTGAACAGCCGTTCCTCGCCCATCAGTTCGCTCACACCCTGTGTGTTGAGCGGGAGCGCCGCGTAAAATTGTTCCGATGGGTTCAACCTTCCCTCCGTGCACGGGCGTGCGCGTTTTGTGCACCAGTATAGGTGCAACCATATTCCCCGCTCAGTGCCGTGTCTTCAGCGCCTGCGCGCGTTCGACCAGTTCTTCCCACAGGCCGCTGGTGTCGGCGCGGAAAATGCTGTCCTCATCCGCCGGCAGGACGAACCAGCCTTCACGCTCGAATTCGCTTTCCAGCTGGTGCGGTGCCCATCCGGAGAACCCGGCATAGAGGCGGAAGCGCCGTCCACCACCCGTGAGCAGTTCGCGAATGTTGTCCGGATGCATGCTCATGTAGAGCGTGCGCAGGACGTGGAATGCGGTTGCGGTCGGCGGAGCATCCGAATGGAACAGCGCGACCAGCGTGCGCCGCATGACCGGGCCACCCTCGTACACCGGCTCAGGGTAGCGTGCGGTCTCGTCGGTATCTCCCACGAATTCGCCGAGTTTCAGCGATCCGGGGCGGTTGACGACGACCCCCACGGTGCTGGAACCCTCGGTCTGGGTGACCAGCACGACCGTGCGGCTGAAATTCGGGTCAGTGAGTCCCGGCTTGGCGACCAGGAAAACGCCGTTCGCACCACGCACCGGATCCTGCGCCGCGCCCTGCGCACCGTTCAGCAGCAGTACGGCGCAGAGCAGCAGGCGCAGCACAGGGAAACCTCAGCTGAACGCCTGGATGCCCGTCTGCGCGCGGCCGAGGATCAGCGCGTGGATGTCGTGGGTGCCCTCGTACGTGTTGACCACCTCGAGGTTCACCATGTGGCGCACGATGCCGTACTAGTCCGAGATGCCGTTGCCGCCGAGCATGTCGCGCGCCACACGCGCGATGTCGAGCGACTTGCCGCAGGAGTTGCGCTTCATGATCGAGGTGATCTCGACCGACGCCGTGCCCTCGTCCTTCATGCGGCCCAGGCGCAGGCAACCCTGCAATCCGAGCGTGATCTCGGTCTGCATATCGGCGAGCTTTTTCTGCACCAGCTGGTTGGCCGCGAGAGGCCGGCCGAATTGCAGGCGGTCCATCACGTACTGGCGGGCGCGGAACCAGCAATCCTCGGCCGCGCCGAGCGCTCCCCAGGCAATGCCGAAGCGCGCCGAATTGAGGCAGGTGAACGGGCCCTTCAGTCCCTCTACGTCAGGCAGCAGGTTTTCTTCCGGCACGAACACGTTGTCCATGACGATTTCGCCCGTGATCGAGGCGCGCAGCCCGACCTTGCCGTGGATCGCGGGCGCGGACAGCCCCTTCATGCCCTTCTCGAGGATCAGGCCGCGAATGCGCCCGTCGTCGGTCTTGGCCCAGACCATGAACACATCGGCGATCGGCGAGTTGGATATCCACATCTTGGCGCCCGAGACGCTGTAGCCACCAGGCACGGTCTTCGCTCGGGTCACCATGCTGCCGGGGTCGGAGCCGTGGTTGGGCTCGGTCAGGCCGAAGCAGCCGATATATTCGCCGCTCGCGAGCTTGGGGAGGTACTTCTGCTTCTGCGCTTCACTGCCAAAGTCGAAGATCGGCGTCATCACCAGCGAACTCTGTACGCTCATCATCGAGCGGTAGCCCGAGTCCACGCGCTCGACTTCGCGCGCGATCAGGCCGTAGCAGACATACGACAGGCCCGGGCCGCCGTATTCGGGCGGGATCGTCGGGCCGAGCAGGCCGAGTTCGCCCATTTCGCGGAAGATCGCCGGGTCGGTGGTGCCGTTGCGAAAGGCGTCGAGCACGCGCGGCTGGAGCTTTTCCTGGCAGTAGGCGTGCGCCGCTTCGCGCACCATGCGCTCGTCTTCGGACAGCTGGTCGTTAAGGAGCAGGGGGTCTTCCCAGACGAAACGCGCTTTCGCGCCGCCTGCTTTCGGGTCTTTGAGAGGGGCGTTCATATAGGACTCCTGGGGCTGTTGCGTGTTCGCCCGATTTTACCGCCTCGAACAGCGCAGGGGACCAATTTCCGGCACCTACCAGTCGACTTCTACGCCACGGCCTTTCGCGCGCGCCGCATCGACGGCCGCCTCGATGGCGGCGAGGTCCTGCATGCCCATGCCCAGCGACTTGTACAGCGTGAATTCTTCCGCCGCGCGCCGGCCCGGAAGACACCCGGCCAGCACCTCGCCGAGTTCGGCGCGAATGTGATCGGGCGAGATCAGGCTAGCCTTGAGCGCATTCAGCACATCCCCGGATTCCTTCAAAGCGGCTTCGCGACGATCGACGAAGAGCGATGCGGCGGCGACCGTTTCGGCAAACAGTTCGACATGGGTGGGCCGGCTCGAACCGACCGCGTTCAGGTGGCAGCCGGGCCGAATCCATTCGCGCCGGATGATCGGGTCGGTGGCCGAAGTCACGGTGCAGATGACCTCCGCATTGCGCACCGCGCCTTCCAGCGTATCTGCCGGTTCGACTCCGTTCGCTGCCGCGAAGGCGCGCGTCTTTTCGGCAGACCGGCCCCAGGCGCGGATCGTCGCGCCGGGCAGGACGGCCCGGATCGCTTCGACATGGGCTCGGGCCTGGATACCGAGCCCGATGATGGACACGCTTTTCGCATCCTTGTTCGCCAGCGTCCGCGTGGCGAGCGCGGAAACGGCGGCGGTCCGGATTTCGGTAAGCGTGGGCGCATCGGCGATCGCGAGCAGGCGGCCGGTGTCGCCGTCCTGCAGGATTACGGTGCCCTGCAGCGGATCCCCGCCGGTCTTGCGGTTGGCCGGGCACACGACCATTTCCTTCAGCGCCCAGCGCCTGCGGCCGTTGGCGCGCATCGCGGGCATGAGGGTCATCCAGTTGGGGCTGGCTTCGTCCTGCTTGACTCGCGCGCGCAGCGGGTTGAAGAAGGCGCCTTCGGCTTGCTCGACGAAGGCGCGCTCCATTGCCGCGATGCACGCCGGCATGTCCAGCGCGGCGCGCAGTTCCGTCTCGCTGAGCAGCATCACCACTCAGTTGACCGGCAGGCCCGCCTTCTTGACGACTTCCGCCCAGCGCACGGTATCTTCCTTGAGAAATGCGCCAAGTTCGGCACCGGTCGATGGTGCGGTGTCCATGCCGCCGTTCCTGAGCAACGCAATGATTTCGGGGAGCTTCAGCACGCCGACGAATGCGCCGTTCAGGGTCTGGATCACCGCGGGAGGCGTGCCGGCGGGCGCGAAGAAACCGTACCAGTTGGCAGCGCTGTACCCGGGCACGCCGCTTTCGGCGATCGTCGGGATATCGGGGATCGATGGCGCACGCGCGGCTGTGGTCTGCCCAAGTGCGCGCAGCCGGCCGGATTTCACGTGCTGGAGTACCGAGGGGTCGGAGAACATCATGTGCACCTGGCCGCCAAGGAGGTCGGCGATCGCCGGGCCCGTGCCTTTGTACGAGACATGCTGGATGTCAACGTGCGCCTGCATCTTGAACAATTCTCCCGCCAGGTGGAGCGCCGAGCCCTGCCCGCCGGAGGCGAAGTTGTATTTTCCGGGACTCGCCTTGGCCAGCGCGATCAGCTCCTGCACCGAGTTGGCCGGAAGCGAGGGGTGCACTACCAGGATGGTCGAGATGCGCACGCCCATCGCCACCGGCACGAGGTCGGTCTGCGGCTTGTAGGGCAGCTTCGAATTCAGGGCCGGGGCGACCGACATATTGCCGGGCGAACCAACGATCAACGTGTAGCCGTCCCCCTTCGCCTTTGCCACGGAGTCCACGCCGATGGTGCCTGCGGCGCCGGCCTTGTTCTCGACCACGAAGGGCTGGCCGAGGGCTTCCTGCATTTTTGGTGCGACGACGCGCGCCAGGGTATCCACGCCGCCGCCTGGCGGAAACGGCACGACCAGGTGCACCGGACGGTTAGGGAAGTCCTGCGCCTGAGCCGGCGCGCTTGCCAGCATCGGGAACAGCACGCCTACCAAGACTGCCAAGACGCCAAGCTGACGGTTCATGGTTGCTCCTTTGAATGTGAATCTGAATCTACCCCAGCGCACGGGTGTGAACAAACAATCTGTGGCCAAATTGGCTGGAGATTGTGAAACTCCCGACACTGGTGCGCGCCGCACCAGTGTAGAAAACCTGCAGTCAACCCGGTTCTGGAGATATTTTCAATGCGGCAAGGAGCGATCCCCTCGACCGGTACTGTGATCAACGTGCCGGTGACCGGCGGGCCCGAGGCGCTAGTCCTCAAGCAGTTGCCGGTGCCCGTCCCGGGTCACGGCGAAGTTCTGATCGAAGTCCACGCGGCCGGTGTCAACCGCGCCGACTGCAAGCAGCGCGCGGGCGACTATCCCATGCCGCCGAATGCGCCCGCGGTGCCCGGTCTGGAGGTATCCGGCGTGGTGGCTGGAATCGGCGCGGGCGCAAGTGACTGGAAAATCGGCGATCGGGTCTGCGCCCTGGTGCTCGGCGGCGGGTACGCCGAATACTGCATTGCGCCGGGCGTGCAATGCCTGCCTGTCCCTGCGGGGGTCGAGCTGGTCGACGCCGCTGCGCTGCCCGAGGCCCTGTTCACCGTATGGACCGCGCTGTTCGAGCATGCGCTGCTGCGTCCCGGCGACATCGCGCTGATCCACGGCGGCGCAAGTGGCATAGGGACGATGGCGATCCAGCTTGCGACAGCACTCGGATCGCGGGCGATCGCGACGGCAGGAAGTGCCGAACGATGCACGCTTTGCACCACACTGGGCGCGGAACTGGCAATCAACTATCACGATCAGGATTTCGTGGCCGAGGTTTTGCGGCACACCGGCGCGCGCGGCGTGGACGTGGTGCTCGACATGGTGGGTGGGCCCTACGCGGCGCGCAACCTGCGGGCGATGGCGCCGTTCGGCCGGCTTTGTTATATCGCGGGAGATGCCGGCGCCGAAGCCACGTTCACGATCCGTGAACTCATGATGAAGCGCATCGTCGTAACCGGCACCACGCTGCGCCATCGCAGCGTCGAAGACAAGGGTCGCATTGCAGCCCTGCTCAAGCGCATCGTCTGGCCGCTGCTCGAATCGCGCCGCGTCAGGCCGGTGGTCGACAGGATCGTGCCGCTCGCCGAGGCGGCAGAAGCACATCGCCTGATGGAAGCCGGCCAGGTTGCCGGCAAACTGCTGCTCAGGGTGCGCTGATGAAGAATGGCAACAGTGTGCGACTTGCGATCGATATCGGCGGGACATTTACTGACGTCGTTCTCGAAGAATCCGGCCAGGCGGGGCGGGGCGCCCGGCGCACGATCAGCAAGGTGCTCACCACGGCGACGCGGCCGGAGGTCGGCTTTCTGGAAGCGGTGCACCTTGCGCTCGGGAAAGCCGCGATCAAACCCTTTGAAGTGGACCTGCTCGTTCACGGTACGACGCTGGCCACCAACGCGCTGATCGAACGCAAGGGCGCGAAGGTCGGCCTGGTATGCACGCGCGGGTTTCGCGACACGCTGGAGATGGCCTACGAGCATCGCTTCGAGCAGTCGGACGTCTTCATGCGCCGGCCGACGCCGCTGGTGCCGCGCTGGCTGCGGCTGGAGGTGACCGAGCGGCTGGCCGCGAGTGGCGAAGTGCTGCTGCCGCTCGAGGAGGCGGATGTGCGCGCGGCGGCTGAGAACTTCAAAAGCCAGCAGGTCGGCGCGATTGCGGTCGGTTTGATGCATTCTTATGCGAATCCGGAACACGAGCGCCGCATCGCGGCGCTGCTCGAGGCGCTGGTGCCGGGCGTGCCCGTGTCGATCTCGAGCGACGTATGTCCGGAGATCCGCGAATACGACCGGATCTCCACTACCGTGGCCAACGCCTATGTGCGCCCGCTGATGCGCGGCTACCTCGAACGCGTGAGCGAGCGCCTCGGCGCGGATGGGTTTGCCTGCCCGCTCCTGATGATGATGTCGAGCGGAACCGTGACCACCGTGGAGATCGCGCAACGTTTCCCGATCCGGCTGGTCGAGTCCGGGCCGGCCGGCGGGGCCGTGCTGGCCACGCAGGTGGCGGCGCTGTGCGGCCGTCCTGAAGTGCTGTCCTTCGACATGGGCGGCACCACGGCGAAGCTGTGTTTCATCGACGGCTACGCGCCTCAGTTGTCGCGTTCCTTCGAGGTGGCGCGGGAGTATCGCTTCTCGAAAGGCAGCGGCATCCCGGTCAAGATCCCTGTGATCGAGATGGTGGAAATCGGCGCGGGCGGTGGTTCGATCGGCCACATCAACGCGCTTGGCGTGATTGCGGTCGGACCCGAGAGCGCGGGCTCCGAGCCGGGGCCGGCCTGCTATGGCCGGGGCGGCGAACGGGCGACGGTAACCGATGCGGACCTCGTCCTGGGTCGCATCGACCCAGGCGCTTTCGCGGGTGGGCGCGTCACGCTGGATCGCGTGGCGGCAGAGCGCGCCCTGGGCCACGAGATCGGCACCCGGATGCAGCTCGATGCGGTGCAGGCGGCCGCCGGGATCGCCGAGATCGTTGACGAGAACATGGCCAACGCGACGCGGATCCATGGGGCCGAAAGCGGCAAGGACGTGGCCGCGCGAGCGATGATCGCGTTCGGCGGTGCCGCGCCGCTCCATGCGGCGCGCCTTGCCGAGAAGCTCGGCATCCGCGAAGTCATCATTCCGACCGGGGCCGGGGTCGGTTCGGCGATCGGGTTCCTGCGCGCCAGCATCGCCTATGAGCTGGTGCAGACCCGCTATCTCGACCTGCGGCACTACGCGCCCCAACCGCTCAACGCGATGTTCACGGAAATGCGTGCCTACGCGGAGAAGATCGTGCGCCTCGCTGAGCCTGATGCGCCCCTGGTCGAGGGGCGTACCGCGTTCATGCGCTACCGCGGGCAGGGGCACGAGATCGCGGTGCCCCTGCCGGCGCGCGAGTTCGTTGCCGGTGACGACACGGTTCTTGCCGCGCTGTTCGAGGAAAAGTATGCCGTCTACTTCGGCCGCACGATCCCAGGCCTGACCCAGGAAGTGATCTCCTGGAGCCTGTCGCTCGGCGTGCCGGCGCCGCTTCCCGAAGCCGTGACCGCCGAGGCGCCCGTGGCGCAGGTGGCGCCTCCCGCGCGGCGCCAGATCTACGACGCGCGCCTCGGTCAGCATGCCGAATTCGGTGTCTACCAGCGCAAGGATCTGGCTCCGGGCGCGCAGGTGCGCGGCCCGGCGGTGATCTGCGAAGACGAGACGACCACGGTTGTTTCTGCAGCGTTCGATGCGCGTATCGACGCGAGCGGCTTCATCCGCATGACGAGGAGGGATTGAACATGGAATCCGACATCCGTTTGCAGGTCATGTGGAACCGGCTCCTTGCCGTGGTCGAGGAACAGGCGCAGGTGCTGGTGCGCACCGCCTTCAGCACGCCGGCGCGCGAGGCGGGTGACATTTCGGCGGGCGTGTTCGACACGCAAGGGCGGATGATCGCGCAGGCGGTGACCGGCACGCCGGGGCACGTCAACACCATGGCGGCCGCGGTCCCGCACTTCCTGCAGGCATTTCCCCTCGCGACCATGCAGGAAGGTGACGTGTTCGTCACCAACGACCCGTGGAAAGGCACCGGGCACCTGTCGGATTTCACCGTCGTCACGCCGGCGTACCGCGACGGGCGGGCGGTGGCGCTGTTTGCCTGCACCACGCATGTGGTCGACATCGGCGGGCTGGGGCAGTCTCCCGACGGGCGGCAGGTCTATCACGAAGGGCTGTGGATCCCGCTGTGCAGGATGTTCACGCGCGGCGAGGCAAACGATACCTTCTTCGCCATCCTGCGCCAGAACGTGCGCGAGCCGGTGCAAGTGGAAGGAGACATGTATGCGCTCGCCGCCTGCAACGGCATCGGTGCGAAGCGCCTGGCCGAGATGATGGACGAACACGCGCTGGGCGACCTCGAGCGGTTGTCCGAATACATCATCACCCGCAGCCGCGACGCCATGCTGGCGTCCTTTGCGCAGTTGCCCAAGGCCAGCGCCGAGTATCGGATGACCATCGATGGCTATGACAAGCCGGTCGAACTCAGGGCGCGCCTGACGATCAGCGCCACCGAGATCGTGGTCGACTACGCCGGCACCTCCGGGATTTCGGAGTACGGCATCAACTGCCCGAAAAACTACGCCGACGCCTACACCGCATTTGGCGTCAAATGCATCGTCGGTCCCGCGATCCCGAACAATGCGGGTTCGCTTGCGACGATCCGGATCGAGGCGCCCGAAGGCTGCATCGTGAACGCCAAAGCGCCCAGCCCGGTCATGGCGCGCGCGATCATCGGCCACATGCTCCCCGATGTGATATTCGGCTGCCTGCACCAGCTTGTGCCGGGCCGGGTTCCCGCGGAAGGCTGTTCTGCGCTGTGGTCGGTGAAGCTCGGTTCCGGGCCGGGGATAGCGGAAGGGTTCGGGCGCAGCGGCAAAGGCGGCAGCACGTTCAACGTGACGAGTTTTCACAGTGGTGGGGTCGGCGGGAGGCCGACGCTCGATGGGTTGTCCGCGACACCTTTTCCGAGTGGCGTGCGGATGGTCCCCATCGAAATTACCGAAGCCATTTCGCCCTTGGTGGTATGGCGCAAGGAATACCGCCAGGATTCCGGTGGCAGCGGAAAATTCCGTGGGGGTCTAGGACAGGTCATGGAGATCGCCAGCCGCGAGAACGAGCCGTTCGCAATCTTCGCCACGTTCGACCGCACACAGTTTGCGCCGCGCGGCTGCGAAGGCGGTGGCGATGGTGCGCTGGGCAGCGTCGCGCTGAAGTCCGGCCTGAAGATGCGCTCCAAGGGGCGGCAGACGATTCCCGCCGGCGAAGTGCTGGTCCTCGAGATGCCAGGCGGTGGTGGATACGGCCTGCCTGCCGAGCGGGATCCGGACGCGGTGCGCGCGGACCTGCGCGCAGGATTCGTCAGCGCGTCCGAGGCGCGCGAGACCTATCGCGTCAAGGATTGAGCTGCGCGTCGCAGGCGCCCAAGGGCCCTCCAGCAGGCTACGACATCAGCCAGGGGCGCAGCCCGTCCCACGCGGTCTTCGCGATCAGCAGGCTCGCGGTGATCACGAACAGCACGCGCAGGAAGCGGCTGCCGCGGGTGATTGCAGCATGTGCGCCGATCCAGGCGCCGGCGATGTTGGTGACGGCCATGGAAAACGCCAGCAGCCACATGACCTCGCCGTGGCTGCCGAAGATCAGGAAGGCGGCAAAGCAGCCCGCGAAGTTCACCACGCGGGCAACCGCGCCGGCGTGGAGGAAGTCGAAACCGAACACGCGCACAAAAACGAAGATCAGCAGCGCGCCGCTGCCAGGGCCAAAGAAACCCTCGTACAGGCCGATCAGGACGCCGATCCCCGCGGCGAGCCAGCGGGCCCTGGCATCGAGTTCGCGCGGCGCGTGCGAGAGCCCGAAGCTGCGACGCGTCACCACATAGAGCAGCATCAGCGCCAGCATCATCGGGACCAGCAGGCGGAAGGTGGCGGTGGGCACCATGCGCGCGATCGAGGCCCCGACGAGCGCGGCGGCGAAGTAGGTTCCCGCGCAAGGCAGGGCAACTGCCCATGGAATGCGCACGCTGCGGGTATAGCGCCACACGGCGCTGCCCAGACCAAAGCTCGAGGCGAGTTTGCTGGTGCCGAGGATCTGCGTATGCGGCGCCGTGGGGAACACCGCGAACAGGGCCGGAATCAGCACCAGCCCGCCACCGCCGACACTCGCGTCGAGGAACCCCGAGACGAATGCCGCGGCCAGTACGACCAGCGTTTCGCTCAGGGTGTGCCTTCCGGTGCTAGTGCAATGTCAGGAAGTCCCCCGCGCAGCCACGCGCAGAGCGGACTTTGCGGCAAAAATGTCAGGAAGTCCGTGCGCTGCCTACTTCTGCCGCTCGATGATCATCGCGAGCCCCTGGCCCACGCCGATGCATAGTGACACCGCGGCATAGCGCCCGTTCATGCGCTCGAGCTGCCGCGCGACCGTGATCGCAAGGCGCGCCCCCGAGCAGCCGAGCGGGTGGCCGATGGCGATCGCGCCGCCGTTCGGGTTGACGCGCGGATCCTTGAAGTCGATTTTCATGATCGCCAGGCACCCCAGCATCTGGGTGGCGAAGGCCTCGTTGATCTCGATGATGTCCATGTCTTTCAGCGTCAGCCCGGCGCGCTGGAGCGCCAGCGGGATCGCGTAGGCCGGCCCGACGCCCATGATGCGCGGCTCGACCGCGGCCGAGGCGGCAGACAGGATTTTCACCATCGGCTTCTTGCCGTTGGTCTTGCCCCAGCGTTCGCTGGCCACGATCAGCGCCGCGGCGCCGTCGTTCACCCCCGACGCGTTGCCCGCAGTGACTACTCCGCCTTCAAAAAGGGGCTTGAGCCTCGTCAGCGACTCCATGGTCGCATCGCGGCGCGGATGCTCATCCACACTCACCATGACCGGGGCGGCGTCCTTCTTCCCGCCGGGCAGAGCCACGGGCAGGATCTCGCCCTTGTAGAACCCGTCGGCTTCGGCCCTGGCGTACTTCAGCTGCGAATTGAGCGCGAACTCGTCCGCCTCGTCGCGCGTGATTTCGTATTCCTTCGCCACGTTGTCGGCGGTCTGCGGCATTGCATGGTCGCCGTACATCTTCGCGACTTTGGGATTGGTGAAGCGCGAGCCGATTGTTGCGTCGTACATCTTCGAATCGCGCCCGAAAGCCGAGGAGGGTTTGGCGATCACGTAGGGCGCGCGGGTCATGCTTTCGGTGCCGCCGGCGATGTACAACTCGCCCTCGCCGCAGGTAATCGCGCGCGCGGCGTCAATCGTGGCCTGCAGGCCGCTCGCGCACAGGCGGTTGACCGTCACGCCGGGCACCGAAGGGGGCAGTCCCGAGGACAGCGTGGCGAAACGCGCGACGTTGCGGCTGTCTTCCCCGGCCTGCGTGACGCAGCCGAGGATCACGTCCGAAATCTCCTCCGGCTTCACGCCGTTCCTCTTGACGACCTCGGCGATCACGCCGCCGGCCAGGTCGTCGGGGCGCACCGTGGCGAGCTTGCCGGCGTGGCGGCCGATGGGGGTGCGCAGGCCGTCATAGATGTATGCGTTCAACATGTTCAGTTCTCCGGTGTGAGCAGGGATACGCCGAGCCGCGCGCGGCGCGTGAGCCAGGGACTCGGGCGATAGCGTGGCTCTTTGTAGAAGTCGTACATGGCTTCGAGCACTTCGAGGATCTTGGCCGGCCCGACCGCGTCGCCCATCGCGAGCGGCCCCTGCGGGTAGCCCAGGCCCAGCACAACGGCGCGGTCGAGGTCCTCGGGGGTGGCGATGTTCTGCTGCACGATGTCGCAGCCCACGTTGACGATATGCGCGACGATGCGTTGCGCGATGAAGCCCGGGGAATCCTTGATCACGGAGACCGGCACGCCGTCGGCGGCAAGCAGGCCGTGGGCCATTGCGCGGTACGCTGACTTGGTGATCGGGGTGGTCATGAGCGTGCGCCGCTTGGTGAAACCGAACAGCGGATCGACGGCGACCGTACGCTCGGCATCAAGCCCGAGTTCGAGCGCGGCGGTGGTGGCGTCCTTGCCCAGCGGCGCAACCAGGCACAGCGCGTCCGGGGAAGGTTTCGCGCCTGATTCTGACTTCACGTTAAGGCGCGAAATCAGTTCCTTCAGGGCCGGGGCGTCGGGCGCGATCCAGACCGAGGTCGGCCGCGCGGGCGGCGCCGAGGATTCCGGCTCGGGCACCTGCACCCCGTTCTCGTACTCGTACCAGCCACGGCCGGTCTTGCGGCCGAGCAATCCTGCGGCAACGCGCGGGTCCGAAACGTAGGAGGGCCGGTACTTGGGTTCCTGGTAGTACTGGTCGTACATCGACTTCATCACCCCGTGCGCGATGTCGAGGCCCACGAGGTCCATCAGGCCGAAGGGCCCGAGCCTGAAGCCCGCAGCATCCACCAGGATGCGGTCGATCACGGCGGGCTCGGCGATGCCCTCCGAATAGATGCGCAGCGCTTCGGGGACGAAGGCGCGGCCCTGGTGGTTGACGATGAAGCCGGGCGTGTCGCCGCAGTTCACCGGCGTGTGGCCATAGCGCTTGGCGAGCACGGTCAGCGCTTCGGTGACCCAGGGCTCGGTCATCACGCCGCCCACCACTTCGACGATCTTCATTACCGGCACGGGGTTGAAGAAATGGTAACCAGCGACGCGCCCGGGCTTCTTCAGCCCGGCGGCCATGGCCGTGACCGAGAGCGAGGAGGTGTTCGAGGCGATGATGCAGTCTTCCGCTACGATTGCCTCGAGCTGGGCGAAGAAATCGCGCTTCACCTGCAGCACCTCGAGGATCGCTTCGACGACCAGGTGGCAGGGCGCAAAGGCCTTGAGGTCGCCGACGATCTCGATGCGGCCGAGCGTGGCGTCGAGGTCCTTCTGCTTGACCCGGCCTTTCTCGACGAGCTTGGCGAGCGATTGCGCGATCGCGGCTTTGGCAGCTTCCCCTGCGCCAGCCTTGGCGTCGTACACGAGTACGCGCACGCCGCATTGCGCGAGCACCTGGATGATGCCGCGGCCCATCGTGCCGCTACCGGCGACGCCGGCGAGTAGATCCTTGCGTGCTGCGTCTAGCATGGACGTGATTCCATAGTGATGATTCAGATACGGGAGCCGCGATTCTAGCGACGGTCGGCGGGGGGCCGGTGCAGTTTTGCGAAACGGCCCGCAGCCCTGAGTATAATCGCCGTGAAACATAAAAACATAA
>JBBQVP010000102.1:0-15399 GCA_038211455.1 Burkholderiales bacterium
CTGCGCAGGGCGGGGCCGCGATCGCGTCGGCGCGCGCCGGGAACGTGATCGGCGGCGGTGACTGGGCGGCCAACCGCATCGTCCCTGATCTTGTCCGCGCAGCTGTGCGTGGGATCCCTGCGCAAGTGCGCAACCCCGGCGCCGTCCGGCCATGGCAGCACGTGCTTGAACCCCTGGCCGGGTACCTGCTGCTGGCCGAGCGGTTGTGCGAATCGCCAGCGGAGGCGACCGGCGCCTGGAATTTCGGCCCGATCGAAGCTGATGCCGTGAGTGTCGAAGCCGTCGCCTCGACGGTGGTGCGGCTCTGGGGGCCACCCGCACGGTGGGTGCGGGATGCCGCCGCCCATCCTCACGAAGCGAATTTACTGAGGCTCGACAGTGCGAAGGCGCGTGAACATCTCGGCTGGGAGCCGCGGCTCGGATTGGAAGTCACCCTGGAGTGGACAGTAGAGTGGTACAAATCCCAGGCGCAAGGTGCTGACGCAAGGGCTCTCTCACTCGCGCAGATTGCGCGCTATACGGAGCTTGGCGCCAGGTGAGCCAGCGCCTGTGCCGGTTCTGTGGCGCCCCCCTGACGCTCACGTTCGCCGATCTGGGCATGTCGCCACCCTCCAACACCTATCTCGAACGGGCGCAACTCGGGTGCATGGAAAAGTTCTATCCCCTGCACGCGCGGGTCTGTGAAGCCTGTTTCCTGGTGCAGCTCGATGCGTTCGAAACGCCCGAGGAGATATTTTCCGACTACGCCTATTTTTCGTCGTACTCCGAAAGCTGGTTGGCGCACGCGCGCAAGTATGTTGCGATGATGTGCGCCCGGTTCGGGCTCGGGCCGCAGAGCAAAGTGATCGAAATCGCGAGCAATGACGGCTACCTGCTGCAGTATTTCGCGGCGCAAGGCGTGCCGGTGCTCGGCATCGAGCCGGCCGCCAATGTTGCCAGGGAGGCCGAGAAAAAGGGCGTGACTACGCTGGTAAAGTTTTTCGGAATGCAGACGGCGGCGGAAATGGTCCGGCAGGGTACCCGCGCGGACGTGCTGATCGGAAACAACGTGCTCGCGCATGCTCCCGACCTGAACGATTTCGTCGCCGGCATGAAGATTCTCCTTGCGCCGCAGGGCGTTGCGACAATGGAGTTCCCGCACCTGCTGAAGCTGATCCAGGACAATCAATTCGATACGATCTACCATGAGCATTTTTCCTACTTTTCGTTTCTCACGGTGCAGAACGTATTCGCGAAACATGGCATCGAACTGTTCGACGTCGAGGAGATTCCCACCCACGGCGGTTCGCTGCGAATTTTCGGGCAGCATGCGCAGAGCGGGGAAAAAGCCATCAGCACGCGGGTTGCGGACCTGATCGGGCGCGAGCGGGGGGCCGGCCTGTACCGCGCAGACACCTATTTGGTATTCGACGAACGGGTGCGGGAGGCCAAGCGCCGCCTGCTCGAATTCCTGATCGGCGCAAAGCGGGCCGGGAAGCGCATCGTGGGTTATGGCGCGCCTGCGAAAGGCAACACCCTGCTCAACTACTGTGGGATCCGGAGCGACTTTGTCGATTACACCGTCGATCGCAGCCCGCACAAGCAGGGGCGCTTCCTGCCGGGCGTGCATCTGCCGATCCACGCGCCGGAGCGGATTTTCGAGACGCGCCCGGACTACGTGCTGATCCTTCCCTGGAACCTGAAGGATGAGATTGTCGAGCAGATGAAGGGCATCCGGGCCTGGGGAGGCCGATTCGTGGTGCCGATTCCTGAAGTAAGGGTGCTTGATTGAAATTCACGCAAACGCCTATTGCCGGCGCTTTTGTCGTCGAAATCGAGCGCATCGAAGACGACCGGGGATTCTTCGGGCGTTCTTTCTGTCAGGACGAGTTTCGCGCGCAGGGCTTGGTGCCGGTGGTCGCGCAGTGCAGCGTTTCCTGGAATCGACGCCGCGGCACGTTGCGGGGTTTGCATTATCAGGCGCCGCCGCATGGCGAAACCAAGCTCATTCGCTGTACGCGCGGGGCGGTCTGGGACGTGGTCGTTGACCTGCGTGAGGAATCACTCACGCACCTGCGGTGGTACGCCATCGAACTGAGCGAGGAGAACCGTCTGGCGCTTTATATCCCCGAAGGCGTTGCGCACGGTTTCCAGACGCTTCTCGATGACAGTGAGGTGCTGTACCAGATGTCGGTGTCATATTGTCCTGAGCACGCGCGCAGTGTGCGCTGGAGTGATCCGGCTCTCGGAATACCCTGGCCGATCGAGAATCCGACCCTCTCCGAACGCGATCGCACAAGCCCGATGCTGCCATGAAAATTCTCCTGATCGGCGCGACTGGGCAACTCGGGGGCGACCTGCTGCGCAACAATCCAGGCCATGAGATCGTAGCCCCGTCACGCGATGCGCTTGATCTGGCGCGCCCGATGGAGGCGGTCGCCATGGTAGTGCGGCTGCGCCCTGACACCGTGATTAATTGCGCGGCCTTCCACAATGTGCCGAAGTGCGAAGAAGATCCGATGCAGGCATTCATGATCAACTGTGCCGCGGTGCGCGACCTCGCGGCCGCTTGTGCGAAATCAGGTGCCCGGCTGGTGACCTTCAGCTCCGACTACGTGTTCGGCGGCGAGCGCAAGACACCCTGGCGTGAGGACGATCTGCCGGCGCCGGTGCAGATCTACGGCATTTCCCGGTTGGCTGGGGAGCACGCGGCGCTGGCAGCCGCGCCGGAGAGCGCGATTGTGATACGCACCTGCGGGCTCTACGGGCGTGCGGGCGCACGCTCCAAAGGCGGGAACTTTGTCGACGGCCGTGTGGCAGATGCACGCGCCGGGAAGCGGATCGAGATGGCCTGCGAACAGATCGTTACCCCCACATCTACCGATGACCTCAGTCGCGCGGTATTCGCGCTGATATCGAATCCGGCGCTGACTGCCGGTGTCTATCACCTGGTCAATGAAGGCGCGTGCTCGTGGTACGAATTCACACGCGAAATCGTGCGGCTGGTAGGCGCGCAGACGGAACTCGTCCCGGTGGATCGGGGCGGGCGGAGCGGCGACATGCGTCGCCCGATGTATTCGGTGCTCGCCAATACCCGGGCGCGGGCGCTTGGCGTGGCACTGAGACCCTGGCAGGAAGCGCTGGCCGACTACCTGTCTGCAAAGTATCCGTCCAGCGCCTGAGGCGTGGCCAGCCTCGTATAATTTCGATCCTTCTGCAATTTGCTTGAGGCGACCAGTGCGCCTCGACCCTTCCTCTATGATCAAGCAGGCACTCCTTGCGAAACTGAACGACCGCAGCGCTGTCATTGGCATCGTGGGCTTGGGCTACGTCGGGTTGCCCCTGACGCTGCGCTTTGCCGAAGTGGGCTATCGCGTCATCGGGATCGACATCGACCCCGTCAAAGTCGAACGGTTGCAGAAGGGCGAGAGCTATATCGAGCACATCCCTGCAGCGGGGGTCGCGGCCGCGCGCAGCGCCGGATTCGAGGCGACAACCGATTTTTCGCGTGCTGCCGAGGCCGACGCGCTGATCATTTGTGTCCCCACGCCGCTGAACCGCTTCCGCGAGCCAGACCTGGGATTCGTCACCGGGACGACGGACTCCCTGCTGCCTTACGTTCGTCCGGGGCAGGTGGTGTCGCTCGAGAGCACGACGTATCCGGGGACGACCGAAGAAGAACTCCAGCCAAGGTTCGAGTCGCGCCAGCTGACGGTCGGCGACGATTTCTTCCTGTGCTATTCCCCGGAGCGCGAGGACCCGGGCAATCCGGACTATGTAACGCGCACGATTCCCAAGGTCTGTGGTGGCGTGACTGCGGCGTGCCTTGAAGCGGGTCTTGCGCTTTACGGACAGGTCGTCGACAAGGTGGTGCCGGTCAGTTCGACCCGTGCGGCGGAGATGACCAAGCTGCTGGAAAATATTCATCGTGCAGTAAACATCGGCCTCGTCAACGAGATGAAGATTATCTGCGACCGCATGGGCATCGACATCCATGAAGTAATCCGCGCTGCCGCGACCAAGCCGTTCGGCTTCGTGCCGTACTGGCCGGGGCCGGGCCTCGGAGGGCACTGTATCCCGATCGACCCGTTCTACCTCACGTGGAAGGCGCGCGAGTTCGGGCTGCACACGCGGTTCATCGAACTGGCCGGCGAAATCAACCGCACGATGCCCGAGTGGGTGGTGGGCAAGGTTGCGGACGCGCTGAACGATCGCAGTAAGGCAATCAAAGGCAGCAGGATTCTCGTGCTCGGCATTGCCTACAAGAAGAACGTGGACGACATGCGCGAATCGCCGGCGGTAGAGCTAATGGAACTGCTCGCGAAGCGTGGTGCGCTGGTCGAGTATTCCGACTCGCACGTGCCGGTGTTCCCCAAGATGAGGGAATACTATTTTGACCTCCAGAGTGTTCCGCTGACCCCGGAAAGCATCGCCGCGTACGACGTGGTGCTGCTCGCTACGAACCACGACGACTTCGACTACCCGATGATCGGGGCAAATGCGCGGCTGATCGTCGATACACGAGGGGTATTTCTGGAGCGGGCTGGGAACGTGGTGAAAGCGTGATACGTGAGCCGGTTGTGCGCTGCACCGCTATAATTGCGGTTGCGTGATCAAAGCTCCCATTCGGGCGGTTCTTCGCCGTTCGCGTGACCCAAGTCCTCGTGAAGCCTAAGACCAACTTTCGGCTGGCAGTCCAAGATATCGTCGTCGGCGCGCTAAGCATCCATATCTGGCCCGCACTCGGCTGGCAGGAGGTGTTGCAGCGCTACCGCCGCTCCTTTCTCGGGCCTTTTTGGCTGACGTTGAGCACCGGGATCATGATCGGCGCGATGGGTCCTCTCTATGGCAGGCTACTGGGGCAGGACATCGCCTCCTACTTTCCCTATCTCGCAGTCAGCCTCGTGCTGTGGTTCACGATTACCCAGGTGATCCAGGAGGCATGCATGGCATTTATCGGGGCGGAGGGCTATATCAAGCAGGTGAAGCTCCCATACTCCGTGTACGTGCTGCGTGTGGTCTGGAAGAATCTGATCGTTCTTGCCCACAATTTTGTGATCGTCGTTCTGGTTCTGGTCTTCTTTACGCCACCGTTCGGTATCGGAATCCTGCTGTTCCCGCTTGCGGTGGTCGTCTTCATGCTGAATGCAGTGTGGATGGGGATCCTGCTGGGAATGCTGTGCGCGCGGTTCCGGGACATGCCCCTGATTGTCACGAGCCTCTTGCAGATTGCGTTTTTCCTGACGCCCATCATGTGGCATCGAGAGATGCTCGGCCGGTATCAGTGGACGACGAATTTCAATCCGATTTTCCATTTCCTTGAAACAATGCGCGCACCGCTCCTCGGGACTCCGGCGAGCGGGATTTCATGGGCGTTCGTCCTCGCAACGACGGTAGCGGGCTTTGCCGTTACGCTGGCGTGCTACACGCGCTTTCGCGCAAGAATTGCGTACTGGGTCTAGCCGATGAGCGTCGTCAGTGCCAGGGATCTTGTCGTTGAATTTCCCATCTATGATGCCAAGAGCCGCTCCCTGAAAAACACGGTTCTGCGGGCTGCGACGGGCGGCGCGATCGCATCCGATTCGGCGAATAACGTGGTCGTACGCGCGCTCGACCATGTGACCTTCGAGCTTGTGGAAGGCGAGAGAATCGGCTTGGTCGGACACAATGGATCGGGAAAGACTACGCTTTTACGCGCGCTTGCAGGCGTCTACGAACCAATTTCCGGAACGCTCGATGTTCGCGGCCGGGTGGCTTCCATGCTAAGCATCACATTGGGCATGGACGTCGATGCGAGTGGGTATGACAACATCTTTCTGCGCGGCATGATTCTTGGCCTCACGCGCCGGGAGATTCGCGAAATGGTCGAAGAGGTCAGCGAATTTTCCGAACTCGGCGACTACATCCAGATGCCGATGCGCACCTATTCCGCAGGCATGACGATGCGCCTGATGTTCGCGATCTCGACTTGTGTGCAAGCTGATATAATCCTTATGGATGAGTGGCTTAGTGTGGGCGATCAGGATTTTACGCAAAAGGCTGAGGCGCGCCTTATCAAACTTGTAGATCGTTCGAAGCTGCTTGTTATTGCCTCTCACAGTCCGGATGTCATCGAAAATATGTGTACTCGAGTCATCCACATGGAGCATGGCAAGATCGTCGACATTCGTTGAACTAATTCCAATAGAGAAGAAATTCCAAGATGAAAATCCTCGTCACTGGCGCTTGCGGCTACAAAGGCACCGTCCTCGTACCGAAGCTGCTTGCAGCCGGCCACACGGTTACCGCGTTCGACATCATGTGGTTCGGCAATTTCCTCCAGCCCCATCCGCAGCTCACCGTGGTGAAGGGGGATGTCCGCAATATCGATGAGATCCCGCTCGACGGGGTGGATGCCATCATTCACCTGTCCTCCGTTGCGAATGACCCCTGCGGCGACCTGGATCCCAAGCTCACCTGGGAGATCAGCTGCCTGGCGACGATGCAGCTCGCGGATCGTGCAGTTCGCCGCGGTATCAAGCGTTTTGTGTACGCGTCCTCGGGCAGCGTATACGGCATCAAGGACGAAGACCAGGTCACCGAGGATCTCGAGTTGACGCCGATCTCGGAGTACAACAAAACCAAGATGGTGGCCGAGCGGGTTCTCCTCAGCTACGCGGACAAGATGACGGTACAGATCATCCGGCCGGCAACGGTATGCGGCTACTCGCCCCGCATGCGCCTCGATGTCTCGGTGAACATGCTGACGATGCAGGCGTTGACGAAAGAACACATCACGGTCTTCGGTGGGCAGCAGACGCGCCCGAACATCCATATCGACGACATCACGGACGTCTATATCTTCATGCTCGACCACCCGGAGGCCCAAGGGATCTATAACGCCGGCTTCGAGAATATTTCCATCATGGACATCGCCGAGCGCGTCGTCGAGCATGCGCCGGCAAAGATAACCGTGACCGAATCGAACGATCCGCGCTCGTACCGGGTAAATTCCGATCGACTACTCGCGGCTGGCTACAAACCCAAGAAGACCGTAGACGATGCGATTCGCGAACTCGCGCACAAGTTCCGTTCGGGCGATCTGAAGGACGACGACAAGTTCCATAACCTCAAATGGATGCAGAACGAGGTCATGAAGTGAACGCGCCTCTCAAGTCCGGCGCCGTGTCCGCTTTCTCCGGCTATGCGTCCCGGCTCCAGGACGTGCTGCGCGCGGCAGATTGGGCCCCGGTGGAACGACTTGGGGCCGAGTTGCTCGACTGCTGGAAATCCAGGCGGCAGGTTTTCATCTGCGGCAATGGCGGGAGTGCAGGCAACGCGATCCACCTCGCCAATGATTTCCTGTACGGCATCTCCAAGGTCGCCGGCTCGGGCCTGCGCGTGACGGCGCTGGCGGCGAATCCGGCGGTACTGACCTGCCTCGCCAATGACGAAGGCTACGACACGATTTTTTCCACCCAATTGGCGGTGCTTGGAAACAAGGGTGACGTGCTGCTGGCCTTCTCCGGCAGCGGCAATTCGCCGAACATCATCAAGGCGATCGAGAAGGCGAAGGACATGGGCGTAAAAAGCTACGCGATCCTCGGCTACGGCGGGGGCAAGGCCAAAGCGCTTGCCGATGAGCCGATCCATTTCGCGGTCGACGACATGCAGATCAGCGAGGATATGCAGCTGGTGGTGGGCCATATGCTGATGCAGTGGCTGTACGCCAACCGCCCGGCAGCCTGATATGGCATCCCAAGTCCTGATCATCGGAAGCAATTCGTTCTCGGGCGCAAGTTTCGCGGCCTATCTCCTGGAGCAAGGCCTGGATGTGATCGGCACCAGCCGTTCCCCTGAACCGCACCGGGCATTCCTTCCCTACCGCTGGGCGGGCAAGGACAAGGCGTTCCGGTTCGAGCGCATCGACCTGAATCATGACCTGGATGCCCTCGAGGCGCTGCTAAAGCGCGAGCGTCCGGCCCAGGTGGTCAACTTTGCCGCTCAAAGCATGGTTGGCGAGAGCTGGAAGAACCCGGACCACTGGATGATGACGAACGTGGTGTCGACCGTGCGCTTGCACGAACGGTTGCGCCATCTGGATTTTCTCGAGCGCTACGTGCACGTGACGACGCCGGAGGTCTACGGCAGCACCGAAGGTTTCATCAAGGAGTCTGCGCCCTTCAATCCGAGCACACCCTATGCCGTTTCGCGCGCCGCCGGCGACATGAGCCTGAAGACGTATTTCGAGGCGTACAAATTTCCGGTGGTGTTCACGCGCGCAGCAAACGTCTATGGGCCGGGCCAGCAGCTCTACCGGATCGTACCGCGCACGATCCTGTTCCTGATGCTCGGGCGAAAACTCCAGCTGCATGGAGGGGGACATTCAAGGAGGTCGTTCATCCATATGCGCGACGTGTCGAGCGCCACCTGGAAGATCGCCACTGACGCGCCGCTTGGCGAGACCTACCATATCTCCACCGGGGAGATCGTTACCGTGCGCCAGCTGGTCGAGCGCCTGTGCGCCATGCTCGGCAAGCGCTTCGAGGACAGCGTCGAGATCGTCGGTGAGCGGCTCGGGAAGGATGCCGCGTATATGCTTGACAGCACCAAGCTGCGCGAAACGCTCGGCTGGAAGGACGTCGTCGGCCTGGACCAGGGACTCGCGGAATGCATTGACTGGGTCAAGTCCAACCTGGACGAGCTGAAACAACAACCGTTCGACTACGCACACAAGCCCTGACATGGCCCTCGAAGCGAAAAAACTCGATATTCCGGAACTTGAGCGTCTTGCGCGCGAACTGCGTGCGCGCATCATCGAAACCTCCTCCAAGACACACACGCCGCACCTGGGATCGTGCCTGTCGTGCGTCGACATCCTGGTTGCGGCGTACTTCCACACGCTTCGCCTCGATATCGAGCAACCGCGCAATCCGGATCGTGACCGGTTTATCCTCAGCAAGGGCCACGGGGCAGCGGCATTGTTCCAGGTGCTTGCCACGCGTGGCTTCTATCCCGAGAAGATGCTCGAAACCTATGGCGAGGACGGCGGGCTGTTCGCCGAGCACCCGCCCACACCGGACCACCTGGCCGGCATCGAGGCTGCAACGGGCTCTCTCGGGCACGGCATGCCGATGGGCTTGGGGATGGCGCTCGCGGCGCGCATCCAGGGCCGCAGCCACAACGTGGTCGCGCTGGTCAGCGATGGTGAGTGCAACGAGGGTTCGATCTGGGAGTGCGCGATGCTGGCCGCATCGCAGCGCGTCGAGCGTTTCTGCGCGATCATCGATTTCAACAAATGGCAGGCGACTGGCCGCAGCCGTGAAGTCCTCGCCCTCGACCCGCTCGTGGACAAATGGCGCGCCTTCGGCTGGAGCGCCTGCGAGGCGGACGGGCACGATATGGCCGGACTCGTGAAGCTCCTGTCCAACGTGCCGGACGGCAGCGGCAAGCCCGTGATGATCGTCGCGCATACCGTCAAGGGCAAGGGCGTGTCGTTCATGGAAGACGACAACAACTGGCACTACCGCATCCCGAAGCCGGAAGAAGTCGCGGCTGCGAAGAAAGAGCTCGGGGTGGCGGCATGAGGAATGCATTTGCCGACGAGATGACCCGGCTCGGCGGGGAAGATAAGCGTGTCGTCCTGTTGTCCGGCGATATCGGTAACAAGCTGTTCGACAAGTTCAAGGAGCGCGCCGAAGGGCGGTTCCTGAACTGTGGCGTGGCCGAGGCCAACATGATGAGCGTGGCGTCGGGAATGGCGCTCAGCGGCCTGCGGCCTTTCGTCTATACGATCACGCCGTTCACCACCACGCGTTGCTTTGAGCAGATCCGCGTGGATGCCTGCTATCACCATGCCCCCGTAACCATTGTCGGCACCGGCTCGGGCTTGTCGTACGCCGAACTTGGGCCTACGCACCACTCACTTGAGGATCTCGCGATCCTGCGCACCCTGCCGGGCATGACCGTGTTCGCGCCCTGCGATGAAGTGGAACTTCGCCTTGGCCTGGGTGCCGCGCTGCGCCAGGAAGGGCCGGTCTACATCCGCATCGGGAAGAAAGGCGAGCCCATCATCCACAAGACGCCTCCCGAGTTCGCGTTTGGCAAGGCGATCACTGTGCGCCAAGGCACCGAAGTCTGCCTGATCGCAGCCGGCACCATCATGCCGGAAGTGCTGGCAGCAGCCGAGGCGCTGGGAAAATCGGGGGTCTCGGCGCGGGTTGAAAGCTTTCACACAATCAAGCCGCTCGATACGGCAAAGCTTGCTGAAGTGTTCGGCGCCCATGCGCTGGTCGCCGTCGTGGAAGAGCATGGGATCATTGGCGGACTGGGTGGCGCGATCGCCGAGTGGCGCGCGGCGCAGGACGGGAAGCCGGCCCGCATGCTTTCCTTCGGCACCCCAGACGAGTTCATGCATGAAGTCGGCACCCAGGAATACGCACGACGCAAGTTCGGCCTCACCGCCGAGCATATTGCCGGCCGGGTGCTGGGCGCGCTGCGCCGCGCGGCCTGAGCGGGGCCGGGCAGGCCGATGCGCGTCGGGCTCGACTTCGACAATACGATCGTCAGCTACGACACACTCTTCCACAGGATCGCGGGCGAGAAGGGCCTGATACCTGAGGACACGCCGGTATCGAAAGTGAGTGTCCGCGACTATCTGCGGCGCATCGGCCGGGAAGAAGCCTGGACCGAGATGCAGGGAACGGTCTACGGCGGCCGCATGGCGGAAGCCGAAGCTTTTCCGGGCGTAAAGGCGTTCCTCGCGTGGGCTCGCGAAGAAGGCATCCCAGTGTGCATCGTAAGCCACAAGACCCGGCATCCTTTCCTCGGCACGCAATACGACCTGCACGCGGCGGCGCGCACCTGGATACTGGAGTCGTTGCGCGATGACGCCGGACCGTTGATCGCGGCGGAGGACGTGTATTTCGAGCTGACAAAGGACGAAAAACTCGCCCGCATCGGGGCAACCCGTTGCGACATCTACATCGACGATCTGCCGGAGATACTGCTCGCGCCCGGTTTTCCCAAAGGCGTGGAGCGGTTGCTTTTCGATCCTGACGGGCATCATGTGGACGCGGGTCTGCCGAGCGCAGCGGACTGGGAGGCAGTCCGCCGCGCGGTGGAGGCGCAATGGCGGAAGACTCTCTGACCCCCCAGGTCGGATCACTGCTTGCAGAGGCCGGGCGCAGCGACTCCGGATTTCGCGTCGCGCCGCTGGAGGCGGGTGGCAACAACCGGGTCTACAGCGTATGGAGCGGTAGCGAGCACTTCGCTGCCAAGTGGTACTTCCATGACCCAACCGATCGGCGCGACCGCCTGGGCGCCGAGTACGGCTTCCTCGCGCACGCCTGGCGCTGCGGGCTCAGGTGCGTCCCGCAGCCTTACGCCAGTGACCCTGAGGCGCACCTTGCGCTGTATGCGTTCGTGGAAGGCGCGAGGCCCGCGGCTGCGGAAGTCGACCGTGCCCTGGTGCTTGAGGCGGCGCAGTTCTTCGCTCGTCTCAACGCTGTCGAAAGCCGCGCGCAGGCCGTCTCGCTGCCCATGGCCTCGGAGGCCTGCTTCAGCACTGCCGAGCACCTGCAGATGGTCGACCAGCGCATCGGCCGGCTCGATGCGATCGCACCGGAACCGGGCGTGCACACCGAAGCCCGGCATTTTGTCGCGCGGCTTGCGGAGCAATGGGTAGGCGCGAAAGCGGCCATCCTTGCCGCATCCGCGAATCCTGCGGGCGTGCTCCCGCAGGCCAGCCGTTGCCTGTCGCCTTCCGACTTCGGGTTTCACAATGCGCTACGGCGTCCGGACGGCGCGCTTTGCTTCATCGATTTCGAATATGCGGGCTGGGACGATCCAGCCAAGGCAATCGGGGATTTTTTCGCCCATCCGGGAGTACCCGTGCCGCGCAGGCACTACGAGGATTTTCTGCGTGTGGCGTGCGCGCCGTTTCCCGATCCGGAAAGCACCGCGGCCCGCGCCCGCATGCTCGAGCCGGTCTTCCGCGTAAAATGGTGCTGCATTATCCTGAATGAGTTCCTGCCCGACGCGGCGCGCCGGCGGCGGTTCGCCGATCCGGCCGCCGACTCCGTAGTCCGCAAGCGACGGCAGCTTGCCAAGGCGCGCGCGCTGTTCGATACCCTGACACCGAATTCCTGACTTACCGAGAGATTCATGGCTTACATCGACTTCATGTCCGTGGTGCACAAGGCGACCAAGCGCGATTACCTGGCGCGCGTGAACGACCCTGATTTTCCCAAGGCGAAGGCCGCCGGGATGGCCAAGACCTGGGGCTTCGACTACTGGGATGGCGACCGCAGGATCAACTACGGCGGCTACAAATATATGGAAGGCCGCTGGGAGAAGGTGGCGCGCGCGATGGCGGAACATTACGGGATCAAGCCCGGGGACAAGATCCTCGACGTGGGCTGCGGCAAGGGTTTCCTGATGTTCGACTGGACCAAGGTCGTGCCGGGCGTGGAGGTCTTTGGCATCGACGTTTCCGAGTACGCGATCCAGAACGGCAAGGAAGAGGTCCGCGACCGCATGCAGATCGGCAACGCGACCTCGCTGCCGTGGGCGGACAAGCATTTCGATCTGGTGTACTCCCTGAATACGCTCCACAACCTGCACAACTACGACCTCGACAAGGCGCTGCGCGAAATGGAACGCGTGGGCAAGAAGAACAAGTACCTCTGCGTCGAGTCCTACCGCAACGACGCGGAAAAAACCAACCTGCTCTATTGGCAGGTTACGTGCGAGGCGTTCAACTCCCCGGAGGCCTGGGAGTGGTGGTTCAGGCAGACGGGGTATACCGGCGACCATTCCTTCATCTATTTCGAGTGAGGTCGCCATGACGCGCCCCAAAACCGCAAAAGCCGCGATCCTGGTCGAGCTGAAGAAGCCTCTCGTGATCGGCGAAATCGAACTGCCCGCGACGCTCGATGTCGGGCAAGTGCTGGTCAAGATCCATTGCAGCGGCATCTGTGGCTCGCAGCTCGGTGAGATCGACGGCGCCAAGGGCGAAGACAGGTACCTGCCGCATCTCCTCGGGCATGAGGGCTCGGGTACAGTCATCGAGACAGGTGCCGGGGTACGCCACGTCAAGCCTGGGGACAAAGTCGTCCTGCACTGGCGCAAGGGTCCGGGCATCGAATCGCCGACGCCTGTCTACAAATGGAACGGGCGGCAGGTCAATGCCGGCTGGATCACGACATTCAACGAGTATGCGGTCGTTTCGGAAAACCGCTTGACCGCCATCCCTGCCGACAGCGACCTCGAAGTGGCAGCGCTGTTCGGTTGTGCCGTAACAACCGGGTTCGGCGTCGTCCAGAACAACGCACGGCTGCGGATCGGCGAATCGGTCGTCGTGTTCGGGGCCGGTGGCGTAGGCCTGAACATCGTCCAGGCTGCGGCGCTGGTCACGGCCTACCCGATCATCGCCGTGGACCTTTACGACAATCGGCTTGCGCTCGCCAGGGAGCTTGGTGCCACGCACCTGATCAACGCGAAAAGCGAAGATGCCAGGGTCCGCATTCGAGAGATTGTCGGGGCTGGCGGCGTAGACTCGTTCATCGACAACACCGGGCAGCCGGCAATCATCCAGATGGGCTACGAACTCACGGGGTCCAGGGGGCGCGTGACGCTCGTGGGGGTGCCGCGCAAGGGCAATGACATCTCCATCTATTCGCTGCCCCTGCACTTCGGCAAGGTGCTGTCTGGCTCGCAGGGTGGGGAGACCGTCCCGGAGGTGGACATCCCCAAGTTTCACAGTCTCTTTCGCAATGGCCGCCTGAAACTTCGCGAACTCCTCACCAATCGCTACGCTCTGGATCAGGTCAACGAGGCGATCATTGACATGCGCAGCGGGTCGGCGGCTGGGCGCTGCTTGATCAGCTTCGGCGCTTGATTCTGGCGCTGGAACGGCCGCCTGGCTTCCCGTGAACGAGCATCCCACCAAAATTCCCGCAGGAGGGAGGCTTAAAAATAGCCTGCTCTATGCCTGGTTCCTTGCCCAGGCATTCTTGTACGCTGGCCAGCTCGGCTTTCTCGTCGGGAGCCGGCGCTTGGTTGCGAAGTTGCGCGCGATCTATGCTGCATTTGGTCGCCCGAGAGAACTTAAGCGGGGTCCCGGCCGTCTTCGGAGGATGTACCTAAGAGTCACGGGAAGGGCAATCGCCCAGCTTTTTGACTACTTCGAGCGGCACTCGCCCGATCTCGGTCTGCTGTCGCACTACGTGGAGAAGTGTGCCAACCCGGGTGCTTCTGCCCAGCTCATTTCAAGCACTGCCGGAATCGCGATCTCGATCGGGGAGAACGACACGGCGCTCAGCCTTTTTTCGGGACTACTGCGTCGCCATCCGGAGGAGGCATCCATTCACCAGCAGGTGGGAATCCGCGCATTTATCCTCGGAAAATATGATCTGGCAGAGGAGCTCTGGACGCGTTGCAATCGCCTGCGCGAAGAATTGATCGCGGAACGTGGGCTGGATCGCGCAGAAACACGACTTCTCGGCCCGTCGTGGATACTGGCTATCGGCCACATCGCACACCTCGACACGTATTTCAAGCACAAGATCCTGGGCGGAAGAGCTGAAAATAAAACCTATTTGATTCCCCCACTCGGATTGCCGATACCAAACAAGAAACTTCTGGCGCGATGGAGCGGATATATCCAGATAGTCTCGGGTCGAAGAGATCTTCCGTATTCATCGACCGAGGTCGGACTTCTCCAGGATGAGTTCTGGTCGCTGCCGCTCAAAGACGGGCGATCGAAAATGTTCAGTCATGCCGGGGCGATCGTCCAGCATGAATGGGAAGCAGCAGGGTTTCCGCCGTTACTTGCCTTGACCAAAGAGGATTTTGATACCGGTGGCGCGGCGCTCGAGCGACTCGGCGTCCCGCCTGGATCGTGGTTCGTCTGCCTGCACGTACGGGAGCCGGGGTTTCACAAGAAGTGGCATGACCTTCATCCCGGAACCCGAAACGCCGATATTTCGACCTATATGCCTGCGGCGCGGGAGATCGTTTCGCGTGGAGGGTACGTCATCCGCATGGGTGATCCGTCTATGAAGCCCCTCCTACCAGAGCCCGGCATTGTGGATTACGCGCACAGTGCGTTGCGATCGGAGGGCATGGATATCTTCCTCTGCGGCGCGTGCAAGTTCTTCATTGGGACGAACTCCGGTTTGGGTCTTGTTCCACCGATCTTCGGGGTCCCGTGCGCGATGACCAACTGGTCCCCCATCGGGCTGCCGCAGTGGTATCCGAAGGACCTTTACATCCCGAAGCTGCTGCGTTCGGAGAAAACCGGAAATGTGCTCATGTTTGAAGAGATGCTAATGTCCGAGGCGGGTTGGATTCAGTTTGAAAATGAACTGCACGAAGTCGGCCTGCGCGCGATAGACAATTCGCCCGAAGAGCTTACCGAACTTGTCCTGGAAATGCTGG
>JBBQVP010000103.1:0-15319 GCA_038211455.1 Burkholderiales bacterium
GGACAAGCCGAGCCAGATCCATATCGAGCGCAGCCTGCACTGGAAGGAAACCCCCCCGGCCGACGGCTGGGATGGCGCCTGGGTGCTCGAGAGCAAGTGAATCTGGCGTAGCCCAGCCAATGGACACCGGATCCGCTGGCGCCTGGGTGTCGCGCGCCGGGCAGCGCGTCGCTGCATCGCCACTGCTCGAACTGCTCGCCTCACCGGGACCGGCCGTTGTCTGCTTTCGGTTGCGAAGCGATGAGACCGGGAATGCAAACGCGCACCTTGCGGCCGCGCTGAGGGAAAGCGGCTATGCGGCGGTCTCCGTCGTGCAGGCAGCCGGGCACGACGCGATACGTTGCGAGGCCGATGCGGTGGGGATCGCCCGGGGTGCCGATGCACTTGCCAATGCAGCGATCGTGCTCGGCGTGGTCGCGGCAAACGGGTATCCAGTGCCGGAATCGGTCACCGGCAGCCTGCAGCCGGACGGGCTGCCAGCCTATATCGGGTTCGCGGGTCTCTGGCGGCTGGAGCTGTGCGGCATCGAAATTTCCATGCTCGGCCCTTTGCTCGAAGCGCGCCTCGCGCGCGATCCCGGCAATGCCAACGCGATGATGGACATGGCGACCCTGCTGATCCTGTCGCTGATCCCCGGCAACCGCGCGCCCGCCCTGGGCAAGCAGGCCTGGGCGCTCGACCGGCAACAACTGTACCGCCTCCCGGCGCGGCGTGCCGGGGAACCGCTGCGGGTGCTAGCGATCGCCGCACCGGGGGACATGACATCGATCACACACCTGGACTGCCTGCTCGAGGATTCGGACGTCGAACTACTGATGCTCTACGCGCGCGCCGGCCAGCCCTTGCCAGGCAGGCTGCCGGAACACGACCTGGTCTTCGTCGCGATCGGTGAATCGGTAGCGAACCGCCCCCTGCTCGAGCAGATTCTGCCGTTTGCCTCGACCTCTGCGCGCCGGGTCCTCAACTCCCCGGACCGTATTCTCGGGCTGTCACGCGATCGTGTGTCGGCGCTGTTGCGCCCGGTAGTGGGAGTCGACATGCCGATGACCGTCAGCGTTGCGCGCGAAGTCCTGCGGAAAGTGTCCCGGCAAGAAGTGCCAATCGGGCAGGTGCTCCAAGATGGCGGCTTTCCGGTCATCGTCAGGCCGTTGGATTCTCAGGGCGGAAAGGACCTCGCCCTGCTTGACGATCCCCCCGCCGTCGCAGCGTATCTCGCGACCACGGACGACGCGGCTTTCTTCGTGTCGCGTTTCGTCGACTACCGCAGCCATGACGGGCTGTTCCGCAAGTATCGGGTCGTGTTCGTCGCAGGCCGGCCTTACGCCTGCCACATGGCGATATCCGAAAACTGGATGATCCATTACGTAAATGCGGACATGGACGACAGTGCGCAGAAGCGCGCCGAGGAAGCGCAATTCATGTCCGGGTTCGATGACGGGTTCGCGCGCCGTCATGCGGCGAGCCTGGCCGGCATCGACCGCCTGCTGGGGCTCGACTACTACGGCATCGACTGCGCGGAGACGCGGGACGGAAGACTGCTGGTGTTTGAGGCGGACACGGCGATGCTCGTGCACGCCATGGACCTCCCGGACCTCTACCCGTACAAAGGGTCGCAGATGGAAACGCTGTTCGGCGCTTTTCGCCTGCTGCTGGTCAAGGCGGCAGGCCGGGCCGCCGCCTCCCGCTAAGCGCTAGCGGATGGCGCTCAGGTCCTTGTCGGTGAGCGAGGCAAGGATCTGCATCACGCCCGGAGTCCTGCGCTGACTGGAAGCAATGTTCTCAGAGCCCTGCGCCTGGTCGAAGCCACGCGAGCGAACCACCAGCGTGAAGCCCTTGCTGCGCGAATCCGTGAACCGACCGCCGATGCTCTGCCCGTTCAGGTCACGAATGATCGAGCCGCTGCGCGCGGGCTCTTCGTAGCCGACGACCTTGCCGTTATCGCCGAGGATTGGGGTGAACAGCGATACCTGTGCGACAACCTCGCCGGTGCTCGCGCTGCGCAGCAACTGCTTGTAGCCGATGACGTTGCCCTGGTCATTCTTCAGGGACATCTTGCTGACTGGGCCGTAGTCGGTGAGCGTGGAGCATCCCCCGATCGCAAAAGTTGCGGCAAGAATCAATGTTCTGGCAAACATGGCTAATCTCCTGTATCGCAAATACCTTGATGACTTGCACTCTACTCTCGCGAGTAGCCCACCGATAGGTAAAAGTGCCGGCTTTCTTGTAACTTCGCGCATCAACCGGTGCCCATAGATTGAAGTCAAGATGCTGAAATATAAGGTATATTTATGAAATCAGACGCCTGCCGTTCGTCGCGACGATGACCGTTCGTCGGCGTTTTACGATTGCCGCCGCTCGCAAGCGGCCCAGGCCCGGCAAAACTGACGGGAGCCGCAACCTGATTTAGAATCCGGCGCCATCGCGGGTGTAGTTCAATGGCAGAACGGCAGCTTCCCAAGCTGCATACGAGGGTTCGATTCCCTTCACCCGCTCCAGTCCCTGCCTATTGCGCTTTCTGCCCGGGCGTTGGCTGTGTCGGGCGCGCCGGTGTGCGAACGCCAGTGCCGCGATGTCCGCGATAGTCCTTGTTAAGCCAGACGATCAGCGCGGCGTATCCGCACGATTCGACGTCTGTTGGCAGATAGCCCTCGATGACGCCGCAGAACTGAAAGCCTTCGCGCATCTGGAAGCGCAGCACCGGGTCATCCAGGTCTCCGAAGATGACTTTCATCGCGTACGTGTTCGCGCTCATCGCCTGCGCATGATGGTGATAACCGGGCAGACGGCCGGCGGCGATGATTCGGCGCAGGTTCCACTCCCTGCATATGCGCTTGCGCGCGGCATACAGCGAGCGGCCGATGCCGTGGCGCCGGATTTGCGGGTCGACGAAGACTTCCGCGCCATAGAGCGTCCGTCCCATCAGGTTATGCGTGCTGAACGAGCCGTTGCCCGTGACCTCCTTCCATGAGTGCGAGTGCCCGTAGTCGTCCCAGATGACGATCAGCGAGCTCGCAGCGCCCACGACCTGGCCATCGAGTTCCGCAACCAGCTGCCCGGCCGGGAAATGGCGCAGGTGCTGCTCGTGCTGCTCGCGGGAAAACGGCTGAATCGTGGGATAAATCTTCAGTTGCAGTTCGCGGATGCGTGCGAAGTCACCTGCCACTGCATTGCGAATAATTACCGGCATGCGTCTCCTTCCAGCCCTTGCGCCCACCGACCAAACTTCGACGTGCGTGCGATGTAGCGGACTTTTTGCGTGTCTTGTGTGCTGACGGCCAAGCGAACCGGCCTCAGTGCTGCCTCTCAGTGCTGCCTCTCAGTGCTGCCTCTCAGTGCAGCCTCTCAGTGCAGCCTCCCAGTGCAGCCTCGCAGTGCTGCCCGGGTGACTCAGGTTATCATCCGACCATTCTATAGCTGTATGCGAAGGTGAATCCAGTGAGTGCAACGCAACCGCAACATGTGCCGGTGCGCCAGACGGTGCGCATCGCTGCCGTCCAGTACTTGCTGCGCGCGATCCACGACTGGAACGGTTTCGAAGAGCAGGTGCGGTTCGTGATGAAAAGCGCGGGGGACTACAAGCCGCAGTTCGTGCTGCTCCCGGAGATTTTCACGACCCAGTTGCTGTCGTTCATGGACACCACCGATTTGCGCAAAGCAGTGCGCAACATGAACGACTACACCGAACGCTATGTCTCGTTGTTCAAGGAACTGGCGCAAACCTGGAAGGTGCACGTGATTGCCGGCAGCCATCCCACAATGCGCGACGGCAAGCTGCTCAATATTGCCTACTTCTTCACCCCGGAAGGCAAGGTGTTCGAGCAGGAGAAAATTCACCGTACACGATGGGAAAAGGAAAAATGGGGCAGCGACCCGGGCAACCAGTTGCGGGTGTTTGACACGCCGTATGGCCGGATCGCGATTCTCGTGTGCTACGACATTGAATTTCCGGAACTCTCACGTAAGGTCTGCGAGCTGGGCACAGACATCCTGTTCGTGCCCTCGTGTACCGACGATCGCCAGGGCTACATGCGCGTGCGCTATTGCTGCCAGGCGCGCGCCATTGAAAACCAGGTGTTCGTGGCGTTGACCAACACGGTTGGCAACCTGCCGGTCGAAGGCCTTGGCCTGCACTACGGTCAGGCCGCGATCATGACGCCTTCGGATTTTCCGTTCGCTCGCGACGGCATCGCGGCCGAAGGCGCGCCGAACGTGGAGCAGATCGTGATCGCCGACGTGGACCTCAGCAAGCTCGTCGACAACCGGATCAGCGGCACGACGATCCCGTTGCACGACAAGCGAATCGACGTTTACGAGAACGAAGTCGAAGTGGTTTCTGCGGTTTGAGCGCCGCAATGAACCCGGTCGACGTCAAGCTCTTCACCACCGCGATGCGGCGCGCCGCGACGCCGGTGTCGGTGGTCACCACTGAGGGTCCCGGCGGGCGGTTCGGTGTGACGGTCAGTTCTCTTTGCACCGCATCGGCCGAGCCCCCCCAGGTTCTGGTCTGCGTGCACTTGGGCGGACCCACGGCGGCCGCACTGCGCACCAACGGGTGCTTTGCGGTCAACATACTCGACAGCAAACACAGGCACGTCGCCGATTCGTTTGCCGGGCGCATCGAGCGCTGGCGCAACGATCGCTTCGCCTGCGACACATGGGGCGTGCTCGGGACCGGCGCGCCCGCGCTCACGGACGGATTGCTGGTACTCGATTGCGTGCTTACCCAGGAGCTGGTCGTCTCTACTCACGCCGTGTTTGTCGGCACTGTCGTCGGGTTGCAGTCGCGCGAGGGGGCGCCGCTCCTGTACTCCGACCAGGCCTATCGGACGCTCGAATCGCCGGGGCGCGTTCCGGGAGAGGATATCCAGCTATGACATTCTCGGTGATCGCACGTTGCGCGGAGTCCGGCAGCTACGGCGTCGTGGTTGCCTCGTCCAGCATCAGCGTCGCCAGCCGCTGCGGTCGCTGGGCGCGTGCGGGAGTCGGTGCGGTTGCAACCCAGAACATCACCGACCCGGGGCTCGGACAGCTTGGCCTCGACCTGCTTTCCGAAGGGTACGGGGCGGAGGCCGTTCTGCGTTCGCTGATCGCGGCGCGGCCGTTCGCCGAGTTTCGCCAGCTTGCAGTGATCGACGTGAACGGCGGCACGGCCAGCTACTCGGGTGCGCGATCGCTGGGCATTTACGCCGAGCACCACGGCAAGGACTGCGTCGCGTGCGGCAACCTGCTGGCAAACGACGGTGTGCCGCGTGCGATGGCGGAGGCGTTCGCGCGCGATCCCGGCTGTCATCTTGGCGAGCGCCTGCTCGCGGCGCTCTCGGCCGGCCGTGACGCGGGCGGGGAGACTTCGCCGGTTCGCTCGGCGGGAATCTACGTGGTCGACCGATTCGTCTGGCCGGTGATCGACCTGCGTGTCGACTGGCACGATTCGCCGATCGAGGAGCTCGGGCGCGTGTTCGCGGAATATTTCCCTCAGATGAATGATTACATCCAGCGCGCCGTCGATCCGACCCAGGCCCCGGGCTACAAATAGTGGCGCTGCTCTTCTACAGTCAGTTTGACGATCCGGCCGATTGGGGCGCGCATTTGCGCGAGGCCGCGCCGGGACTCGATTTCCGCGTCTGGCCGGAGGTGGGCGATCCGGCGGATGTCGAAGCCGCGCTGGTTTGGAAGGCGCCGGAGGGGGAGTTGCGCAAGTATCCCAACCTCCGCCTGATCATCAATCTCGGCGCGGGTGTTGATTCGATCGTGAAGGATCGCACGCTGCCGGCCGGGATCCCCATTGTGCGCATCGCCGACCCGGAAATGAGCCGCATGATGTCCCAGTACGTGCTTGCCGCCGTGCTGCGCCACCACCGCGACTTCGTGCCGTTCGCGCGCGCACAGAGGGAGCGGCGCTGGCATTACCTTCATCCGCGCGAAGCGGGAACATGCAGCGTCGGCGTGATGGGCCTGGGCAACCTCGGCGCGATGGCTGCGGCGGAACTCGTGCGGCAGGGATTCCAGGTCGCGGGCTGGGCGCGTTCGGAAAAAAATCTGCCCGGGGTCGAGTCGTTCCATGGCCCGCAGGGGCTCGCTGCCTTCCTGGCGAGGTCCGACATCCTCGTGGTGATGCTGCCGCTTACCGCGGAAACAATGGGCATCCTGGATGCGGGCGCCATTGCGCAACTGCCGCACGGTGCGAAGCTGGTCAATGTTGGTCGCGGCGGACTGGTCGACGAGGATGCGCTGGCAGCCGCACTCCGTTCGGGCCGCATTGCCGAGGCAACACTGGACGTATTCTTGTCCGAACCCCTGGCGGCCGAATCCCCACTATGGGGCTTCGATCAGGTGCTCATCACCCCCCACCTGGCCTCCGTCGCAATTCCGCGGACGGCGGCGCGCCAGGTCGCCGAGAACCTCCGCCGGCTCCGCGCCGGCGAGCCACTTCTCAACGTCGTCGACCCGCAGCGCGGCTACTAGGCGGGCGCCTGGGCACCGGCTGCATGAGCTTCGGCCAGACTTCGGCGAAGTGCTGCTTGGCGAATGCTGCAAACAGGGCCACCGCCGGACGGGTCACTATGCGCTTCAGGCGAAGGCTGACCACGTAGATCGGCGGCAGGTCCTCTTCGATCGGCACCGCGACAACTTCGAGCCCGTCGTAGGTTGACGGCAGGCGGGGAATGGCGTTCAGGATGCCGAAGCCCAGTCCACGTGCCGCGAGCCCGCGCACCATCTCGTAGGAGCGCGTGCGGTGCGCGACGGTGGGTTCGATCTTCAGGCCGCGAAACAGCGACAGGAAGTAGTCGCGTGTGTGCGGCAGGTCGAGAAGGATCATCGGTGCGCCAGCGAGTTCCTTGAGGCTGACCCGGCGCTTGCGCGCGAGCGGATGGTTCCCGGGCAGGATCACGCGCGGCGGGAGTTCGGCCAGCACGTCGGCTTCGAATTCCTCCGACAGGCCATAGGCGTAGCTGAGTGCGACCTCGCAGCGGCCGCTGCGCAACTGCTCCAGAACCTCGGCCTGGTTGCCTTCCTCGACCTTAACCGTTACCTCCGGATAGCTGGCGGCAAAGCCGGCCAGCAGGCCGGGCAGCAGGAACGGCGCCAGCGTGATGAAGCACCCGGCGCTTACCTCCCCTCGCTGCGCATCGCCCATCGCGCCCGCAAATTGCTCGAGTTCACGCGCATGCGCGAGGAGGCTGCGTGCCTGGACGAGGAGGCGGTCCCCCGCCAGTGTCAGCGAAAGCCCCCTGGCATGATGGCGGACGAAAAGCTGGACTTCAAAGCCTGTCTCCAGCTGCGCGATGGCCGCGGAAATCGAGGGCTGTGACACCCTGACCTGGCGCGCTCCGCCCGTGACGCTGCCCGCCTCGGCCGCAGCGACGAAGTAGCGCAATGCGCGCAGGGATAGTTGCATAGGCTAATCCTATACAGTTGGACGGTAAAAAGTATTTTATCCGATGCCGTCGCCCGGCTACCTTTGCCGCTTCCTGATTCCATCTACCGGAGTAATTCCCCATGTTGCGCACCGGCGAGCAGTACCGCGAAGGACTCCGCGACGGACGAGAAGTCTGGATCGACGGGCAACGCGTCAAGGACGTGACCACCCACCCCGCCTTCAAGCCGATCGTGGATGTGAAGGCGCGGATGTACGACATCCAGCATGAGCCTGCACACAAAGACGTGTTTGGCTACGACGAGGCGGGCAGCCGCAACCCGCTGCTCCTGAAGCTTCCCCATGCCCAGCAGGACTGGTGGGACAAATGGAGCGCGCTGGACGTCTTCTTCAAGGACATCCGGGGTGTGGTCACGCGCGTGGGCGACGAGACTATCGGGGAGATGTGGTCTTTGTATGACGGTCGCGAGGTCCTGAACAAGATCGACCCGCGCTTCACGCAGAACATAGACCGCCACATCCAGCGCGTGCTGGTCGACGACGTGTTCCACGTGTCGGCCAACACCGACCCGAAGGGGGACCGCTCCAAGCGCCCGCAGGACCAGGATCCCGACATGATGTGCCACGTGGTGCGGGAGACCGACAAGGGGATCATCATCCGCGGGGCAAAGTACGAAACTGCTGCGGCCTATGCAGACCAGGCGTTCCTCAAGCCGACCGTCGGGGCATGGTCAGACGAAAAGCTTTCTGACTATGCATTGGGCTGTATCGTCAAGATGGGTGCCCCCGGGGTGAAGCACATCTGCCGGTCAGGATTTGCAGGGCGTGGCACGAAGGAAGACTACCCCCTCAGCAACGGGTTCGACGAGGTTGACACGCTGATGGTCCTCGACGACGTGCTGATCCCGTGGGAGGACGTGTTCTTCCACCGCTTTACCGAAGGTGCGCGATTCATCCGCGGAACGCTGCATCGCTACTCTGCGTTCCCATACGTGCTGCGCGTGCTATACACGGCCGACATGATGATTGGCGCGGCGATGTGGAACTGCAGGCAGACAGGGCTGGACAAGATGCAGTCGGTGAAGGAAAAACTCGCCGACATGGTGGCGTATCGGGAGGGGATCCGTGCCCACCTGGCCGCCTCCATTGCGCTTGCGGAGAAAAGCCCGGGAGGGCTGCTGATGCCGAATCAGTCGCTGCTTTATGCAGGACGGATCCATGCCTGCTCCAACCTTCCGCAGATCATGCACATCGCGCGCGAGTTGTGCGGCGGACAGTTGTGCGTGACTCCCAACTATTCGACATTCGTCTCGGATGGAACCAAGTCCTGGATGGACAAGTTCTACTCGCTCAACGACAACTGGATGGCCGAGGATCGCAGGAAGCTGCTTGCTTTTGCGCGCGACCTGCTTAACTCGGATTACGCCGGACACCGCCTGACGTTCGTCCAGTTCGCCCAGGCGCCGCACTTCAACCACCTCGCCGCGCTGTATGGATCGTTCGACTTCTCCGGACCGCTCGACCTCGTAAAGCGGTGCGCGGGGCTCTCGGATCGTATCGACGCGCCGACCCAGGTTGCGCCCGCCGGGATGGGCGCAGCAGTCAAATCGGCAGCCTGAGGGATAACCGGAGGAAGGCATGGTTCATACACGGATCCGCAAGTTCAATACCCGTTCGGTCTGGAAGGGACAGGACATCGACAACGACCTCTGCATGGCAGTGCGCGCCGGGAACATGGTGTTTGTGCGCGGCCAGACGGGCATGGACCTGAAAGGCAAGATTCACGGCATAAACGATCCTGCCGCGCAGACCGAGAACGCAATGCGCTGCCTGAAGATCCTGCTCGAAGAGGCGGGCTCGAAGCTCGAGGATGTCTGCAAGATCGTGATCTATGTAACCGACCGGGCGTATCGCGAGCCGGTATACCGGGTAGTGGGCAAGTGGCTCAAGGGCGTTCATCCGGTGTCGACGGGCGTCATCGTGCAGGGCCTCGCCCGACCGGAGCTACTGATGGAAATCGATGTGTTTGCAGTGATCCAGGAGAGCGCCGCCGAGGCGCCACGGCCGGCGAAAAAGCGTGGCCGCTGAGATGCCTGCTGCAAGACCGGCCACCCGGCAGCCGCTCGAGGGGCCAGAGGTCTGGCTGGGCGCCGAGATGGCTGCGCGCAGCGACTGGATTCACGTGCTCGCTGAGGACGAAGTAGAGGACCTTCGGCGCGCAGTCGGCACGGCCCGCCAGGCGCGGTCGCGGATGTATGAGGTTACGGCCGAGGATTTTCCGTTGCCTGTGCTTTCGCGGCGCTTTGCCGCCGTCTTTGAAGCGCTCGAACATGGATGCGGCGTTGCGAATCTGCGCGGTATCCCGGCCGAGGAGTTCTCGATGGAGGACCTGCGCTGGGTGCTGTGGGGCATCGGGGCGCATCTGGGCACGGCGGTATCGCAGAACAGGGACGGCGAGTTTTTCGCAGAAGTGCGGGATTACGGGGACCGGCTCGGCAGGCCGGATTCCCGAGGCTACCGCACCGCCTCTTCACTGCGGTTCCATACCGATCGCTGCGATGTGGTCGCCCTGTTGTGCGCGAGGCAGTGCCGGGAAGGCGGGGATAGCCGGATTGTCAGCACGCCCGCAATTCACAATGCGATGCTGGCGCGCAGGCCCGACCTGCTGGAGGAGCTATTTAACCCCTACCATCACAGTCGGCAGAGCGAGGAGGTGGCCGGCGAGCTGCCTTTCTACGTGAATCCAGTGTTCGGGATCCACCAGGGAAGATTCACCAGTCAGTATTCGCGCTCGTACGTCGAATCAGCGCAAAAATTTCTTGCGACACCGAAGCTGCGCCCGACGCAGGACGAAGCACTGGATATGCTCGCCGAACTGGCCGACGCGCTTTGCCTGCAAACGCGCATGGAGGCGGGAGATATCCAGTTGCTGAATAATCATGTCACCTACCATTCGCGCACCGCGATCGTCGACTACGACGAAGCCGAGAAAAAACGCCTGGTCTACAGGTTATGGCTCGCAATGCCTGGCAGTCGCGAGTTGCCGGCGGACTACGGCGTGCTGTGGGGCAGCACAGCGGCAGGTGCAATTCGCGGCGGTGTCACGCCGCCGAGCGGCCTGCGTGACGTGCGGGCCTGGAGGGAATCCGAAACCAGGAGCGGGCGATGACGAAACCTACCGATGAAAACCTGACGGTGCGCCGTCTGTCGAATGCATTCGGCGTCGAGATCGCGGGTGTTGACCTGCGCGAAACCCTGCCGGCTGCGACGATCGCGATGATTCGCAAATTGTGGAATGAGAATGGCATCGTGCTGCTGCGCGGCCAGAGCATCTCTCCGGATCAACTGATTGCCTACAGCCGGCGATTCGGCGAACTGGATCTTCACGACACGCTCAAGCCGTTTCGTCATCCGGACCATCCGGAGCTGTTCGTGCTTTCCACGATTCCGGTCGGCGGAAAGCCTTCGGTGAGCGAGAACGTCGGGCGCCACTGGCACTCGGACCTGTCCTACACGCTGCGACCTCCGCTTGGATCGATCTTCCACGCGCAGATCCTGCCTGAAGTCGGTGGCGACACGATATTCACCAGTACCGAAAAGGCCTATGAGGCATTGTCGGACGCCATGAAGAAGGTCATCGCCGACCTCTGGGCCGTGCACGATTACATGGGCGTCGAGAACATGAAAAAGCGCGACCCTGCCCTGGTCGCGCAACTACGGGTCGCCAATCCGCCGATCGCCCAGCCGCTGGTGCGCCCGCACGCGGAGACGGGCCGGAAATCGCTTTACCTCAGCGAACAGATGACAAAGCGAATCGTCGGGATGACCGAGCGTGAATCGGCCCCCCTGCTGCGCTTTCTTTTCGAGCACAGCGTCGACCCTCTTTTTACCTACCGGCACAAGTGGGCAAAGGACGACATCATCATGTGGGACAACCGCAGCACCATGCATCTCGCGCTAGCGGATTTCGATCCGCGCGCGCATCGCTATTGCATGCGCACCACTGTTCTGGGTGTTCCTAGCGGGTACGTGTTCGAGGGCTGAGGCGTATCCCGGGCTCGGGTCCGCTGGGCCCGGCCAGATTCGGTTCGTGGGCGGCAGTACAATTCACGCAATAGAGCGCCGGATTCGCCGGTGTGCGGAAGCATTCATGCCCGTATCCTTCGACGGTAAGCTGGTCGTGGCCATTTCCTCGCGTGCCCTGTTCGATTTCGAGGAAGAGAACAAGGTGTTCGATCGAAGTGGCGATGCGGCTTACATGGCGCTGCAGTTGGATCGCCTTGAGGAGGTGGCGAAGCACGGGGTGGCGTTCCCGCTGGTTCGGAAACTGCTCGCCTTCAACACGGGGGGCGTGCAGCGGGTCGAGGTGGTGATCCTTTCGAAGAACGATCCGGTATCCGGCTTGCGCGTGTTTCGTTCGGCCCAGCACGCGGGGCTCAAGCTGGAGCGTGGCGTATTCACGCGTGGCCGCAACGCCTACCGTTACCTTGAGGCGCTGCATGCCAACCTGTTTCTCTCGGCCAATGACGAGGACGTACGCGGTGCGCTGGAAGCACGGTTTCCGGCCGCGCGGGTCGTACCGGAGTCGGCACAGGCGGCCGAACGCCACGCGGACGAAGTCCGGATTGCCTTTGACGGCGACGCGGTATTGTTCTCTGACGAGGCGGAAATGGTTTTCCACAGCGAAGGACTGGATGCGTTCCAGCGGCATGAAACCGAGCATGCGTTGCGCCCCTTGCCGCCCGGCCCGTTCAAGCCGCTGCTCGAGGCCCTCCACCGGTTGCAGACGGCAGGCAGCGAAGTCCCCATGCGGATCCGCACCGCGCTGGTCACCGCGCGCAGTGCTCCGGCGCACGAACGCGCCGTGCGCACGCTGATGAACTGGAATATCGGTGTCGACGAGGCCATGTTTCTCGGCGGCCTGGACAAAAGCGCATTTCTGTCCGCATTCCAGCCCGATATCTATTTCGACGACCAGAGCGGACACGTAGAATCCGCACAGAAACATGTCGCCACCGGCCATGTGCCATATGGCGTTGCCAACCGTAAGGCAGGAAAATGAAATTATTCAAGTACGCGCTATACACACTTGGCGGATTCGCACTCCTCGCCGTGATCGGGCTGGTAGCAGCCATGATGATCGTGGATGGTGCGTTTCTCAAGAATCGCCTCGAACGCGAGATGAAGGAGGATTTCCAGCGAACGCTTGTGATCGAGGGGACCCCACGGCTGTCGCTGTTTCCGTCGGTTACCCTGGATCTGGGCCGGACGCGGCTTTCCGAGAGCGCGAGCGACAAGGAGTTCCTGTCGCTTGAATCGCTCAAGGTTGCAGTCAGGCTGATGCCCTTGCTCCGGAAGAGCCTGCAGATCGATGCGCTCTCGCTTTCCGGGCTGAAGGTAAATATCGTTCGCGCCAAAGACGGCTCGATGAATTTCGCCGATCTAGCTGGAAAGCCGGAAAAGCACGACAGCGGAGAGGCGCCGCACACGGAGTCGAGGGGAAAGCCGCCGGCGATCCATCTGGCCGGGGCGAAGATCGAAAACGTCGCCTTGAATTATCGGGACGAATCAACCGGACAGACGATTGCGGTATTGGTCCCGAACCTTGACATCGGCCCCATCGCGAACGAAGCGGGTGGCGCGATAGCATTTCGCGCGGACATCAGGGGAACCAAGCCGCAGGTCGAAGTAAAGATCAGTCTTGGTGGAAACATGCGCCTGGATCTGGCGAAGGAGTCGTTCGAGCTCAAGGGACTGGCGTTCGAAGCGAAGGGCGGGATGGACCGCGACACGCTGAGCGCCACGTTCAGCGCGCCCGAGGTGAAAGTCACGCCGGACAAGGCGACTGGCGCGGGGATTGCGGGATCGCTCACGTTAAGGGGGCCACAGCGCAGCGTGGACGCCACGCTCAAGGTTTCGGCGATCGAAGGGTCGGCTGCCGCGCTGTCGATCGCTGCGTTTGTGCTTGAGCTGGATGCAAAACTCGAGGGCAACGCGCTTAAGGCCCATGTGGAGACGCCGATCAAGGCGAGCCTTACCGACAGGAGCTGGGAGCTTCCAGCCGTGCTCGCCAATCTGACATTCTCAGGCCCGGCGATCCCGCAGAAAACCGTGACGCTTCCCCTGCGGGCGTCGCTCAAGGCGAACCTGGCGAAGCAGTCGGCATCGGCCGATTTCTCTACAAAATTCGACGAATCAACGATCAAGGCAACGTTCGCTGCGTCGAAGCTGCAACCCCTGCACGCAAAATTCGATCTGAATGTTGATCGCCTGAACCTGGACCGGTACCTCGTCGAGAAGCCGGCTGCGGAGGCGCAGCCCGACAAGCCGATCGACCTGTCGGCGCTGAAAGGGCCGCAGGTGGAGGGAAAGGTGCAGGTCGGTGCGTTGCAGGTCAAGCAGGCGAAGCTGCAGAATATCAAGGCTGAGATCAAGCTCTCCGGTGGAAAGCTCGTGGTGCCGCACTATTCGGCCGGGCTCTACACCGGGACCCTGAGTGGCAGCCTGACCGTTGATGCCAACAGCAACCGATTTCAGCTGGCGAACAAGTTGAACGGCGTGTTCATCGGGCCACTGCTGCGGGATGTCGCCAAGAAAGACCTGCTTGAGGGGCGTGGCAATCTGAGTCTGGACGTGGAAACCACAGGAAGCAGCGTAACCGCACTAAAGAAAGCCCTCGCGGGGAGTGCGAAAGTCGAGCTGAAAGACGGCGCAATCAAGGGCATCAACCTCGCCGAAAGCCTGCGCAACTTCAAGTCCACGCTCGGCTCCAAATCCGCGCAACGCGGGAATGACAGTGGAAAGAAGACGGATTTTTCCGAAATGAGCGCCAGTTTCGTCATCAAAGGCGGCGTGGCCCGAAACGATGACTTGAAGATGGCTTCGCCGTTCTTGCGCCTGGCCGGGGTGGGCAACGTCGATATCGGGAATTCGAAGATCGATTATCTGGCGAAGGCCACTCTGGCGGCTACGACGAAAGGGCAGGGTGGGCCCGCGGATGCGGTCGGCCTCACTGTGCCGGTCAAACTCTACGGGCCGCTTGAAAAGCCGGACTGGAGCATCGACTTCTCCGGCGTGCTCGGCTCCGTCGGAGGCGCGTTCGGCGGAGGCGCGGGCAAGATCACGGAACAATTGAAGTCGGCAACCGGCGCTGCTGGCGGCGGTGTCAAGGACAAGCTCAAGGGCCTGTTCGGAAGGTAACGCTTTCGGTGTCGTTCGAGGTGCGTTGGCACCGGCCCCGCGGGTACCGGGCGGTGCTTTACTTTATCGGCAGCGCTTCCTCGACCAGCGAGGCCAAGTACCCGGCGCCCAGCGGGATTACGTCGTCGTTGAAGTCGTAATTCGGGTTGTGCAGGAAGCAACTCATCGGCCCACCCCCCTGGCCTAGCCAGACATACGCACCGGGCCGGGCCAGCAGCATGTAGGAGAAATCTTCCCCGCCCATCGTGGGATCGGCGTCGGTGATGACGTTTCCGGAACCGAAAACCTTCTCTCCCACCTTCGCCGCGAACGCCGCTTCGCGCTCCGTATTTACCGTTGCGGGGTAGTTGCGGTGGTACTGAATTTCCGCAGAGCCTCCCAGCGCCGCAGCCACTCCTGCGACGATTTCGTGCAGCCGCTTCTCAGCGAGATCCCGCGTTTCCGGCCGGAACGTGCGAATCGTGCCGCAAAGCGTGACCGCATCGGCGATCACGTTGAACGTCCCCACCTGGCTGGTCTGCATCGAGGTAATGCTGATGACCACGGCGTCGACCGGGTTCACGTTGCGGCTCGCCACGGTCTGCAGCGCAGTGATGATGTGCGCCGAAAGGACGACCGGATCCACACCCAGGTGCGGCATCGCCGCGTGGCCTCCTTTGCCACGAACGGTGATCTGGATTTCGTCGGTCGCCGCCATCATCGGACCCGGGCGAACCGCAATTTTTCCGGGGGGCAGGCTTGGCC
>JBBQVP010000104.1:0-15230 GCA_038211455.1 Burkholderiales bacterium
GAACACCGACAGGCCCTCGGTCTTTTTCTTCACCTGCTCGATCGGCGTGGTGCGCGCCAGCAGCAGCATCAGGTCGGAATGCAGCGCGCGGGAGGTCCAGACCTTCTGGCCGTGGATCAGGTAGTGGTCGCCCTCGCGCACCGCGCGGGTTTTCAGCTTGGTGGTGTCGGTGCCGGTGGTCGGCTCTGTGACGCCGAACGCCTGCAGGCGAAGCTCGCCGCTGGCGATCTTGGGCAGATAGCGCTGCTTCTGCTCCGCGCTGCCGTGGCGCAGCAGCGTGCCCATGATGTACATCTGCGCGTGGCAGGCGCCGGCGTTGCAGCCCGAGGCGTGGATCTCCTCGAGGATTACCGCGCCCGCGCGCAGTGGAAGCCCTGCGCCGCCGTACTCCTCGGGAATCAGCGCGGCGAGGTAGCCCGCTTCGGTCAGTGCGCGGACGAATTCGGTCGGATAGGCCTCCTTCGCCTCCAGGTCGCGCCAGTAGGTGCCGGGAAACCTCGCGCAGATCCGGCGCACGCTGTCGCGGATCTCGGGGAAGTCTTCGCCCAGAGGTACTCGGACATCTTCGATCTTCACGCTCATCTACTTTCCTTTAAATACCGGCTTGCGCTTTTCGTTGAATGCCTTGATGCCTTCATAGCGGTCTTCTGTTTCGACCAGGTGGTTGTAGGCCTCGACTTCGAAGCGATAGGCGGTCTTGAGTTCCATCTGCATGCCCCAGCGCACCGATTTCTTCACCTGTCGGATCGACAGCGGCGCGTTGCCGGCGATCGCGGCGGCGGTCTCAAGCACGCGCGGCATGAGTTCCGCCGGCTCGCACACGGCGTTGACCACGCCCCACTCAAGTGCCTGCTGCGCGCTGAAGGGTTTGGCCGTCATGATGATTTCCTTGGCACGCCGCTCGCCGACCGCGCGCGGCAGGTTCTGCGTGCCGCCGGCGCCGGGCATGATGCCCAGCGTGACCTCGGTCAGCGCGAAGCGCGCGGACTTCACGGCGTAGGCAAAGTCGCACGAGAGCACGGTCTCGAACCCGCCCGCGTACGCATGCCCGTTGACCGCGGCGATCACCGGCAGCGGCAGGTCGACCAGCGTCCAGTACTGGCGCTCGAAGATCTCGTGCTGGCGCTGCCATTGCGCCTTGGTCATGCCGTTGCGCTCTTTCAGGTCGCCGCCCGCGCAGAACACCTTCTCGCCCGCGCCGGTCAGCACGACGCAGCGCACGTCCTCCGCATCTTCGGTGAGGCGTGTCCACAGGTCGAGGAAATCGCGACCCATCTGGGTATTGAGCGCGTTGGCCACCTCGGGGCGGTTCATGGTCACGAGCAGCACGTGCGGCGCCGCGATTTCGGTTTTCAGGGTTGCATAGTCTGGAAGCGTACTGGTCGGCAGGTTCATAGGTCACCGTCTGGTTGCGGAAAGAGTTCGTCGTTGTGCTCGCCCACGGCGGGCGGGCGGCTGCGCAGCAGCGGGCGCACGCCGTCGAAACTCACCGGCAGGCCGATGAACTTCATCGCGCTGCCTGGAACGTCCTGCAGCAGGCCAAGCGCGGCGGTCTGTTCGTGCGCAATCATCTGGGCCACATTCTGCACCGGCGCGCAGGGAATGCCGGCGGCTTCAAGCAGCTCGGTCCACTCCGTGCTGGTGCGTTTCGCCATCTCGCCCTCGATGAGGCTATTCAGGACCGCCTGCGATGCGACGCGCTGCGGGTTGGTCGCGAAACGCTCGTCACTGGTCCATTCCGGGTGGCCGAGCACATTCGCGAGCTTGCGGAACAGCCCATCGCTGCCCGCGGCCACGACCAGGTCGCTGTCGCGCGTTGCATAGGCACGGTACGGGACGATCCCGTTCGCGCCCGAGCCGTATCTTCCCGGAACGTCGCCGGAGGCCTGGTATTGCGCTGCGAACAGCGACACCCAGGTTGCAGCGGTTTCGAACAGCGACACGTCGACCACCCCGCCGCTGCCCCCCGCAGCGCGCGCGTGCAGCGCGCTGAGCACGCCGATCACCGCCCACATGCCGGTGCCCATATCGACCACCGAGGCACCCACGCGCACCGGGGGGCGGCCGGGCTCGCCGGTCGTGCTCATGATGCCGCCGAAGGCCTGCATCAGCGGGTCGTAGCCGGGCTTGTCCTTGTACGGCCCGGTGCGGCCGAAGGCGCCCAGGTTGCAGTACACCAGCGAGGGCTTGTCATGCCGCAGGGTGTCGGCATCCAGGCCGAGCGCATCGACCTGCCCCGGCCGCAGGTTCTGCAGCACCACATCGGCGCGCGCGTGGATCAGCGCCTTCAGCGCCCCGACCTGCGCCGCATCGCGCAAGTCGCAGACCACCGATTTCTTGTTGCGGTTGAGCGGCTGGAACGTCGCCGACGCGCCCTCCCAGAACGGCGGCCCCCATTTGCGCGCCTCGTCGCCGCCGGCTTTCTCCACCTTGATCACCTCAGCGCCAAGGTCGCCGAAGATCTGGCCGGCAAACGGTGCGGCAACGCTGTTGCCCAGTTCGATGACGACAATGCCTGCGAGCGGTGCGGGAGGATTCATGCGGTAGGCCGATTGTGCACGCAACGTTTCCTTGCGCGAAGCAGGTTCGCCTGTTGATCCGGTGCGGCGCGACGGCCTATTTAGAGGCCGGCCGGAAGTCCTGGTTGGGATACGCGCTGCCGCGCGGCCGCATGATGCGGATGAATCCCTTCTGCGCGGCTTTGTGGCAGGTATTGCAGGCCGCACTCAGGCCGTCGAACGCGGTTGCAAACGCCGGGCCGTTTTTTTTCTCGATCGCCTTGCCGACGGCATCCAGCGGCGCCGGGGTCAGGCTCGCAATCATCTCGGCCACCTTCACGCCGTCATGGCTCGCGTGGAACTTCGCCGCGTCTTCAAAACCCTCGCGCAGCTCGGAAAGTTCGTAGCTCGCAAGCGGCCAGTTGGCGACGCTGCCGGCGAGCCAGAGCTTGGTGTGCCGCATCTGCTGCAGCGCCATGATCTCGCCCAGGCCAGGAGCATAAGCTTGCGCGGGCGCCTTCGATTGCGCCGTCGCAATCCCTGCCGCTGCCAGTCCGATGACGAGTCCTGCCACTACGACGCCGTGTTTCATGCTCGACTTCCTTTCAGTCTGGAATTGCCGGCAGCGCGACCTCGCCGGGCCGCGTTCGATTGCTGCGCGTTGATCATGCTGCTCATGCTACCAATCTTGCGCAAAGCAATGCATATTCCACCATCTTTCTGCGCGGCGTGTTCGGCAATTCCACCAGGGCGGTTTCGCCCCGGACAGACAATTTATGGATACAAGGCGGGCTGCGGCGATGAATCTCGCCAGCGTTGCGGCGATGGCGGGCGTGCTGCTGGCCGCGCTGCTGCCAGGCTGCGCCGTCACGCCCGCGACCGCCCCGGAGTTTCACGTGTGGACACCCGGCGAGGCCTGGTGGAACGCGGCCGAACATGCGGGTGGGGAACTCGTGACGCCGGACGGGTCGCTCCGGCGCGTGGCAGCCATGCATGCAAGGAACCTGCTTGAAGTCACCCGGAAGATCCGCGCGCAGAGCGGGATTACCGCTGCGATCACGCTGGTCGACAGCAAAGCGCTGAACGCATTCGCCACCGGCGCCGGCGACGACCGGCGCATCGCGCTGACGCTGCCGTTCCTCGCGGCGATCGGAGACGACCGGGACGCGCTCGCGACCAGCATCGGGCACGAGGCGGCGCACCTGCACTACGCGCACGGCGCAACGCGCAAGGAGCGCAACCAGACCATCATCGGCGATTCGAACGCCATCGCGGGCATCATCGCGGTGAACACCTCGTTCTCGCGCTACGAAGAACGCGAAGCCGACATCAAGGGCATGGAATGGGCGGTGGCCGCGGGATTCAGCCCCTGCGGATCGGTTCGCACGCTGCGCCTGCTGCGCGCGCGCGCGGCGGGCATCGAGGCCGACCGCTTCCGCGCGACGCACCCGGACTACCGAGAACGCATTTCCCGCGCGAACGCGCTCTCGAGGAAGCTGACCGGCACCGGCTGCTGAAGCTCACGGTGTATCGGTACCAATACATGAACTGACAGGAACGCCATTCTGGAAGCGGACAGGTAAGAACTAATTCATTCAAATTTTACGCTGCGCAAGGAAATATTCAGCCTGCGCCGGCGCGCACCCGCCGTACCCGAATCTAGTCCACCTTCGCGCCTGACGCCTTCACTATATCTTCCCAGCGCTGGTATTCAGAAATGACGAACGCATGGAACTCCGCTGGCTCCATGGTGCGCGGGATCGTGCCAAGACGGCCATACCTCTCCGTGATCTCCGCCAGGCGAACGATCTTCACTAGTTCGGTGCTCAGCCGCTGCACCCGTGCCTTGGGCGTGCCCGCCGGGGCGACGATCCCCAGCCACGCAGAAAGGCTGTAACCAGGGAAACCCTGCTCGGCGATCGTCGGCGTGTCGGCGAAATCGGGCAAGCGCGTCCCGTAGGCGCTCGCAAGCAAGCGCAGCCGTCCGGCCTGGATCAGCGGGCGCGTGACTGTAATGGTGTCGAGCGCAACCTGAACGGTACCCCCGGCAAGGTCGGCCATCGCGCGCGCGCTGCCCTGGTAGGGGACGTGCAGGATGTTGATCCCGGCGCGGCGCTTGAGGTCCTCGAAGCCCAGGTGCGACAGCGTGCCGTTGCCCGATGAGGGGTTCGTCAGCTTGTCCGGGTTTGCCTTCGCGTAGGCGATCATCTCGGGGAGTGACTTGAAAGGCATCGCCGGATTGCTGACGAGGAGCAAGGGCAGGTCCGCCACCATCGCCACGTGCTCGAAGTCCTTGCGCGAGTCGTAGTGGATGCTCTTGCGGTACAGATGCGGGTTCGCCACCATCGAGGCGAGCGGCGCCAGCACGAGGCTGTTGCCGTCAGGCGGCATCCTGGCGAGCTGCCCCAGCAGCAGGCTGCCGCCCTGGCCCGGCTTGTTTTCGACAATCACCGTTTCGCCGAGCGCCGGCCCGAGCCGGTCGGCGAGCAATCGCGCAATCAAGTCAGTGGCCTGCCCAGGCGGGAACCCGACGTATAGATGCGTCACCTTGCCGGATTGCGCGTGCGCGAGCGAAGCGCAGCAGAGCGTCAGGACGAACAAGAGCTGTTTCACGTCGACTCCTCCTAGATGATTCCTGCGTCTTTGAGCCGGGCCAATTCTCCGACGGATATTCCCAGCGCTCCAAATACTTCCACGTTGTGCTCGCCCAGCGCCGGACCGGCGCGATGCACACCGCCCGGCGATTCGGAAAAGCGCGGCACCACGCATTGCATGCGCACCTCGCCCAGCTCACTGTCTGGCACCCGCACGATCGCCTCGCGCGCAGCGAACTGCGGATCGGTGAAGATGTCGGAGGCATCGTAGATTGGCGAGAACCCGACTTCGTGTGCCTCCAGCCGCGCGCGCAGGCCGGCCATCGGCAATTTTGCGATCGCGGCGCCGACGATCAGGTCAAGCGAATCCCGGTTTTTCACTCTGGACGGGTTATCGATAAATCGCGCATCCTGCAACAATTGTCCAAGGTCGAGGGCTGCGCAGAACCGCGCGAAGATGCTCTGAGTCGAGGCGGCGATCGAAGCCCACTTCCCATCCGCGGTACGATAGACGTTGCCCGGCGCCGCGTATTGGCTCCGATTGCCCGAAGCCGTGCGCACCGCGCCAAGCTGGTCATATTCGATGGCGAGAAAATCGAGGGTACGCAGCATCGCCTCGGTCATCGACACGTCGATCTCCTGGCCACGCGCGGCCGGATCATCCCTGAGGTGGAACAGTGCGGACAGAATGCCGATCGCGCCGAACAGTCCGCCGATCGCGTCCGAGATCGGGTATCCCAGATGCAGAGGCGTGCCGCCCTCCTCTCCGCACATCCGGGTGAACCCGCTCATTGCCTCGAACACACGCGCGAAGCCCGGGCGATTTCGATAGGGCCCGGTCTGGCCGAAGCCGGTCACGCGCAGTATGGTCAGCCGCGGATTGATCGCCTGCAGCCATTCGCGCGTGATCCCCCAGGCGTCCAGCGTGCCCGGTCGGAAGTTCTCCACCAGCACCTCGTGCTGCGCCACCAGCTTGCCAAGCAGCGCCCTGCCTTCGGACTTGCGCAGGTCGAGGGTAATGCCCTTCTTGTTGCGGTTGGTGACCTTCCACCACAGCGGCACACCGTCCTTGTGCGGCGCCAGTGCGCGCAGCGCATCGCCGGTGCCGGGCATTTCGACCTTCAGCACATCGGCGCCCAGGTCCGCGAGCAGCGTCGCGGCGAACGGCCCCGCCACGACGGTGGAAATGTCGAGGATGCGAAGGCCCTTAAGCGGGCCACCGGCCTGCGCGTTCTTCCGTGGGCCACCGACCTGCCCGTTCCCAGGGGGGCAACCGACCTGTGCACTCACGGGGCTAAGCTCAATCCGCCGTGAAGCCCGAGGCCTTAACCACCGGCGCCCAGCGCACCCGCTCGGCTTCAATGAATTTTGCGAATTCCTCCGGCGAACTCGCGGCGGGGTCGATTCCAATCGCCTCGACCACCTTCCTTACCTGGGGATCGGCGGCGCCCTTGCGAACCGCCTCCGACAAACGCTGCACCTCGTCGGGCGCAGTACCCGCGGGCGCGAATAGCCCGAACCAGCTGGTGCCGCGAATCTCCGGAAAGCCCTGCTCGATGAAGGTTGGCACATCGGAGGCCATGCGCGAGCGCTGCTCGCCGGCCGAGGCGAGCATGCGGATGCGCCCGGCCTTATGCAGCGGAATGACGTCCGTGGCCGCATTCATGACGCTCGTGAGCTGCCCGCCCATCAGGTCATTGTTCATCGCCGGGCTACCCTTGTAGGGCACTGCCAGCAGGTCGATGCCCGTGGCTTTGCCCAGCAGCAGGCCGAAGAAATGCGGCAGGCTGCCTGCTGCGGGGTGGCCGAAGTTCGACTGAGCCGGATGTACCTTGGCCCAAGCAACGAATTCCTTCACATTCTTCACCGGAATGTCAGGGCCGACCCCGAAAGCGATGTCCAGCCGCCCGAGCAGGCTCACCGGAACCAGGTCCTTCACCGGATCGAACTGCAGTTGGCGATGCGTAAGCGGGGCCAGCACGTTGATGGCGACATTGCCCAGCAATATCATCGAGCCGTCAGTGGCGCCCGACTTGGCCACACTCGCCGCGCCGACCTGGCCGCCTGCGCCCGCGCGGTTCTCGACTATGACGTTGCGCTTGAGCGCAACGCGCAGCGCCTCGGCATACGCGCGCGCAGTGATGTCGGTGCCGCCACCTGGCGGGTAGGGGACGATGAAGCGCGTGAGCGACGGTTGCGCCGAGACCGAAAGTGGCAGCAGAACAACGGCAAGCAGGAGCAGTTTTTTCATCGGATTTCCTCCAGAAATTCAGCTATCGACTCAACAAGACCGGGCAGGCTCAGGTCGGGCGCATGGCCCGCCTGCGGAACTTCGATCCATCGCGTGTCCGGGCCGCCCCGATCTCCCGCGCTGGCGACCATCGCCTCGCAGGTGGCACGGCTGAGAAGCTGCGAGTCGGCGCCGCGCAGCACCAGCACCGGGCAACGAATGGCACGGTAAAGGTCCCAATAGTCCACGCGCCCGCCCACCCGCGCGGCCGGTACCGCGCGCTGGTCGAATCGGGGCCGATAGCGACCTTCGCTGTCCAGCGCCACGCTGTGCGCGGTGAATTCCCGCCAGCGCGCGTCGCTCAAGCGGCCGAAAGCCGCGTAGCGCTCGCGCATCCAGGCCTCGGCATCGGCGCGGTTCGCAAAGGATACCTCGACCGCGCCCTGCTCGCGCAGGCGCGCGAGGTCGCCGCCGTCGATCTCGGCGCCGATATCGTTCAGAACCAGCGCCGAGATGCGCTCCGGATCCTGCGCAGCCATCTTCATGCCAAGCCGGCCTCCGAGCGAAGTGCCCACCCAGCGCACCTCGCCTGGCGTGAACGAGTTCATCACGCGCTGCAAGTCTGCGAGATAGGTGTCGTCGTTGTACAGCGTGGCGTCTGCGAGCAACTCGCTGTCGCCCCGGCCGGGCAGGTCGACGCTGACCAGTCGAAAGGCGGGGACGAGACGCGCGACAAGCGCGTCGAAGTCGCGTGCGTTACGCGTGAGACCGTGCACGCACAGCACCACCGGGGCCGTTGCCGGCCCCCAGGTATGGCAGGCGAGCGCATGCGATCCACCTGCGTGTGGGCAGGCGACGCGCTTCATGGCGTGGACGTTGGCGGATAGCATCTCGTTGCAGGTTACCTTCAGGACAGGCTTGCGGTAACATCATGTCCGTCATACCAGTAATGTCGAAATCACAAGGGTTACGCCATGGATCTGCGCGCGTTGCGAGCCTTCGATGGCATTGCCGAGCATGGCAGTTTCTCCCGCGCTGCAGCAGTACTTGGCATCGACGCCTCCGCCCTCAGCCGGCAGGTGGCGGCGCTGGAGCGCGAGGTGGGTGGGCGGCTCTTTCACCGCACCGGCCGCGGCGCGACGCTCACCGAACTTGGCGAACGCCTCGCACCGCGCGCCCGTACGCTGCTTGCTGACGCCAATGCTTTCGCCGAGGCGGCGCGCGACGCGCAGGACCGCCCCTCGGGGCAAGTCAATATTGGCGTGGTGCCCGTAGCGGCGCGAAGTCTGGTGGCGGCGCTCACGGGTCGATTACGCCGCGACTTTCCCGGCATCAAGTTGCGCGTCCTCGAGGCCTACAGCGGCGTGGTCGAGGAGTGGCTCGCCTCCGGACGCATCGAGGTCGGCCTGTTCAATCGCTACCGCCGCGGCCGGGTGCGCGACGCCGAGCCGCTGCTGCACGCCGACGTATTTCTCATCGGCCCCTCGGGGCATCCAATGCTGCGCTCGCCGGAGGTTCCGCTGCGCGCGCTCGCCGGAATCCCGCTCGCCATGCCGGTGAGCCCGAACAGCCTGACGAGCCTGCTCGTAGCGCTGGCGGCCTCTCAGCGATTCGAACTCGACATCGCCATGGAAGCGGGCTCAACGCCGCTCATCGCCGAGGCGATCACCGGCTCGGAGCTATGCACGCTCTCGCCCCGCGAGCCCTTCGCACGCCAGTTGAAGAGCGGGGAACTCGCCGCGACGCGCCTGGTGCGACCGGGCATACACCAGACTACGTGGCTCGCGCTCTCCTCCGCGCGCCCGCTTTCCGCCGCAGCGCGTGTGGTGGCTCGCACCATCCGCGTACTGGCACGGGATCACTAGCCAAACATCCCTGCGGCGCGGTGCGCACACTCCCGGCGCATCACAGAGAAGCCGTGCCAAGCCAGAAAGTGTATCTTTATCGATACACGAACTCCCAGAAAATCGGTTACAGAAGAAGATATCTTAAATAAAATATTTAAAATTTCGCCGATTTTCCGCTCGAATTTCGTTCCAGCGCGATCAGCCGCGCGGCTTGAATCCCGCCCTCTTCATCTCCTTCGCAATCGCTCCACGCACCCTTTCCCGCTCGGCATCGTCGGCAAACACCGTTTCCCTGAAGCGGTACTCGAGCGTCGCCGCCGACAGGATCGACGCAGCTATCCCGGCACGGATCCATTGCATGTCCTTGCGCGCACCGCGCGAGAGCTTGGCGATCGCCGCGTCATGGGGCTCGATGAACTTGACCAGGGTCCCTCCCGGCAGCGGGAGCGGAATGAGGCGCTGCTCCCAGCCGCGCGGAAGCGTCGGAAGCGCGGGAGACACTGCGTCGTAGTAGTAACCGTTCTGCTGTTCGAACTCGCTGCCCAGGCCAAAGTCGTCGGCGATCTCGAACGCGCGGCCGGGATCGGATTCCGGGTAGGCGTCGACTTCGGCCGACACCGTCATCGCGTCGGGAATGGCACGCTCGTTGATCAGCCCCAGGACCGTGAGGCTGCCCATCACGACGAAGGTCTTGACGTGGTGCTTGCGGGCAACCGCGCTGAACAGCCGGTCGAGCTGCTGGAGGTTCATGCGCGCAGTATCGCGCGCACGAGGAACCCGAAGGGCGTGTTCTGGAACAGCGCTTTGGCATCGTCCTTGCCAAGCGCGAGCAACTTCGCGGCGATTTCGCTGCCGCTGCCAGAGAGGATCCGGCTCCACCGGTCGATGTACCAGCGGCTGCAGATCCGCTCTTCGGACCACTTGCGTACCTGGCTGCGCGCACGCTCGAGGTCGGCGGAATCGATCGCTTCGAGTGCGAGCCTGGCCGCAATCCTGTCGTGCGCGCGCGCGAGCTTTTCCTCGTACAGGCTCTGCTTCGCGCGTGCTTCGACCTGCGCGGCATGAGGCGCCTGGGCTCGGCCCGCTTGCGCCGTGTGCACGCTCAGTTGCAGCCCAAGGCCAGCGAGCGCCTGCTGCACTTTATCCATCCTCGCAGTTGGCTTGCCCTGCTCCAATTGGTGGACGAAGCGGGGTGAGCAGCGCAAGTGCTCGGCGGCCGCGCGGATCGAAAGGCCGCGCTCTTGCCGCACCGAGCGTGCCTGGCGGCCCAGCTCGATGCAGAGGGCGTCGTTCTGCGGGCCTGCTTTCGGTATGGGATCCGGCTTCATCCTTGCCATTGTAATACGATCGGGATACAAATGGATAGCAGTGCTTCTTAAGGGATACAGCAGCAATGCGGGCCTGCCGGTTGTTGCCACGCCGAATTCGACGATCAAGTGGGCTGGTTGTGGACCTCGGCCTGGAGGACGGTCGCGACCCGGATGCCTGCGCCGACGATGCGGGTACCCGCAAGCGGGTCGTGCTGACGCTGGGCTTCCCCGATGCGCTCGGCGACGACCGTGACGCGCCAACGCGTACTCCCGACACATGACGGGGAAGTCATGCTAAGTCCTGTAGTGTATCTTTATCGATACACGAACTGACACGGAACCCGCAACAGACGGTGATTTTTAGAAATAAATCTGTACAAATTTCACGAATTCCACACCAAACTCGCGCGCCGCCGTCAGATGTGGGCGCCACCCAGTCCGAACACTCCCACCAGGCCGATGATGATCAGGTAGAACGCGACGATATAGTTCAGGAGGCGTGGCACGATCAGGATGAGAATGCCGGCGATCAGCGAGACCAGCGGTCCGACTCCGAGCGTGATGTTCATGACGAGACTCCGACTCCATTGCGGGCCTCCATATGACGCCGGCACGAACTCCCGGTCTGTCCGCTAGCGCACGTTTATAAAATTCAGCCGCGCAGTTTGAAGCGCTGGATCTTCCCGGTCGCGGTCTTTGGCAGTTCGTTCACGAACTCCACCCAGCGCGGGAACTTGTAGTGCGCGAGCGCCGCCTTCACGTGTGCCTTGAGCTCCTCTTCACTCACCTTGGCGCCCGACTTGAGCACCACGAAGGCCTTGGGCTTGACCAGCTGGTCGGCGTCTTCGTGCCCGACCACCGCGCATTCGAGCACTGCAGGGTGGGTGATCAGCGCCGCCTCCACCTCCACCGGCGAGACATAGATCCCGCCGACCTTGAGCATGTCGTCCGAACGCCCCCCGTAGGTGTAGTAGCCGTCGGCATCGATGCTGTACTTGTCGCCGCTTCGGGTCCAGGGACCTTGGAAGGTATTCTTGGTCCGCTCGCGCTGGTTCCAGTACATCAGCGCCGCAGACGGTCCCGAGATCTGCAGGTCACCCATCTCGCCGGTCGCGACGTCGTTGCCGTTCTCGTCGGTCACGCGCAGCGCGTAACCCGGCACGGGCTTGCCTGTGGTGCCCGGCTTCACGTCGCCCGGACGGTTGGAGATGAAGATATGCAGCATCTCGGTCGAGCCGATGCCGTCGAGCAGTTCGACTCCCGTTCGCTCGGTAAAGCGCCTGAGGAGGTCCGCCGGCTGGGCCTCGCCGGCGGAGGTGCCGGTGCGCAGGGCGAGCGACTCCTTGGGGGGGAAGTTCGGGCTCGCGAGCATCGCCGCGAACAGGGTCGGCACACCGTAGAAGATCGTCGGCTTGTTCTCGACCAGGCGCTTGAATACTGCATCCGGGGTGGGGCGCTCCGCCATCAGCACCGCCGTCGCGCCAACGGCAAGCGGGAACGTCAGCCCGTTGCCAAGGCCATAGGCGAAAAACAGCTTGGCGGCCGAGAACACTGTGTCGGACTCGCGGATCCCGAGTATGGGCACCGCGTACAGGTCGGCGGTGGCGATCAGGTGCGAATGCAGGTGCACGGTGCCCTTGGGCGCGCCAGTTGATCCCGAGGAGTAGAGCCAGAAGCAGATCTCGTCGCTGAACGTGTCCGCGGCCGTGAAGGTCGTTGCGGCATTCCCGAGCAGCGTCGAAAACGACGCATACCCCCGCGCATCCTTGCCCGAAACGATGACGTGCTTCAGCTCGGTCAGCTTCGCGAGCAACGGAAGGAACGTCTTCAGCAATGCGTCGGACACGATGAGCGCCTGCGCGCGGCAATCCCTCAGCATGTACTCGTAGTCGGGTGTGGTCAGCAGGGTGTTCAGCGCCACGGGCACGATGCCGGCCTTGATCGCGCCAAGGAATGCGGCCGGGAAGTCGATCGTGTCGAGCAGCGCCAGCGCGACCCGCTCTTCGCGCCGCACGCCGAGCGCGACCAGCGCGTTCGCAGCGCGGTTCACGCGTCGATCAAGTTCGGCGTAGGTGTAGCTGTCCGCGTCGTCGATAAAGGCGACCTTGTCGGACCGACCTGCCTTCAGGTTGCGTTCGATCAGATCGACCGCGGCGTTGTAGTTGCGCGCAATGGCGGTGCCAGACATGGTGTTCGACTCCGGTTTGGCCGAGCCCTATTTTGCCTGATCGAGTCCCCGCCAGCATCGCGCGGAGCAGGTACGGGCGACGTGCGGGAATGGCTCTGGACGCAGGCGCTCGGCTCAGTCGACCTTGACTCCCGCGGCTTTGATCACCTTCGCCCACTTCTCGATTTCGCTTTTCTGGAAGGCACCGAATTCCTCCGGCGTGCCAGCCACCACCTCGGACCCGAGGTCCTGCATGCGCTTGCGCACTTCGGCCGGCGCCATCGCCTTCACCACTTCGGCGTGCAGCGTCGTGATGACCTCGCGCGGCACACCCGCGGGCGCCATCATGCCAAACCAGGCATAGCTCGAAAACCCGGGGAGGCCCGCCTCCGAAAGGGTGGGCACGTCCGGCAGCGCCTTCGCCCGCGTTTCCGTGCTCACGGCCAGTACCTTCAGCCGGCCCGACTTGACGTGCGGGATGATGACCGGCCCCATGTCCATCGACATGTCCACCTCACCGGCCAGCAACGCCGCGGCCGCCGGCGCGCTGCCGCGATACGGCACATGCAGCGCGAACACGCCGGCCATGGTCTTTAACAGTTCCATGCCGACGTGCAGCGAAGTGCCGTTACCGGCAGAGGCGTACGACAGTCTGGGATTGCCTTTCATGTAGGCGATCAGTTCCTTCACGTTGTTGACCGGCACGCGCGGATTCACCGCCAGGTAGCCCGGCACGCGTAACACCAACGACACCGGCACGAGGTCCCTGGCTGGATCGTAAGCAAGGTTCCTGTACAGGCTGGGCGCAACCGACAAGCCGCCGGAGGAGCCCATCAGGATCGTGTAGCCGTCGGGCGCGGACTTCGCCACGCGCTCGGTGCCCACCACTCCGCCGGCGCCGGCCACGTTCTCCACCACCGCCGCATGGGTGAATGACTTGCTCATGGTCTCAGCGATGATGCGTGCCGCGAGATCCGTTGGCCCGCCGGGCGGGAACGGGACGATGATGCGCACGGTTTTGGCCGGGTAGCTCTGCGCCAGCGCGACGCCCGCGGTCAGCCCCGCAGTAAGCATCGCGGCGGCAAGAACTTTCATCAAACGACTCATTGGAGCACTCCTTTGGGTTTCAATTCTTTCGCCGGGTTCGTGTCGGGCACGCCGGCGTTTGCCATCCCGGCCAAGGTTGCGAATCGATACTAATCCGCCGCATGCGGCGGCGATGCGCTGTTTCGCTACGGCCGCATCAGGTTTGATATTGTTCGCCCTGGTCGGACCGGCGCGGGATTCCAATTGCGCCCGGCCGCAGACAAACCTGTGCACCTACCCGGGCGTAATCCAATGAAACGTGACCTGTACACCGCGCGCGAACTCGGCCGCATGCTTGCACCTCGATCGATCGCCATCGTGGGCGCCTCCGAAACCCCCGGAAATTTCGGCCGCCGGTCGATCGAGAACCTGTGCGATTACAAGGGCGTGGTGCACGCCATCAACCCGAAGTACAGTGAAATCGCCGGCCGGCCCTGCGTCGCGTCGCTCTCCGCCCTGCCCTCGCCACCGGACTGCGTGGTGGTTGCCGTGCCGCGCGAGCGCGTCGAGGCGGTCGTCGTCGAAGCCGCCGCGATCGGCGCGGGCGGTGTCGTCGTCTACGCCTCGGGCTACGCCGAAACCGGGCTGCCTGAGCGCGTGAAAGAGCAGGAGCGCCTGGCCGAGATCGGGCGCAAGGCGGGGATGCCGATCATCGGTCCGAACTGCATCGGCATCGTCAACCACGCGATGCGCTGCGGGCTGTCGTTCATGCCATTCTACCATGAGGTGCCGGCGCTCACCGGCCATGTGGCGCTCGTGTCGCAGTCAGGCGCGATGGGCTACGTGTTCGTGCAGGCGCCGATGCGCGGCATCGGCTTCACGCACTATCTAGCCTCCGGCAACTCCTGCGACGCCGACGTCTGCGACCTCGCCTCCTACCTCGTCGACCAGCCCGAGGTCAGGGTGATCGGGCTGCTGTTCGAGGGCCTGCGCGACGGCGCGCGACTGCTCGCGCTCGGCGCGCGGGCGCGCGCTGCGGGCAAGACCATCGTCGTCTACAAAATGACTGCCGGCGAGGCGAGCAGCAAGGCGGCCCTGTCGCACACCGGGTCGCTGGCCGGCAGCGACGCGGCGTACCGCGCGGCGTTCGAGAAGGCCGGCATGATCGCGGTCGATGACATCGAGGCCGTGCTTGAGACAGCAAGCTTCTTTGCGAAAGCGCCGCCGCCCTCGGGCGTCGGGCCGGCGATCCTTGTCGGTTCGGGCGGTGCCGGCGTGATCTGCGCAGCCAAGGCCGAAGCCGCGGGGCAGGCGCTGCCGCAGCCCGACGACGCGGTTCGCGCCCTGCTCGCCGCCGAGGTGCCCGATTTCGGCTCCACCGCGAACCCCTGCGATGTGACCGCCCAGGTACTGAACAACGCAGGGTCGTTTGAGCGCTGCATGCAGGCGTTCCTCGACCGGCCGGAATTCGATTCGCTGGTGTTCCCGGTCGCCTATTCGCAGGCGCAGTACACGATGATCCGCTACAACATGCTCAAGGAATTCTCCGGCCTTTACC
>JBBQVP010000105.1:0-15190 GCA_038211455.1 Burkholderiales bacterium
CTTCGGCGCCATTTCCGAGCCTGCCGTGCGTGCGCTGTCGCGCGGCGCCGCGGTGGCAGGCTGCTGGATGGATACGGGGGAAGGGGGGCTGTCGCCCTATCACCTCGAGGGTGGTTGCGACGTCATCATGCAGATCGGCACGGCGAAGTACGGGGTGCGCGACGCGCATGGCGAATTGTCGCCCGAACGCCTGGTCGAGTTGTCCAAGGTTGTGAAGGCGTTCGAGATCAAGCTCTCACAGGGAGCCAAGCCCGGCAAGGGAGGCGTCCTGCCGGGCAAGAAGGTCACTCCCGAAATCGCGCGGATCCGCGGCATACCCGAGGGACGCGACTCGATCAGCCCGAACCGGCATCGCGACATTTCCAACATGAACGAACTGCTCGACAAGGTCGGCTATATCCGCGATATCACGGGACGGCCGGTGGGCGTCAAGCTGGCCATCGGCGGCTGGGTGTTCCTGAACGACCTGGCAGACGCGATCCATCGCAGGGGGCTGGAGTTCGCACCCGATTTCATTGTGGTGGACGGCGGGGAGGGAGGTTCGGGCGCGGCGCCCCAGGCGCTCGCCGATCACATGAGCCTGTCGATCGAGGAGGCACTGCCGCGGGTCGTCGACTCGCTGATCGAATCCGGGCTGCGCCAGCGGATCCGCGTCGTTGCTTCGGGAAAACTGGTCACGTCGGCGCGCGCGGCGTGGGCGCTGTGCGTGGGAGCGGATTTCATCAATACGGCGCGCGGCTTCATGTTCTCGCTTGGCTGTATCCAGGCGCTGCGCTGCCAGACCAACACCTGCCCGACCGGCATCACGACCCACAGCCACCGGCTGCAGCGCGCCCTGGTCGTGGAAGAGAAGTATCTGCGGGTCGCGAACTACGCGAACAACATGAACCGGGAGATCGACATGATCGCGCACTCGTGCGGTGTGCGGCATTCGCGCGAACTGAGGCGAGAGCATGTGCGCCTGGTGCAGGCGAACTGCCAGTCGATTGCGCTCAACATGATCTATCCCTATCCCGAGCCCAAGGCTCGGGTCCGGGCGGCCTGACCGGCGGCCGGCTCAAGCCAGCGGTTCCAGACCCGGCGCGCAGCGTCGCCGACTTCGCCCGCAGTCAGTCCGACCGGGCCGATCGAGCGGGTGGCGCAGTCTTCCGCGGCCGCTCCGTGCAGGTGGGCTCCGAGCACTAGTGCAGCCTCGCCGCTGTACCCCTGTCCCAGCAGTGCCCCGAGTATCCCGCTGAGGACGTCCCCCATTCCGGCCGAGGCCATGCCGGAATTGCCTGAAGTGTTGATGAACCAGTGGCCGTCGAGAGCGACCAGCACGCTGCCGTTACCCTTGAGAACCACGTGTGCGTTGAAGCGCTCGCGCAGCATGCGCGCGGCCGCGAGCCGGTCGTCCTGGATGCTGCGCGTGCTCGTGCCGAGCAGGCGCGCCGCCTCGGCTGGATGCGGCGTGATGATCGTGTCGGCTTTGCGACGGGTGCAGGCGTCCCTGAGGTCCACGCTTTGCGCAAGCAGGTTCAGTGCGTCGGCATCCAGCACGCATGGAATGTCGCTCGCAAGCGCCGCCCCGAGCAACGTCTCGGCACGTTCGCCCTGGCCCAGGCCCGGACCGACGACCAGCACGTCCAGATCCAGGCCGAGGGTCTCGTCAGGGTGTCGCAGCATCAGTTCCAGCGCGTTCGGGTCGAATCCCGGTGCCGCATTGTCGAGCAACCCGACGTAGACCCTGCCGGCGCCCATCCGGAGGGCTGCGCGACCTGCGAGCAGTGCCGCCCCGCACATGCCCGAGGCACCGCCAATCACGGCCAGGCTGCCGGCCTTTCCCTTGTGGAAGTTGCGCGGTCGCGGCCTGAGGGAATTTCGGAGAAGCTCCGGTCCCGCGATCCATCCGGTCGGAGCCAGCAGTGCGCGCACGTCAAGCCCGAGGTCTGCCACGCTTACCTCGCCACAGTAATCGGGGCCGTCGAGCGTGAGCAGGCCGGGTTTGTGCGCGATAAAGGTCAGCGTGTGCGTGGCGCGCAGCCCAACACCAAGCACCCGGCCGGTGTCGGAGTCGAGGCCGCTCGGAATATCAAGTGCAAGGACCGGGCAGTGTCGGGCGTTTGCATAGGCGACGAGCGTGGCGTAGTCGCCCTCGATTTCCTTCGTCAGGCCGATGCCGAACAGGCCGTCGATCACCAGTGCCCAGCGGGTTGCTTCCGGAAGTCGTGCGGCATCCTCAGCGGTGAGGGTGGTCACTCGATAGAAACGCTCCTGCAGGATCCGCGCTGCGATGCGCGCATCCCCGCCATTGTTACCGGGCCCGGCAAGCACGAGGATGTCCTTGCCACCGTCGGCCGAAAGCCGCATCGCCAGATCCGCCGCGGCGCGGCCGGCCCGCTCCATCAGCGGCGGTTGCGCATTTCCCGCAGCGGCCTCGATGCGCCGGATTTCTTCGGTGGTGTAGATGGGCACGGACATGGTTCCGGCCATTGTAGTCTTCGTCAGCGGTAGTCTTCGTCAGCCCTTGAACATCTTGCCAGGCAGGTAGTGGACGATCTCCGGGAAAGTCCAGACCAGCGCAACCGCCACGACCATGAGGACGAAGAACGGGAACGCCGCGCTGGCGACGTAAAACATGTTCTTTCCGGTGAGCCCCTGGAGCACGAACAGGTTGAACCCCACGGGAGGCGTGATCTGGGACATTTCGACCACCAGCACGACATAGATTCCGAACCAGAGGAGGTCGATGTTGGCGGCCTTGACCGACGGCAGGATGACCGAGGCCGTCAGGACGACCATGGAGATGCCATCGAGGAAACAACCCAGGACCATGAACAGCAGCGTCAGCACCGTGATCAGCTGCCAGGGTTTGAAGCCCTGGTTCCCGATCCATTCAGCCATTACGCGCGGAATGCCCGTAAAGCCCATCGCCACCGTCAGGAACGCCGCCCCCGTCAGGATGAATGCGATCATGCACGAGGTCTTCATCGCCCCCATGACGCTTGCGCTGAAGGTCGCCCAGTTGAGCGATCCCCCGACCACCGAGAGCACCAGCGAACCGGCCACGCCGAGCACGGCCGCTTCGGTGGGCGTGGCGACCCCGGCATAGATGGATCCGATCACCGCACCGATCAGGGTGACGGTCGGGATCAAAAAACGCGCCGCGTAGAGTTTCTGGCCCAGCGTCGTGATCGACTCGCGCTTGGGCGTGCGCTTCGGGTGGCGCAGTGCTACCAGGGCGATGTACCCCGAGAACAGCACCATCAGCATGATGCCGGGCAGAACACCCGCGACGAAGAGCCGCGCAATCGAAACGTCGGCCGCCACCCCGTACACGATCATGATGATCGAGGGAGGGATCAACAGGCCGAGCGTCCCGGCGCCGGCCAGGGATCCGATCGCCATGCGCTCGTCGTAGCCTCGCCGCGTCAATTCGGGAATGGTGATGCGCCCGATCGTTGCCGCGGTGGCGGCCGACGAGCCCGAGATGGCAGCGAAGATCCCGCAGCCCACCACGTTCGTGTGCATGAGCCGGCCAGGAAGCGGCTCCACCCAGGGCGAGAGGCCGCAGAACATGTCCTCGGATACGCGCGTACGGAACAGGATTTCCCCCATCCAGATGAAGAGCGGCAACGCCGTGAGCGACCAGCTCGTGCTCGAACCCCAGACCGTCGTCGCCATGAGCAGGCCGGCGGGCGAGTTGGTGAACGCCGCCATCGCGATGAAACCCACGCCCAGCAGCGTGATCGATATCCACACGCCGGACACCAGCAGTGCGGCCAGGGCGACCAACAGGATCAACGAGACGCTGAGGAGATCCATGCCGGCTTAACGCTCAAACATCGGAGAGTCGGCAGCATTGCTCTCCGCCGTGACCTGGTAGGAAGACTTTCGGCCTGCTAGCACGCACAGCAGGTCATCCAGAAAGGCTACCGACAGGATCGCAAGGCCGAGTGCCATGCCCGATTGCGGGATCCACAGCTTCATCGGTACGAGGCCCTGGGAGACGTCGTTGAGGCGATAGGAGGTCATTACCATGTCGATGCTGGCCCAGGCGAAGTAGCCGACCATGAAGGTCGCAAGTCCCAGACAGAGGATTTCGAGGATGCGGTGCAGCGCTCCCTTGGTCATGTTGAGCACAATGGTCATGCGAATCTGCTCGTTGCAGCGCAGTGTCCACGCCATGCCGAGGAACGACGAGGCTGCCATGCAATAGCCGGCGAGCTCGTCAAAAGAATAGGCGGCGATGCCGAGCAACCGGCCGACGATCTGGATGAGGGACATCACCCCGATCGCGACCAGGAAGGCGCCGGCGAGTACGCCGGACGCGTGGTAAACCGCGTTCAGCGTTGCGCGCATCGCCCGCACTCCAAGAAGTTTAGCCGTCCGCCCCAGGGGCGGACGGCCGCACGGCTGATCAGCGCTCGTACGCCTTGACGATGGCTTCGCCTTCGGCGCCGGCCTTGGCGATCCACTCGGCGGTCATCTTCTTGCCGATCGCTTCGAACTCGGCGGCAAGTCCCGCGTTGGGCACCAGGATCTTGATGCCTTTGGACGCCATGGTTTTCTTGTAACCCTCGTTCTCCGACTCGCTGGTTTTCCAGCCGCTTTCCTCGGCCGATTTCGCTGCTGTGAGAACCGCCTTCTGGGTCGCCGCATCGAGCTTCGACCACGCCGCCTTGCCGACAAACACCATGTTCATGGGCAGCATGGCCTGCGTGTCGTAGTAGTAGTTCAGGTAATCCCAGGCCTGGGTATCCACGCCGGTGGCACCGGAAGTGATCATTGCGTCGACGAGCCCCGTCTTGAAGGCTTGCGGCACTTCAGGAACCTGGACCGTCGTCGGAATGGCGCCCATCAGTTCGGCAAAGCGCGAGGTGGTCGGGTTGTAGGTGCGGAACTTTGTTCCCTTGAAATCCGACACCGAGTTGACTTCCTTTTTGGAGTAGACACCCTGCGGTGGCCAGGGCACGGCGTAGAGCAGCATCATGCCCTGCGAATCGAGCCGCTTCTCGATCACCGGGCGCGCCGCGCCCCAGAGCTTGGCGGCTTTTGGATAGCTGTTGGCGAAGAACGGATTCGAATCGAACGCGAATACCGCCGCCTCGTTGGCCAGCACCGAGCCGAGGATCTGGCCGATCGGCACCTGACCGGTCTGCACGGCACGCTTGATTTCCGGATGCTTGATCAGCGAAGCATTGGAGTGAACGGTGATCTGCAGCTTGCCTCCCGAGGCCTTGGCGATGTCCTCGGCGAACTGGCGCACGTTCTTGGTGTGAAAGTTGCCGTCGGGATAGGGCGTGGGCATGTCCCACTTGGTCTGGGCCGATGCGACGCTTGCGCCGAGGGCGAAGGTCGCGCCGACGATGGCCGCGATGAAGTTTCTGCGCTGGTTCATGAATGGACTCCCTGGATGCACTGATGGAAAGTTGTAGCTGATCGGGGCGCCAGGCTGGCCGGCGCTTTCCGCAGTGCGTCAAGTGTCGGGCAGGGCACCGACGCTGTCAATTGTGTCAATTCAATCTCTGCGCAACCTCGTTGGCTAGCGCGAGGCTCGCAGTGAGCCCCGGGGATTCGATGCCGAAAAGGTTTACGAGGCCGGGTACGCCATGATCCTGCGGCCCCTGGACCAGGAAGTCGGGCGCGGGATCCTTCGGCCCGGCGATTTTCGGGCGGATCCCGGCATACCCCGGCGCAAGAGCGCCGTCCGGAAGTTGCGGCCAATAGCGCCTGATCGCGGCATAGAAGCGCTCGGCCCGCTGCGGGTCGACGTCATAGTTGACGTGGTCGATCCACTCGACGTCCGGGCCGAAGCGTGCCTGCCCGCCGAGGTCGATCGTGACATGCACGCCCAGCCCGCCGGGCTCGGGAACCGGATAGACCAGGCGTGAAAACGGCGAGCGCCCGGTCAGCGAATAATAGTTTCCCTTGGCATAGAACTCCGGTGGCGACTTGTCCGCCGGAAAGCCCTCGATGCGGCGCGCCACCGAGGGCGCGGTCAGTCCGGCGGAGTTCACGACGGTGCGCGCCAAAAGCCGCATCGGCTCGTCTCCGCCTACATGGAGCTCGATGCGTCCGTCGTGCACCCGGGCGCGCTCAAGCGGCGAAACGAAGGCGAGCATCGCGCCATGCGCTTCGGCTTCGCCGAGAAGTGCAAGCATGAAGGCATGGCTGTCGACGACGCCGGTCGAGGGGGAATAGAGCGCGCCAACACACGACACCTCCGGCTCAAGTGCCTGCGCCTGTGCACGGGTCATGGAGACGACATCGGTCACGCCGTTGGCATGCGCTTTCCGCTGTATCGCCTCGAGCTCTCCCAGCTGCGCGACATCCGTCGCGACAATCAGCTTGCCGCAACGGATATGCGGGATCCCGCGGTCCACGCAGTACTGGTACAGGAGTTCCTTCCCGGCCACGCAAGTGACAGCCTTGAGCGAACCGCGCGGGTAGTAGATGCCGGCGTGGATGACTTCCGAATTCCGCGAACTGGTTGCGGTACCGATCGCATTCTCGGCTTCAAGGATGATGACTTCGCGGCCGGCCAGGGCAAGTTGCCTCGCGACGGCAAGCCCGACCACGCCCGCGCCGATGACGACGGCGTCTGCGGTTTCCATGCCGGCTGCCCTAGAAAACGGCGAGCTGCGAGTTGCGCAGGTCGGTAGCGAGCATGCAGCCCGGCTTGTGCGTGAACGACAGGGGCGGGCGAGCCGCGCGGATCGCCGATTGCGGGGTCACGCCGCAGGCCCAGAACACCGGCACTTCGCCCGCGCGGATTTCGACGAAGTCGCCGAAATCCGGCCGGGCGATGTCCTTGATGCCGATTGCGGCCGGGTCGCCGAAATGGATCGGCGCACCGTGCACGTTCGGAAAGCGCGACGTGATCTGAATTGCGCGGATCGCATCGGCGGGCTTCATCGGCCGCATCGAAACGACCGTCGGTCCGCCAAAGGGGCCGGCGCGGCGCGTCTCGATGCTGGTCCGGTACATGGCGACGTTGCAGCCCGCCTCGAAGTGGCGCAGCCGGATCCCGTCCTCGACCAGGGCCTCCTCGAATGAAAACGAGCAACCGATGGCGAAGGCCACCATGTCGTCTCGCCAGACGGCTTTCAGGTCGGCGGTTTCTTCGGCGAGTTCACCGTCGCGGAACACGCAGTAGCCCGCGATGTCTGTGCGGATGTCGACATCGGCGCCCAAAGCCGGGATGCGCGGGTCGCCCGGCTCGGAAATGCCGAGGATAGGGCAAGGTTTGGGATTGAGCTGGCAGAACCGCAGGAAGTCCGCTGCGAACTCACTGGGCAGCACTGCAAGATTCGCCTGTGCGTAGCCAGGGCACTGCCCGGAGGTATGCGCGGTAAACCGGCCGGCGCGGATTGCGGCACGCAGCGCAGCGGGCTCGGCATAGACAAGCGATTTGGGGGAGTCAGCGTTCATGGTGGTAGCGGCAACGTTGCCGGTAGAAGGTAAAACCGGATTCTAGGCCACTCCGGGGCCGCGCACGAGCAGCCAGTTAGAATACGCGGCTCCTGTTTTACCTCCCATTCATCATCTTCCTGGCGATTCTCGGCAATGCCTTCCTCATTGGATTCCGCAGTCAACCAAGCGCCCCAATCGCCGCCACCGCGCTGGCAGTTCTGGATCGACCGCGGGGGCACGTTTACGGATGTGGTCGCGCGCCGCCCGGACGGTACGCTGCTTACGCACAAGCTGCTGTCCGAAAATCCTGGCCGCTACCGCGATGCCGCGATCCAGGGCATACGCGAACTGCTCGGCGTTGCGCCGGGCAGCGCGATACCGGTTGAGCGGATCGAAGCCGTGAAAATGGGCACGACCGTCGCGACCAATGCGCTTCTGGAGAGAAAAGGCGAGAGAACACTGCTTGTGATCACGCGCGGCTTTCGCGACGCGCTGCGCATTGCCTACCAGAACCGGCCGCGCATTTTTGACCGCCACATCGTCCTGCCGGAAATGCTGTATGCCGAGGTGATCGAAGTCGAGGAACGGATTGCGGCTCGCGGCGAAGTGCTTTTGAGGCTTGAAGAGGCGAAGGCGCGCCAGGACCTTGAGTCTGCGTATGGGCGCGGACTGCGCTCGATTGCAATCGTGTTCATGCACGGCTATCGCCATCCGCAGCACGAGGCGAGGGTCGCGGAGCTCGCGCGCGAGGTCGGATTCACCCAGGTTTCGGTGTCGCATCGCGTGAGCCCGCTCATGAAGCTGGTCGGCCGCGGCGATACCACGGTGGTCGACGCCTATCTCTCGCCGATCCTCAGGCGCTACGTGGAGCAGGTGTCCGGCGAACTCGCCGGGGTGCGCGTGATGTTCATGCAGTCCAACGGCGGCCTGACCGATTCGCGGCGCTTCCAGGGCAAGGACTCGATCCTCTCGGGGCCGGCGGGCGGAATCGTCGGCGCCGTGCGCACCTCGCTGTCCGCCGGGTTTGACCGGATCATCGGCTTCGACATGGGCGGCACATCGACCGACGTTTCGCATTACGCGGGGGAGTTCGAGCGCGAATTCGAGACCCGCATCGCCGGGGTGCGCATGCGCGCGCCGATGATGAGCATCCATACCGTTGCGGCGGGTGGGGGCTCGATCCTGCATTTCGACGGGGCACGTTACCGCGTCGGGCCCGATTCCGCAGGCGCCAATCCGGGGCCTGCAAGTTATCGCCGTGGCGGGCCGCTCGCGGTGACGGACGCCAATGTCATGCTCGGACGCATCCAGCCGGAATTCTTTCCTCCGGTGTTCGGGCCCGGTGGCGACGAGCCGCTCGACGCCGTCGTGGTGCGTGAGAAGTTCTCAGCACTGGCACGCGAGATTCATGCGGCAACCGGTGACGCGCGCGCTCCGGAGGCGGTCGCCGAAGGATTCGTGCAAATCGCGGTTGGCAACATGGCGAATGCCATCAAGCAGATTTCGGTGCAGCGCGGCCACGATGTCACCGAATACACGTTGTGCTGCTTCGGCGGTGCGGCCGGCCAGCATGCGTGTCTCGTGGCAGACGCACTTGCGATGACCCGGGTGTTCATCCATCCGTTTGCGGGCGTGCTCTCCGCCTATGGCATGGGCCTGGCTGACCAGACCGCGATGCGCCAGCAGGCCGTGGAGGCGCGGCTCGACGAAAGCGACGCCGTGCTCGTAAAAGTGCTCGACGCACTCGCGGCGGAAGCGCGCGGCGAGCTGCTCGCGCAGGGCGTGGACGAGGCGCGCATGGAGGTGGTGCGCAGGGTTCACCTGAAGTACGAAGGCACCGACACTGCACTGGTCGTCGCCTTCGGTTCACGCGCCGACATGCTGGCGCGCTTTGAGGATGCCTACCGGCAGCAGTACAGCTTCCTGATGCAGGGCAAGGTTCTGATCGTGGAGGCCGTGTCGGCCGAGGCGATCGGCGCATCTGAAACCACGGCCGCAACCGGCACGGCGCCTGTCCGCGCGGCAGCAACGGTGGCGGGCCGGGTGCAGATGTACACCGGCGGCATCTGGCGCGACACGCCCGTCTACCGGCGCGACGATCTTGGCACTGGCGTCGCATTGGACGGGCCGGCAATCATCGCCGAGGCCAATGCCACCACGATCGTCGAGCCAGGCTGGCGTGCCGGCGTGACGCCTGCCAACCATCTGGTGCTTGAGCGCGTAATTGCCCGCGAGACGCGCGTGGCGATCGGCACTGAGGCGGATCCGGTGATGCTGGAGATCTTCAACAACCTGTACATGTCGATCGCCGAGCAGATGGGGCTGCGCCTGCAGAACACGGCGTACTCCGTGAACATCAAGGAGCGGCTCGACTTTTCCTGCGCGCTGTTCGATGCCGGGGGAAACCTGATCGCCAACGCGCCGCACATGCCGGTGCACCTGGGCTCGATGGGCGAATCGATCAAGACGGTGATCCGCGAGAACGCGGGGCGGATGAAGCCGGGCGACGTGTATGTCCTCAACGCGCCGTACAACGGCGGCACCCATCTGCCTGACGTGACCGTGATCACGCCGGTCTGGAACGGGGCGAAGGACGAGGTCCTGTTCTATGTCGGTTCGCGCGGGCACCACGCGGACATCGGCGGGATAACGCCAGGCTCGATGCCTCCGGATTCGAAGACCGTGGACGAGGAGGGCGTGCTGATCGACAACTTCCTTCTCGTCGAGGGCGGACGGTTCCGCGAACAGGAGACGATCGAACTGCTTACATCGGGCCGCTACCCGGTGCGCAATGTGGTTCAGAACCTCGCCGACCTTCAGGCGCAGATTGCGGCCAACGAAAAGGGCGTGCAGGAACTCAACCGGATGGTGGAACACTTCGGTCTTGAGGTGGTGCGCGCCTACATGCGGCACGTACAGGACAACGCCGAAGAATCCGTACGCCGCGTGATCGGCGTGCTCAAGGACGGCGCCTTCGACTACCCGCTGGACAACGGTGCGCGGATCCGGGTGAAGATCTCGATCGGTGCGGATCGCCGCAGCGCGACGATCGACTTCACCGGCACCACGCCGCAGCTGCCGAACAACTTCAATGCACCGAGAGCCGTCTGCATGGCGGCAGTGCTGTATGTATTCCGTTCGCTGGTGGACGACGACATCCCGCTCAATGCGGGCTGCCTCAAGCCGCTGAACGTCATCATTCCCGAGGGCTGCATGCTGAATCCGCGCTATCCGGCGGCGGTCGTCGCGGGCAACGTCGAAACTTCGCAGTGCATCACCGATGCCCTGTATGGCGCGCTGGGCGTCATGGCCGCTTCGCAGGGAACCATGAACAACTTCACATTCGGCAATGCGCAATACCAGTACTATGAAACCGTCGCTGGTGGTTCGGGTGCAGGTCCCGGGTTCGACGGGACCGACGTTGTCCAGACCCATATGACCAATTCACGGCTTACCGACCCGGAGGTGCTGGAGTGGCGCTTCCCGGTGCTGTTGGAGAGTTTCGAGGTGAAGGATGGATCCGGCGGCCGTGGTCGCTGGCGCGGAGGCCATGGGGGGATCAGGCGGGTGCGTTTCCTTGAGCAGATGACTGCTGCCATATTGTCCGGCCACCGCCTGATCCGGCCGCACGGCATGGCGGGCGGAGGCGAAGCGCAGGCTGGGAGAAACTGGGTGGAACGTGCTGACGGAGCCGTGGTCGAACTCGCGCATTCGGACAGGATAGAAATGAATCCCGGGGATGTATTTGTGATCGAATCTCCCGGCGGCGGCGGTTACGGGACGCCGATATAGCACCGGCGCGGCGCTCCCATTACAATGAAAGTCGAGATTCAAACTCGAAATCGCAGCCTGGCCTACGGAAAGCGCTGAATAACAATGGACGGCTCCTCGATCTATTCCAAGACGGGCAAGGGCATGCTGGAGGCTTCCGGCAAGTCCAGCATCCTGTCGCGCGGGGATCGCGCGGTGCTGGCCTCGGTGGACGGCAGGACACCTGCGACCGAGATCAACAAGAAGTTCGAGAAGATCGACGCGGCGAAGTTCTTCCAGTTGTTGCAGAAACTGGAGAAAGACGGCTTCGTACGGGAACTTTCGTCGGGTCCTGTAGCGCCTGCCAGACCTGCGTCCCCTGCGAAACCGGCCGCGCCACCGCCTGCGCCTGCGGATGCGGGCGAGGAACTGGATTTCACCCAGTCACTCACGATGCCGCCGAAGCAGCCGGCAGCACCGAAGCAAAAGGTCGATCTCGCGGCGCAGGCTCGGGCTGCGTCGCAGCGTAGTGCGGACGACGCGGTGCCGGACTTCAAGGGACGGCAGGAAGCGGAAGCGAAGGCGGCGGCACTTACCGTGGCGCGCGCGAAAGTGGAGGTCGAGGTCCGGGCAAAGGCAGCGGCAGCGGCGGAAGCGCGCGCCAGGGCAGAAGCGGAAGCTCGCGCCAAAGCCCAGGCCGAAGTCCAGGCCGAACTCGTGGCGAAAGCCAAGGCCGATGCGGCAGCCAAGCAGAAGGCAGAGACGGAAGACCGCGCCCGGATGGAAGCCGAACTCAGGGCGAAGCTTGAGGGAGAACTTAAGGAAAAACTCGAGGAAGAGCGTGCAAAGGCCGAAGCCGAACGGCAGGCGCGCGAAGAGGCTGAAAAGAAAGCCAAGGAAGAGGTCGAACGGGTTGCGCAGGAAGCAGCCGAACGCGCGCGCAAGGAAGCCGAAGACCGCGCGCGCGTTGAGGCGGAGCTGAAGGCGAAGCTCGAGGAAGAGCGCGCACGTGCCGAGGCCGAACGCGTGGCGCGTGAAGAGGTAGAGCGCAAGGCCAAGGAAGAAGCGGAGCGCAATGCGAAGGAAGAAGCGGAGCGCACGGCGAAGGAAGAAGCGGAGCGTAAGGAGAAGGAAGAGGCGGAGCGCAAGGCGAAGGAAGAAGCGGAGCGCACGGCGAAGGAAGAAGCGGAGCGTAAGGAGAAGGAAGAAGCGGAGCGCAAGGCGAAGGAAGAAGCGGAGCGCAAGGCGAAGGAAGAAGCCGAGCGCAAGGCGAAGGAAGAAGCGGAGCGCAAGGCGAAGGAAGAAGCGGAGCGCAAGGCGAAGGAAGAGGCCGAGCGTAAGGCGAAGGAAGAAGCCGAGCGCAAGGCGAAGGAAGACGCCGAGCGTAAGGCGAAGGAAGAAGCCGAGAGCAAAGCCAAGGAAGAAGCGGAGCGCAAGGCCAAGGAAGAAGCGGAGCGCAAGGCGAAGGAAGAAGCCGAGCGCAAGGCGAAGGAAGAAGCCGAGCGCAAGGCGAAGGAAGAAGCCGAGCGCAAGGCCAAGGTAGAAGCTGAACTGAAGGCTAAATTCGAAGCTGACCGTCAGGCCGAGGAGGAAAGCGAACGCAAAGCCAGAGACGAGTCGGAGCGCAAGGAGAAAGAAGCAGCAGAGCGCAAGGCGAAGGAAGATTCGGAATCCAAGGCACGGGTAGATGCTGAGCTGAAGGCCAAGTTTGACGCTGAGCGCATAGCTGAAGAGGAACGCGAGCGCAAAGCCAGGGAACAGTCGGAGCGGAAGGCAAAAGAGGAAGCGGACGCCAAGGCGAATCAGGATGCCGAAGCCAAGGCTCGGCAAGAAGCCGAAACCAAGGCGAAGCAAGAAGCCGAAACCAAGGCGAAGCAGGAAGCGGACGCCAAAGCCAAGGAAGAGGCGGAGGAAAAATCCCGGGCCGACCATGCGGCGCAATCAGCGGCCGCGGCGTTCGCCGCTACAGCTGCGGCTGCCGTCGCTACAACGGCGTCAGCCGTAGAGAAGCCGGCCCCCAGCGCGACGGATTCGCTGCTGGCCGACCTTGATTCGTTCTCGATGCGAGAGGATGAGGAACGCGAGCAGAAGGAAGCCGAAGAAAAAGCGCGCCAGGCTGCAGAAGATGCTGCCAAGCGCGAGGCGGAGGATCGCGCTCGCCGCGAGGCGGAAGAAAAAGTACGCCTGGAAGCGGAACAATCGCGTCGCAAGGAGGAAGAGGCGCGACTCGCGCGCGAGGAAGAAGAGCGCGAGGCGCGCGAGGAGGAAGAGCGTAAGGCGGCGGAGAAAAAGCAGCGCGAAGACGAGGCGCGCGAGCGCAAGGCGAAGGCGGCCGCCCCGCCCGCGATTGCGGCAGCATCGGTCAAGCCGACCGCTTCGGGCGCGAAGCGCGCGGCGGGCAATGAGGACGACATCGAAATCTCGGATGACGACCTCGACCTGGCCGACGTCAAGGCGGATGAAAAGAAGCTGTCCAAGGGCGCGCGCAAGGAAAAGCGCGAAAAGTCGGAAGCCGCGGGGCGGAAATTCGGCGGCGATCATGAGCCGACATCGATCCCAAGCATGCCTGGGAAGATGCGCAGGCCGGTCAAGTGGGGCAAACCTGTTGCGATAACGTTCTTTGTGCTGGTCCTTGCGGGGTTGGGTCTGCTCCACGTAATGCCCTTGTCGTCCTCGACCTACGAAAAACTGGCTTCGGCGGCGTTCGGGCAGCCTGTGAAGATCGGCTCTGTCCATCTCTCGGTGATTACCGGGGTGGAGCTGCGGATGGAAAATATAAGCGCGGGCGAAGGCATCCGGGCGTCCAGTTTGCGCGCCGTGCCGCAGTTCGGCAGTCTGTTTTCTGACAAGAAGTCTTTCAGCCAGGTCACGATTGTGGGCTTGACGCTGCCGCAAGCGGAGCTGGCGGCGGTGCTGTTCGGCAAGGTGCAGGGTGACGGCATGATCGTGAGCAGGATCTCGGCACCCGGCGCCAAGCTGGCCGGCGTCCTGCCGCTGCCGCCGCTCGATTTCGATGTCGTCCTGAAGCCGGATGGCGGGGTGCAGGCCATCGGCGTCAAGTCGGCTGAGAGCAAGATTGCGGGTCAGATCAGTCCGGAAGGCGGCACTGCGGGAATCGAACTGACTGCGGGAACGATGGTGGTCCCGTTCGTCAACGGACTGAGCCTGTCCGATTTCAGCCTGAAGGGCACGCTGACCGCGACGGAGATGAATCTGAGCGCATGGGAGGGACGGATCGCCGACGGTGGACTCTCCGGGACCGCGAAGATCCGCTGGGGCGCACGCTGGAGCGTCGAGGGCGACCTGCGTGTGAAGCAGATGAACGTCAATATCCTTGCGCCCGCCCTCATGTCCGACGGGCGCGGCGATGCGCACGGCACGTTCGCCATGAGCGGGGCTGCACCCGACAAGCTCGGTGCAGAGGCGCGCATCGAGGGGAGCTACAAGGTAAGCAAGGGCGTGCTGGGCAGTTTCGACCTGGCCCGTGCCCTGCAGTCGGCCCGTGGCCAGGCCACCGGGAGGACGCTGTTCACCGAACTCACCGGGTCGGGAATCTACACCAAGGGCGCAGTGCAATTGCGAGACGTGAGGCTGACTGCGGGCCTGCTGAAGGGCACGGGCACGGCTGAGATCGACGCGGGCGGGAACCTCAGCGGCCGGATCAATGCGGAACTGGGTTCCGGGGCCGGCCAGGTGCGCGGGACATTGCTGCTCGGCGGGACCAGCAAGGAACCGGTCGTCAGGCACTAGCTTTGCCACAGGCCGCGCTGGTGACGGTTGGGACGGTGGCGGTGCGGGCCAGGCGGGTATAATTCAGCTTTACCGGCCCCCGCCCGCGATGTCCACGATTCTCAAGCTGCGCGGCGCAAGCGCGCTGTCTGATTTCCGCCTCGCAAAGTTCCTTCCGCAAGTCAAGGCCGTTCACGCTGGCGTACAGGGTCTCGCTGCCGAGTTTGTCCATTTCGTCGAGATCGACACCCCGCTGGGCAACAGTGAGCGCGCGGTACTGGAACGCCTTCTGAGCTACGGAGCGCCGCCTTCCAGG
>JBBQVP010000106.1:0-15173 GCA_038211455.1 Burkholderiales bacterium
GGATCGTGACCAGCGGGCCGTTGGCGGTATGGATCTCGGTGGGCTCGTCGTCGTAGACCCAGTCGCCGATATATTTCACGCCCGCCGCGGCGAGCAGTTCCGGGGTTTCCAGGGTCTGCGTGAGGCCGGGCCCGAGCCAGCCCACAGGCCGCTTGCCGGTAAATTTTTCGATGGTGTCCATGGAGCGCTCGATCATCGCCTTCTGGTCGGGTTCCTTGTGGATCGGGCCCTGCTCGAAGCTGTGGCCCATGAACTCCCAGCCCGCATCCCGGCACGCTTGCGCGACACGCGGGTAGTCGAGGCAGACACGCGCGTTGATCGAGACCGTCGGGCGGATGCCGAGGGCGTCGTAGAGTTTCTTGAAGCGCCAGAATCCCACCCGCATGCCGTACTCGTGCCAGCTCCAGTTGGGCACGTCGGGCAGCAGCACCGCGCCGGTGGGCGCCGGGAGCACCTGGCGCGCCATCGGCTTGGCAATGTCCCAGACCTCGAGGTTGACGATGGTCCAGACGATCACGCGCGCGCCGCCGGGCAGCTTGAGGGCCGGGCGGTCGACGATGGCGGAGTAGGGGGCGCGTTCGCGGGGTTGCATGGGGTGGTCCTCTTCAGGCGGATAAATTCGACAAAATATATTACAAAGAACGTTTGCCGGAGCGGGTTTCAAGCCAGTTTGTGTATCGATATCAATACATAACGTGAAAAGTGAAACACATCGTTCCGGCAGGCGCTACGCAGATTGCGTGTCACCCGAAAGATTCTACCTGCTGGTTTCGAACCGGGACACGTAGTTGCGCTGCTTCTTGCGGTACCCTTGCACGCTTTCCTCTCCGGAACGTTTCCTTGCAGGGCAAACCGCTTTCCCGCTGGCTTGGCGTGCTCCTCCTGGTGGGCATCTCGATCGTGTTCGGGAGCAACCATATCGCGGCGCGGTTCGCCTTCGAGCACGGCGCCAACGTCGCGACTGCGGTAGCTTTCCGCTCCACCTGCGCGCTGTTCTTCGTCCTTGCGCTGCTGCTGGCCAACCGGGTTTCGCTCGCGCTGCCCGCGCAGACCCGCATGCGCGGCGTGCTGATCGGCGCGTTCCTGCTGGTGCAGAGCTACTGCATCTTTTCCGCCGTCGCGCGGATCCCGGTCGCGCTCGCCCTGCTTGCGTTCAACACCTATCCGATCGTGATCGCGCTGATCGCCTGGTTCATGGATGGCGAGCGGCCCACGCGGCGCACGCTGTTCGCCATGCCGGTCGCGCTCGCCGGCCTTGCGCTCGCCCTCGATGTCGGCGGGTGGAGCGGCGTGGGCGCGCGCGGTTTCGCGGGACGCTGGGACGAGATCGGCGTGGGGGTGCTGTTTGCCTGCGGCGCCTCGGCCTCGTTCAGCTCGGCGCTCTACCTGACCACGCGCTGGATGAAGGACGTCGACGGTCGCGTGCGCACGCTGCTTGCGACCAGCACCATTGCAGTCCTTACGCTTGCGGGCGGCGGCGCGGCGGGTGCCTTCGCGCTGCCGGTCGATGGCACGGGCTGGCTGGCGCTTGGCCTGATGGGCCTGTTCTACAGCACCGCAGTGACATCGCTGTTCGTGGTGCTGCCCCGGATCGGCGTGGTGAACAACTCTGCGGCGCTGAATTTCGAGCCGATTGCGGTCCTGGTCATGGGATGGATATTGCTCGGGCAGACCATGGCGCCCCTGCAGATCGTCGGCGCGGCGATCGTGATCGGCGCGATCCTCGCGCTCAGCACCGGGAAGAAATAGGGGAAGAAGCCGGCGCGGCTATTCGGGCTGGAAGCGCACCACCCGGTTACGCCCCCCGTTTTTCGCCTTGTACATCGCCCGGTCGGCGCGACCGAGGACGGCGTCGACGGTCTGGCCGTCCTGCGGAAGGCTGGCGACGCCGATACTGACCGTGGACGCCACGGGCTTGCCTTCGAAAAGGAGGGGCTTGGCGTTCATCGCGTCCCGAATGCGCTCGGCCACGTCCATCGCGCCATCCGGCGGCGTTTCGGGGAGCAGAACGACGAACTCGTCGCCGCCGTAGCGGCACGGCACGTCGGTGTTGCGCAGTTCCCCCTGGATACGGTTTGAGAGGTGGCGCAGCAGCTGGTTGCCCGCTTCATGGCCGTGCGTGTCGTTGACTGCCTTCAGGTTGTCCGAATCCACCATGAGCAGGCTCACCGGGCGCCCATAACGCTGGGCCTGTGCGAACAGGCGATCCGCGATGATGGCGAACCCCCGCGTGTTGTACAGGCCGGTCAGTTCGTCGGTTTCCGAAAGCAGCTTGGCCCTGTTCAGGCCATAGCGGATGTCCGCCGAAAACATGGTGGTCACGTAGGCCACGAGCAGCACCGGGGCGAGCTGCGCCGCCAGGCCGCCGATGCCGCGCAGCGTGACCAGCGTGTGCGCCGCATCGCCGTCGCCGAGCAGGACGTGGCAGGCCGCGATCAGGGCGACCTCGATCAGCGTGGTGAGCTTGCCCAGTGTGAGTGCGCTGGTGATTACGGCAAGCAGGTAGGTGTTGAGCAGCGGGCTGCCCAGCTTGCCGGTGAACCAGAGCGACCACGTGATGAACACGATCATCGCCCAGGTTTCGATCGCGATCTTCCATCGTGACTCGCGCTTGTAGAAATTAGCGTAGCGAAAGCTCATCACGAACGCGGCGTAGAAGAACGCCGCCATGCTGATCGCCAGCTCGTCCTCCTTCGCCAGGCTGCCGAACGCAAGGTAGAGGAGAACCAGGATCAGCAGCAGCCATTCGATTTCGGCAACCGTGCGCGAAATGCCGCGCAGTTCCTCCTGCTCGATGCTGAGCGGCCGCTCGCGCGCCGCGGGGATGGTCGCTTCGGTCGTCACCATTCCCTGTCTATCCCCAGATGGTGTGTGCGGTGTTGACGATGTGGCGCATCTTGGCGGCCTGGTCTTCCGCGGTGACCTGGTTGCCATGCTCGGTGCTGGAGAAACCGCACTGCGGCGACAGGCACAGCTGCTCGAGCGGCACATAGTGCGAGGCTTCGTCGACCCGCGACTTCAGTTCCTCCAACGGCTCCAGCGCGGGAATCTTGCTCGACACCAGGCCGAGCACGATGATTTTTCCCTCCGGCACGAAACGTAGGGGCGAGAAGCCGCCAGAGCGCGCATCGTCGTACTCGAGGAAGTAGCCATCGACCATCAGTTCCTGGAACAGGGCCTTGGCCACCGGCTCGTAGCCTCCCTCGGCCGCCCAGGCGCTCTGGAAGTTGCCCCGGCAAAGGTGAATGCAGACCTGCATGCCGGCGGGGCGTCCCGCGATGCAGGCGTTGATCAGGCGCGCGTAACGGCGCGGCAATTCGTCGGGATCGTCGCCGCGCTGCCGGGCGCCTTCGCGCATCTTCGGGTCGCACAGGTAGGCCAGGTTGGTGTCGTCGAGCTGAAGATAGGTGCAGCCGGCATCGGCCAGGGTCCTGATCTCGTCCTGGTAGCACGTGGCCACGTCGGCGAAGAACTCCTCCATGTCCGGATAGGCTTCGCGGCTGATCGCGCCGCGACCGCCGCGAAAGTGCAGCATCGTGGGCGAAGGGATCGTGACCTTGGGTGTCTTGCTGGTCACCGACTTGAGGAACTGGAAGTCGGACAGCTGGATCGGCTTCACATGGCGGAGCTTGCCGGTTACGTGCAGCACCGGCGGGGCGAAATCGACCGTGTTCGACGCGCCGCGGAACTTGATGGCCATGCCTTCGCGCACCTCGACCCCCTCGAGCTGCTCGAGGAAATCGATGTGGAAGAATGTGCGCCTGAATTCCCCGTCCGTGATGCCCTGCAGCCCCCAGTCTTCCTGCGCGCGGACGATTTCGCGGATCGCACGGTCTTCGACTTCCCGCAGTGCGGCGGCATCGATTTCGCCCTTCTTGCGGCGGGCACGCGCCGCATGCAGCTCCTTGGGGCGCAGGAAGCTGCCCACGTGGTCGCTCCGGAAGGGCGGCTTGTCGCGCTGAGTCATATGCATGCGTCTACCCCAAGTATGTTCAGACGCTATGGTAGCCGCGTTTGATGAGCCAGATTCGCCGCAGCCGGGGGTTTTTTGAGGCGCGCTGCAGAATAGCCTCAGGCCGCGCCGCCCAGCACGATCTTGCCGAGGTGCGCGTTGGATTCCATGTGCGCCTTGGCGGCAACCAGATCCTCGAATGTGAATACCCGGTCCACCAGCGGCCGCATCTTGCGCTCGACGATGACCGGCAGCAGCTCGGCGGCAAAGCGCCTCGCCGCCTCCAGCTTCTGTGCCGGGGAACGCAGCTTGTTCGACACGCCGAACAGCCTGAGGCGCTTCGCGTGCAGCGCCTCGATGTCCATTTTCGCTTCGAGCACGCCGTCCACATAACCCACGGTGGCGAGGCGACCTTCGAAGGCCAGGCTCTTCACGCACTCGGCGAAGACCGAGCCGCCGACGTTGTTCACCACGAGGTCGACGCCGTGATTGCCGGTGGCCTTCATGATCGCGTCGCGGAAATCCGCGGCGCGCGTCTGCAGCGCGACATCCAGCCCCAGCGCAGTAAGTTTTGCGAGCTTTTCGGCCGAGCCCGAGGTGCCGATCACCTTCGCCCCGAGCGCGCGTCCTGTCTGCAGCGCCGCCACACCCACGCCGGAGGAGACCCCGGTGACCAGCAGCCACTCCCCGCTGGCCAGCCCGCCCTGCGCCATCAGCATGTCGTGCACGGTCATGTAGGTGATCGTGACTGCGGCAGCCTCCTCCATGGAAAGGTGCTGCGGAACCGGCATCGCCTCGCGTGCGTCCATCAGCGCAAAGGCCGAGAATGCGCCGCCGCACCGGCCGAATACCCGGTCTGCAACTTTGTAATTGCCCACGCCCTCGCCGCAGGCGGCCACTTCGCCGGCGGCCTCCATGCCGGCGGGCTTGGCCACGCCCGGCTTGTGCAGTCCGTGACCGGCGATGAATTCGCCGCGGTTCAGGCTCGCCGCGCGCACCCGCACCAGCAGCTGGCCCGGTCCGGGCGCGGGGAGGGGCGCGTCCTGGAGCTCGACCATCGTGCGTTCCGCGTCTCCCTGGAGTTTCCAGGACCGCATTGTCTTGCTGGCTACACTCATCTCTCGACTCCGGGTTGGTTGATCCTTCTTCACAGCGGCGCTTCTTCCATCAGAGAAATCTGCTCGCGCAGCTCAAGTATCCGGTCCTGCCAGTAGCGCGGCGTGTCGAACCAAGGGAACGCGGCAGGAAACGCCGGATCTGTCCAGCGGCGACCGATCCAGGCCGAGTAGTGAATCAGCCGCAGCGTGCGCAGGGCCTCGACCAGGTGCCGTTCGCGATCGTCGAATTCCGCAAAATCCTCGTAGCCGCGCAGGACGTGGCCGAACTGCACCTTCATGGTTTCCCGATCGCCTGAGAGGAGCATCCACAAGTCCTGGATCGCCGGACCCGTGCGCGCATCGTCGAAGTCGACGAAATGCGGGCCGCCGTGCGCATCTCCGGCGTCGCGTTTTTCGATCCACAGCACGTTGCCGCCGTGGCAGTCCCCGTGCAGGCGAAGCACGTTCACGTCGCCGGCGCGATCGAAGCATTGCTCGACATTGTCCAGCGCGTGGTCGACGACGCTGGTCCAGGCATCCTCGAGGTCGGGCGGCACGAAGCCGTGCTCGAGCAGGTAGTCGCGCGGCTCGTAGCCGAAGGTTTCGACATCCAGGGCGGGACGCTCGACGAAGTGCTTCAGCGCGCCGACCGCGTGGATGCGCCCGAGGAATCGGCCCATCCATTCGAGGGTGTCGGGTTGCTCCAGCTCGGGCGCGCGGCCGGGGCAGCGCGGGTAGACGGCGATCCGGTGGCCGCCATGACTGTGCAGCGTCCCTCCGCCGGCGAGCCGCAGCGGCGCGATCACCGGCAGTTCGCGTTCCGCGAGTTCATGCACGAATTCGTGTTCCTCGAGGATCTGCGCGTCGGTCCAGCGATCCGGACGGTAGAACTTCGCCACCATCGGCTTGTCGTCCTCGATGCCGAACTGGTAGACGCGGTTCTCGAAACTGTTGAGTGCCTGAAGGCGGCCGTCGGGGCGCAGGCCCGCCGTTTCGATCGCATCGAGTACGGCGTCAGGCGTGAGGCCCGCATACGGCGTGTCTGCTGGATTTTCCATGCGCCCGATTGTACGGGCAAGGCTGGGCTGTGCCGCGCCATTGCGCAGGCACGGCGCGCGCCGCGGCGCGTGAATCGCCGGTTCAGCCGGCTTTTGGCCGGCTCACGCGGATCGCCTCGATCACCGCCGCGCTGTCGCGCCGGGTGCCGCCCTGGGCAATGGTGGCTGCCAGCAGCGCGGCGTTGACTTCCATGACCGGCAGGTGCTGGCCGAGGCGATGCGCGGTCTCGAGGATGAACTGTGCATCCCTCAGTGATTGGGTCGCCAGGGTGTGGTTCACCGGCGACTGGGGCGAATATTCGCGGCGGACCATCTTTTCCCCCTTCACTGCCATGACCCGGGAAGCGGCAGCGGATCCGCGCAGCGCTTCCAGGAAAGCGGCGGGGGACAGGCCCAGGCGCTCGGCGAACACCAGGCCTTCGGCGAGCGCAGCGCGATTGAGCTGCAGGACGAGGTTGATGGCCAGCGCCGCCTTGGCCGCGCTGCCGATGGAGCCCATGTGGAACCAGCGGGTGCAGAACACTTCAAGCAGGTCGGTGGCCAGCGAGACGGATTCCTGCGGCCCGGCAAGGAGCCCCACGCCCTTGCCGGTCTCGATCTCGGCGCTGGTGCCGGTGATGGGCGCCTCGATCAGCGTGATGCCGTAGCGCGCCGCGCGCGCCGCCAGGAAGGCAATGCGGCGCGGCTCGACCGTAGTGGTGCAGACCAGGAGCATCGGGATCCGCGCCGCCTCGAGGCTTGCGACCACGGACTCGACCTGGTCGGTGTCGTAGACCGCGAGCACGATGCGGCGGCAGCGCCGGCAGACTTCGTCGATCGATGCCGCAGCCTCGAGGCCCGGCACGAGGAGGGTCTTGTCGGCATCGATATCGAAGCCGAGCACATCGTAGCCCGCCCCGATCAGGCGGTGCGCAAGCGCGCTGCCCATCAGGCCCAGGCCGATCAGGCCGACTGGTTCGGCATTCATGTCTGCTGACGTCCGTGCATGGCGTCGCGTCCGAAACGGGATCCGGCCAGTTTATCCGCACCAGGGAATCCCCGGCAAGGTACGCATTGGCCGTATATTTCGCCTTTTATCAGGAGCTGCGCGATGCCGGTCACCACTGTGTCCCTCGGGACTGCCACGCCGGGTGGCGGGTTCCCCCTCTATGGCGGTGTTTTTGCCGATTGCGTGAACGCCGCGGATGCGAGCCTGCGGATCGAACCGCGCAATACCAAGGGCAGCACCGAAAACCTGCCCATGCTGGAAGCGGGAACGCTGGACATTGCCCTGGTCCAGGGAGAAGTCGCAAATCCCGCCCTGGCGCAGCCCGCGACGCACCTGCGCATCGTTGCGGCGATGTACTCCTCGCCCGGCATGTTCGTGGTCCGCGCAGACACGCCGTACCGGTCGATCGCCGATCTCAGGGGGCGCACGGTGGCGTTCGGCGCCAAGGGCTCCGGACTGACAATCCTCGGGCGCACCGTCATCGATGGCCTCGGGCTGGATGCCGACCGGGACTTTGGCGCGATTTACCTGGACCGCGCCGCGGACGGCCCGCTGATGGTCCTTGACGGACGCGTCGCCGCGCTCTGGGGAGCGGGCATCGGCTGGCCGGGTTTCGCGGCGGTGGCGGCGAGTGCGCAGGGCGCGCGCTTCATCGCGCCGGATGCGAGAGAGATCGCCGCCATCCTTGCAAAGCACCCCTTCCTCAAGGCGATGAACGTACCTGCCGGCAGCTATCCGGGGATGGCCGGGCCGCTCGCGTCGGTGGGTTCGTGGAGCTACGTGCTCGCGCGGCCAGGGTTCGCTGCGGACATCGCCTACCGGATCGCGCGTGCCCTGCATGTCGCTGAAGCGTCTCTCGCCGCAAAGCTCGAGCAGGCACGCGAGACGACAGCTGCGAATACCTGCGCAGCCGCGCCGCGAATGGAGCTGATCCATCCGGGCGTGCTGCGCTACCTGCGCGAGGCGGGGCTCGCCGCCTGAGGCAGGGCAGTCGAGAGGGGGGCGAGGGTGGCCCTGCCAAGTCCCCTCGGCGCGCAGGAAACGCACTCCGGGGCGCAGCAGCGTCCGACAGGCTCAGGTCACCCCGTTCTTAGGCACGAACCTCAGGGCCACACCGTTGTTGCAGAAGCGCTGCCCGGTCGGGGCCGGACCGTCGTTGAACACGTGGCCGTGGTGCCCGCCGCAGCGCGCGCAGTGGTATTCGGTGCGCGGCAGGATCATCTTGAAGTCGCGGCTCGTTGCGAACGCGCCGGGAATCGTGGTGAAGAAGCTCGGCCAGCCGGTGCCGCTTTCGAATTTCATCGCCGAGGTGAAAAGCGGCAGGCCGCACCCCGCGCAGGTGAACACGCCCGGGCGCTTTTCGGCGTTGAACGGGCTCGTGCCGGGCCGCTCGGTCCCCTCGTCGCGCAGCACCGAGTACTGCTCGGGCGAGAGGCGCTTCTTCCACTCGTCCTTCGACAGGTCAAGCTTTTCCGTCGCCGCAGGCACGGGGGTGCCGTCCGCCAGCAGGGTTTTCCAGTTTTTCTGCAGTTCTTCTGCCACGTTGGCTCCTTTTCCGGCCTGGGGTTTCGCATGCGCGCTTGCCGCACCCGCCAGGGGCAGGGCAGCCAGCGCCTTGATCAGTGTACGTCGGTTCATGTTGGTCTCCTCGTGCGCAGCAGGTGCGCGGGTTGCGGATTCGTCGCGTGGAACGGCATTCCCCTTACAGAAGCGCACTGTCCCGCTGCCCGGCATGCGTTAAACTCATGCACCGTGGAAACGCCTTCCGACACGCTGGTTGAAGTCAGCGACCTGAATTTCGCTTTTGGCAGCAATCTCATATTCAAGGGCCTCTCGCTCAAGGTGCCGCGCGGCAAGCTGGTTGCGATCCTCGGCGCCAGCGGTAGCGGCAAGTCTACGCTGCTGAAGCTGATCGGTGGCCAGATCAAGCCGGGCAGCGGGGAAGTCAGGGTCGCAGGCCAGGTGGTGCATACCCTCGACACCGACGCCCTCTACGCGATGCGCCGCAAGATGGGCATGATGTTCCAGACCAGCGGCCTGTTCAGCGATCTCTCGGTCTACGAGAACATTGCGTTCCCGCTGCGCGAACATACCGACCTGCCGGAAGAGTTGATCCGCCGCCTGGTGCTCATGAAACTGCACGCCGTTGGCCTGCGCGGGGCGAGCCGCCTGATGCCGGGCGACCTGTCGGGCGGGATGGCGCGTCGCGTCGCGCTCGCGCGCGCGATCGCTACCGAGCCGATGCTCGCGATGTACGACGAGCCGTTTGCGGGGCTCGACCCGATTTCGCTCAACGTGATCGCGCAGCTGATCCGCAGGCTCAACGATGCCTTCGGCACGACCTCCATCGTGGTCACCTACGACGTCAGCGAATCGCTCAAGCTGGTCGATTACATCTACGTCCTGAACGAAGGCCGGCTCGCCGGCCACGGGACGCCGAAGGAACTGCTGGCCTCCGAAGACCCCTTCCTCAAGCAGTTCCTTCATGCACTGCCGGACGGGCCGGTGCGCTTTCACATGCAGTCCAGGCCCATCGCCGAGGACCTGCGCATGCGGACCGCCTAGGCCTCTGCCGCAAGGGACGCGTGAAAAAAATCTACGATACGCTGCGCCTCTCCGACATCGACTCGGTCAATCCGGACATTGCGGGAAAGGCCACGCGGATCGTGTTCAATACCGCGGACGGCAGCGGGCATGTGAGCTGCAGTTTCGGCAACGAGGTGCTGCCGCAGTTGTTCCAGGCATTGCTCGAGACCAGGCATCCGGGCATTCTTGCCGCGCTCCGGGAGATCGCCCCGCCGGACAAGGCGGAGTAGGGAACCCGCGTGAAGGACCGCCGCGTGCTGGCGCTCGCTGCGCTGGGCGTCACCCAGATCGCCTCGTGGGGGCCGCTGTACTACGCGTTCTCCGTGCTGATGAAGCCGATGCAGGCAGAGCTCGGCTGGAGCCGCGACCTGCTGGTCGGCGGCAATGCGGTCGCGCTGCTTGTCTGGGGCGTCGCTGCATACCCCACCGGTCGCCTGATCGACCGCTACGGCGGGCGCAGCGTGATGTCGGCGGGTTCCCTGATCGCTGCAGGTGCGTTTATCCTGATGTCCGTCGCGCATTCGGTCCCCGTGTACTACGCGGCCTGGCTGCTTGCGGGAATCGCGATGGCGCTGACGATGTACGAGGCGGCGTTCACAGTGCTGACGCTGCTCTACCGCGAGCGCAGCCGGTGGGCGATCACGGTACTGACGCTCGCGGGCGGATTCGCCAGCACCGTATTCTGGCCGGTGACCCAGATGCTGGTCGATGCATGGGGCTGGCGGGGGGCCGTGATGGGGCTTGCGGCGGTCCAGCTGCTGGTGTGCCTGCCCTTGCACGCACTCGCGTTGCCCGGCGCGCCCGGGGCACAGCCCGCTGCGCACGCCGCGACGAAGAAGGTGTCGTTCAGGGCCTGGCTGCGCTCGCCCGTGTTCTGGCTGCTCGTGATGTCGTTTACGGCAAACTCGTTCGTCACGGCCGCGGTTTCCGTGCATGTGATCGCGCTCCTCGGCGAGCGCGGCCTCGCGGCATCGGATGCGGTCTGGCTCGCCGCGCTGATCGGCCCGATGCAGTTCAGCGGCCGGCTGATGGAGTTCCTGTTCGGCAAGCGCCTGTCCGCGACCGGTGTCGGCACGGTGACCGTGATGCTGCTGCCGGCCTCCCTCCTGGTGCTGATGGCTGCCGGGTCGTCGGTTCCGGTGCTGCTGGTATTCGTGGTGCTGTACGGGGCGGGCCTCGGCCTCTATACGATCGTGCGCGCGACCACGCCTGCCGAACTCTTCGGGCGCGACAATTTCGGCGCGCTGAACGGCGCGCTTGCCGCGCCGTCCCTGTTCGCGCGCGCGGCGGGGCCGATAGGCGCTTCCGTCGTGGTCACCGCCGCGGGCGGATACGCGACGGCCGTGTGGATGCTGCTCGGCATTACGCTGGCGGGGGCGGCGGGTTACTGGGTGGCGGTGGCTCAGGGCGCGAAGGGTTGACCCGGTTGACCCGGTTGGCCCGGTTTACTCTCCAGGGCGCAGCATCGTGCCGCGGGAGGTGCGGCTCCCCGCCGCGGAACCAGTCGTTGGAAGCTGAACTGAACAGCATGATCAACGCGCTCAGCTCGAACAGGCTGGCGATCAGGCCGGCCGATCCCATGGCAAGCATCGCGCCGGTTGCCGAATCCAGCGCCTCCAGCAGGGAAGGCAGGCTCAGGCACGAGAAAATGAACACGACGAGGTACGACATCCGCGCCCAGTTGCTGCCGCGCGAGATGTGGTAAATCAGGAGTGCCGAGAATCCCGTGAGCAGGGCCGCAGACAGCAGCGCCGGAACGGAAACCGGGACCGAACCGAGCAGCGCCGCTTGCGCAAGGTTGGGAAGCAATGCTGCGTACAGGAGGTAAACCGCGGCCTGCGCGACCCGCGGACGCGCGACTTCCCCCTGCTCCTCGCCTTCAATCGGATGCCAGCCTCGCCTGATGAGCGCGGCACCGCACGCGGCGCATGACATGGACGCGATGCTGATCTTCGTGCTGCAGTTCGGGCAGGTGGGCAAGTGGGCAGATGGGCAGATGGGACGAGGCGTGGACGGGTTTTCGGGAATTCCGAATTTCGCCGCAAGGCGACCACTGTCAGATTGAAACTTCTTTCCCGTTTGCGCCATAGTCCGAAGGGCTTATGCGCGCGAACACGCAGCGCTGCGGACCGGCTTCCGGCCAATCCCCCTAGCGGTGCGACACCAGCGTCCGCCCGCGTACGCGCATCTTCGCGCGCAGCACCGCGCCGTTCTGCGAATCGGTCATGTAGAGCCAGTCGTTGGCCTGGCCGTCCGCACCATAGCCGTAGGCGAGGTTGGTGATGAAGCAGCCGGCCGGTCCCTTGACGCGCGCGGCGACCTCGCCCTGCGGATCGACCAGCCATACGGAGCCGCTGCCCGGATGCGCGATGGCGAGGTTGCCTGCATCGTCCAGTGCAAGGCCGTCCGGTCCCGTTGGGCCGTAGAGCTGGAAGAAATTCCCGACTTTCGACAATGTTCCGTCCGGCATCAGCGGACCACGCCAGATGCAGTTGCCGCGTGTCGCGGCGACGAACAGCACCTTCTCGTGCGCATCCAGCACGAGGCCGTTGGGACTGGGCACGTTCGACAGCAGCAGTTCAAGCCGACCGTCGGCGCGCAGCCGGTAGACGCGGCCCGTGGGATCGTGCAGGCCGGTCTGCCCCTGGTCGGTGAACAGGATGTCGCCGCCGGACGTGATGGTCAGGTCGTTCAAGCCCTTGAAGCCCTCGGTATATCGATGTGACAGCAGCGCGCTGGGCTCGCCGGTTTCCGCATCGATGTGCACGAGTCCCTGGCGGTAGTCGGTGACGAAGATCCGGCCATCCGCTGTGATGCGCAGCCCGTTGGGCCAGCCGTCGTATTCGGATACCTGCGACCATGCGCCCTCGGGCGAGATGCGGAAGATCCGACCGAAGGGCACGTCGACCACATACAGGTTGCCCGCCCGGTCGAAAGAGGGGCCCTCGAGGAAGCTGTCGATCGCCGCGCCCCCCTTGTTGGCGTCGGCCCACGCGGAGCGTTCGCCGGTGCGGCGAAATTCGGCAGGCATCGCGCTGAACGTTTCCGCAATGATGACGGGCGCAGGCTGGAACTGCATGCTCATCCTTTCTTCGCGGGTTTCGGGGGGCGCGGGTACTGGGTCAGGGTCGAGATGTGGCGTTCAAAGGGGTCGCGCCGCTGCAGCAGTTTTACCTGTGCCCTGGTGACCAGCCGGTAATGGCGTATCTCGTCCAGTTTCTGGTTGACCTCCCAGGCCCCGTCCTCACCGGTGACCCATTCCTTCGGGTCGGCACGCCGCAGGTCGTAGGGCACGGAATATTCGCGCAGGGTCTTGTGGTCGCGCTTGTTGGAATATTCATGCAGGAAGGACAGGGCCAGCTCGCGCAGGCTTCGGTACACCGGATCGCGCCAGCGCAGGTCGGGGCCGTTGGTCTTGGAGATGCAGCCCCAGTGCCCCTTGTGCCTGAACAGGGTCACGATGTGGTCATAGTCGTTCACGGCGCGCAGGTCCATCACCAGCGGTGGGCGGCCGTGCACCCAGAGTGCGGCGGCGGCGAGGAACGCACCCTCGATGCAGTGCGCGCGGCGGTGGCGCAGCACGTGCCGGACCGAGGCACAGGAGTCGCCGTCGAGCTCGAAGTTCTGCCCGATGCCGAGCAGGAAGGCCTGGATCTTCTACGGCGTAGAGAGCCGGCGCAGGACGGCGAACTCCGCCTTCGTCAGCCCGAGATGCTCGATGCGGGCGGTGCGTACGCGGGTGAGCGGACGGCCGGTCATGGCACTCAGCCCGGCCGCTGCGAGAACGACCGCTCGAACACGCCCTCGGCGATCCGGTTCTTCAGGATTTCGATCGAGCCACCGGCGATCATCCAGCCGCGGCAGCGGCGCAGGCAGTATTCGACGAGATCCTCCTGGCTGTAGCCCATGCCGCCCATGACCTGGAGGGCCTCGCTCGCCACCTCGAAACCGGCCTGGTTGCAGAACGCCTTGGCGATGGCGGTCTCCTCGGCCGAGGGAAAGCCACGGTCGGCGTTGGCCGCGGCGCGGTACAGCAGCAGCTGGCCGGCGTCGAGCTTCATCTTCATCTCGGCGAATTTCCACTGCAGGCCCTGGAACTCGCACAGCAGGCGCCCGAATTGTTTCCTCTGCATCGCCCACTGCCGCGCGGCTTCGAAGGCGTAGCGGCCCAGCGCGAGGGAGCGCGAGGTATTGCCGATGCGCTCCACATTGAAACCGGCAATCTGCTTCTTGAAGCCGCCCGCGCCGAGCACCAGCATATCGGGTGGCACGTAGACGTTGTCGAAATACAGCTGGGTCCATTCCTCCCCCGACATGAACGCCGAGGGCTCGCCGCGCCGCATGCCTTCCGACTTCGCGTCAATCAGCACCGAGCCGATCCCGCCCACGCCGGGACCGAAGCGCACGTAGGCGATGATCACGTCCGCATACCCCGAATGGGTGACGAATACCTTGCTGCCATTGATCCGCCAGCCGTCGCCGTCCGGCGTCGCGGTGGTCTTGAGGTCGGTGACCGCGCTGCCTGCATCGGGTTCGGTCATGCCCACCGAGATCACCGATTCGCCCGCCAGGATGGGCGCGAGGTAGCGCGCCTTCTGCTTCGGGGTGCCGTACTCGGCGAGCACCCGCACCGGCCCGAAATTGCCGGCCTGGACTACGTCCGCGCTGCGCGGGCAGACCGAGGCGATGGTCTCGATCGCGATCACGGCGTCCATGAGCGTGCCTTCCTGCCCGCCGTCGGCCTCTGGCATGGTGATGCCGAGCAGGCCCTGCGCGGCCATCAGCTTGGCGACATCGAAGGGATGCGCGGGGTTGTGGGCGCGCGCAACGCGGCCGGTGGCCAGGTGCTTTTCGGCAAAGCGGCGCACTGCGTCGCGGAATTCGACCTGCTCGGGTGTGAATTCGAAGTTCATGCGCGATCCTGTTTCAAAACGACCAGGCCGTCCACTGCAATGACCCCGTCGGCGGTGACGAACAGCGGGTTGATTTCCGCCTCGGCAACCGGCTGGCCTGCGACGAGGGCGAGGCGCGAGACCGCCACGATGGCACGGGCCAGCGCGTCGACATCGCCGCGCGGCAGGTTGCGGTAGCCGGTGAGCAGGGCGAAGCCCTTGACGCGGCCGATCATTTCCAGCGCCTGTGCTGCGGTGACCGGCGCGCAGGCGAGCGCAGTGTCTCGGTAGATTTCGGCCAGCCTTCCGCCCATCCCGACCAGCACCAGCGGCCCGACCATGGGATCGTGGCGGTAGCCGACGATGGCCTCGACCAGGCCGCCGGCCATCGACTGAACCAGCACACCGTCGATCGACGCGCTGGGCGCATGCGCGCGGACCTGCCCGAGCATCGCTGCGACGCGCAAGGAATATTCGCCCGGGTCCGAAATGCCGAGCGCCACGCCACCGGCTTCGGTCTTGTGCAGGATCTCGCGCGACAGCACCTTGGCTGCGACCGGGTAAGGCAGGGCGTGCGCATAGTCCGGCGCGCGCGTCACC
>JBBQVP010000107.1:0-15134 GCA_038211455.1 Burkholderiales bacterium
GTGCGGCCCGATCACAACGGGCGTGCCGACCGCGCTCGCCTCGATCAGGTTCTGTCCGCCGAACGGCAGAAAACTCCCGCCGATCAGCGCCACGTCGGCAGCCGAATAGTAGAAGCCCATTTCACCCATCGAATCGCCAAGCAGCACCTGGATGCCCTCCAGGGGTTCCTTGCGGCTGCGCCTTGCTAGGGTCCAGCCGCAATCGACTATCTCGTCCGCCACCCGGTCAAACCGCCGCGGATGCCGGGGCACCACGATCAGCAACACTGCCTCCGGAAGTCGGTTCCTGAAAGCGCGCAGCAGCAGCGCCTCCTCACCGTCCCTCGTACTGGCAATCAGAAGCACCTTGCGGCCACCAAGCGACGCCCTGAAGGCTGCACCCGCCTCTATCAGCCCGGGATCGGTGTCGACGTCGAACTTCAGGTTCCCGGCCACCTGCACATGATGCGCGCCAAGGGACGCAAAGCGTGTCGCCTCGGCCTCGCTCTGCGCGCAGACTGCCGCCAGGCTTTCAAACGCCGGGCGAGTCAGGGGTGACAGCCGCCGGTACGCGCGTGCTGAACGGGAAGACATCCGGCCATTGGCCAGCAAGACCGGGACGTGCCTTTGTCGGCATTCGGCGAGAAGGTTGATCCAGATCTCGGTCTCCATCAGAACGCCGAGCTGCGGCCTGTAGTGCTCCAGAAAGCCACGCACGGCAAACGGATAGTCGTACGGCAAGAAGGCTGCGGTCACGCTCGGTCCAAAGACCTGATCGATGGCATCGCGTCCTGCGGCGGTCATGCAGGTGAGGAGTATGGCGTGCTCCGGATAGGCGGTCCGCAGCGCTTTCACCAGCGGCGCACTCGCGCGCACCTCGCCAACCGACACGGCGTGCACCCAGATGACCGGTCCTGAAACGCCGCCCGCATATCGACCGAAACGCTCGCCCGGATTGCGCGCATAACCGGGCTCGCGCAAACCCCGCAGCCAGAGCCTCCCTGCAATGAGAGGCAAAGCAAGCCAGAACAGAAGCGTATAGGCGAGGCGTGCAATCAATCCATACTCTCCATCGCCATGAGCGCTTCCGCAGGCATCGGCGTCCGACCGGGGCCACCCAGGTTGGCTACCCTGCGACCACCATGCAGGCCTGTGAGTGCCGGGTCAGTGCTGTGGTACAGCCCGATCGCGCGCAACCCGAGCGCTGCGGCGAGGTGAGTGAGCCCGGTGTCCACGCCGAACACGGCATGCGCCGATCGCATTGTGCTGGCAAGCTCGCCGAGTTCCAGCGCGCGCGGTACCGTCCCGCAGCCGGCAGCCGAGACAATCCGCAGGCACCTTCCCCGCTCATCCTCGCTGCCCCAGGGCAGGACGCATTCCATGCCACGGGCGGCAAGCGCCCGCGCAAGATCGGCCCAGTGCGCCTCCGGCCAGAGCTTGTCCGCGCGACTCGACATGCAGAGCAGAACGCAAAAGGGCTTGGTCGGCGTGATTGAAACATCCGGACTGGCAACGAGTCCGTAGTCACAACGCTCGTCCAGCTCGAATCCCACCGCCGCCGCGGTCAGCCCCCGGTTCCGCTCGACCGCATGGAGATTGCGCGACACCGAATGGCGGACATCATAGAACCGGCTCGCGATCGATTCACGTGCGCTGCCTGCGTCGTAGCCGTGCTTTGCACCCCGAGCCCCGGACGCGATGAGGGCACTCTTGAAAAGCCCCTGCGAGTCGATCACCAGGTCGTAGGCTTCGGCACGCAGGTTGCGCCGGAACGCCAGGAACTCCTGCCATACCGCGGGTCGAAAAAACCGCGACCGCCAGCGCCGTACCGCGACCGGGATGACTCGCCGCACGGCAGGGTGCATGGCGACAAGGGCCGCAAACTGCTCTTCCACGACCCAGTCGATCGTCGCATCCGGGAAATGCCGGCGCACATCGCTGACCGCTGGGCAGTTGTGGATCACGTCACCGAGCGAAGACGTTTTGACGAACAGGATGCGCATGACGCCCGGATTGAAGACAAGGTACGCACAGCAAAGCGCATTGTCGAATGCTCGTCCCGGTGTGTGGGCTAAAATGCGGCTTGCAGGCTCACACGATTATACGGGATAACCCCTTGACAGATCGACCGCGCCCCGCGCTCTCGGCCGTGCTCATCACCCGCAACGCCGCGAGCCAGCTGGGCGCGTGTCTTGAATCCCTTGCCTTCTGCGACGAAATATTGATCGTCGATTCCGGCAGCACCGACGAGACGCTTTCGATTGCCGAACGGCACCGCGCCCGCGTGATTGCAAAGCAATGGCTGGGTTTCGGCCGACAGAAGCAATTTGCCGTCGATCAGGCCCGCAACGACTGGGTGCTCTGCATCGACGCCGATGAGCGGGTCTCCCCGCTGCTGGCGGATAGCATTGCCAGCGCGCTTGCGAATCCTGCGTCGGTCGTCTATCGGATGGCGCGTTGCAACCGGTTTCTCGGGCGCTGGCTGCGGCATGGCGAAGGCTACCCCGACTGGAGTGCTCGCCTGTTCGATCGCCGCGCTGCGCGCTGGAGCGACGACCCGGTGCACGAAAAGGTGCTCTACGCGGTCACCCCGGGAACCCTCGCCGGCGACCTGCTGCACGAATCGGCCGAGGACCTTTCCGATTACCTCGAAAAGCAGAATCGCTACACCTCGCTCGCGGCGCAGCAACTGCACGAAGCCGGCAGGTCGGCGGGCACTTTGCATCTGCTCGCGAGCCCGCTCGTGCGCTTCGTGAAGTTCTATTTTTTCAGGCTTGGTTTTCTCGATGGCCTGCCCGGGCTCGCGCACACGGTGATCGGCTGCATGAACAGTTTCATGAAATACGCCAAGCTGATCGAGCTCAATCGGTCCGCACGCGGCGCAAACTGAAATGTCTCTCTGGGCGCGACGCGTGCATCGAAGCCAGCCTGTGGCGACTACTTTCCACGGCCTGCCGGCTGGATGCGGAAGTGCTGCTCGACGACGCATACGGCTTCAAAAGCCGGGATCTGAATCCTCGCTATCCGAACGATACGGTCTACAAAGTCGAATCGGATCCCCGCGAAATACCGGTTGAACTCATATGTGCACATAGAAGGGACTGACCATGTTTAACTTGCCCGCCTCCGTGGAAGTGATTGCATTCCATGATTCCTGCCTGGCAACGGCAGATTGGGCGAAGTCTTCGCCACCCCGCCACGCGGGCGGGCTCTGGCAGGTGATCGAACTGAACCACCGCTACAACTGCCTGCTCTGGGACGAAGAAGACCTTGCGCGCAGGACGCAGGTTGCCGATGCCGCGATCGCCGCCAACAAGCGCGCCATCGACGGCTACAACCAGAAAAGAAACGACGCAATTGAGCGGATCGACGAGACGCTGCTGGAACAGCTCGAAAAGGTGGAAAAAAAGCCCGGCGCACGCCTCAACTCAGAGACGGCCGGCTCTCTGGTGGATCGCTCGTCGATCCTGGGGCTCAAGATTCACCACATGCGGCTGCAGACCGAACGCAAAGACGTCGATCCGGCGCACATCGACAGTTGCGGCTTGCGCCTGACCCGGTTCATCGAGCAACGTCGTGACCTCGCGGGCTGCCTTGACCGTCTACTGACGGAATCCTCAAGCGGGGGCGCGTGGTTCCGTGTCTACCGACAGTTCAAAATGTACAACGACCCTCGCCTGAATCCCGCGGTGTACGGTGAACGGAGAAAATAGGCTCTACGCGGCTGAAACCTGGGGTTGCACGTAAGACTCCACCAGACGGCCGATCATTCGCAAGACGTCGTCATCCGAAAGTTCTGCTACCGTCTTTTCAGCCTCAAGGTAAAACGCGCGATCGCCAACCGGGCGCCAATTGTCCGGATGCGGCGATATGTCGGTTTCGGCAAACAGGGCCAGCACGCCTGCTGGGCTCACCGAAGCAAGGTGGGCGATCCCGCCATCCGGAAATACCGACGCGCAGGCACACCAGATCACGCCCAACGCAGCCATGACGTCATGCTCATGGCGAAACGGATGTATGTACTCCGGCCGGTCTTTCAGCAATTCCGGCACGATCTCATCGTCGCCGGGATAGACGCGGTCGTCGCTGTTCCCGGGTTGCCAAGTCAGCACGGTGTCCATGCTGTAGCGCCGTTTTATCTCTGCAGCCCAGTGCAGCACCTGGTCACGCGTCGGCTTTCGCTTCGCCTTCCGCGCATTCAATCCGATGACCACAAATCGGCCGGGAACAAGACCCTCATCGGCGACCCATTTTTCTCCGTACGTCTTCCATTCGGCGGGAAGATCATATTTCGGCATGATCGGCACGGAAGGCGCAGGAACGCCCAGCGGCTCGAGCAAGCGTATATTCGCCTGCACCTCATGAAGGCCTGGCTGAAGACTCCGTGGATCACTCAGCGCCTGAAACGCCTTGGATCCATCCGAATACGCAATTGTGCGCGCAGCACCCACGCCAAGGATCCGGCGTACGGCACGCGGCGAAACGACCCCTCCTGCGGCGATGGCGAAATCGAACTTTTCGCGCCTTAGCGCAAACCCCTGAATAATCTGTGGCATCAGGGCAGACCATCGAAGACCGGCCCCATGCTTGAAGCGCGGATAAATCCAGAGCCGATCGATATCAGGGTTGTTCTCGACAACCCAGGCGTTGTAGTCGTTGGCAAGAACATGCAGTTCGACTCCGGGCATGGACTGCTTGAGGTGCGCGAACATGGGCGTGGCCAGCAGCATATCGCCAATCTTGTCCCGCTTCAGAATCAGAACCTTCAATCAAAGCCCCGACCAATCAACTCGCGGGACCCCACATATGATGCGATACCCTCAAGCGCCGATTCCCCATGCAAACGCAATGGGCATCCCGTTGGTGTCGCCGCCAGGCTACCGCTTGAGCGTGCGTCCGAAAACTGCGCTACGGCACTGTACAAGCAGTAGGGCTGCGTGCAGGATTTTTCCTCGCAATGGGCACCGCCCAACACCCGCAGACGAATGCCTCGGCTATCCGTCTGCGCCGGAAACATATTGGTATGTGGGCGCGTCGGCCCGTAGAACACCGTGGCGGGCACCCCCATCGCCGCGGCCAGATGGTAGAGACCGGTATCGGTTCCATACCAGTGCGCTAGGTCGCCGAACTCGCGCAGTAGATCCGAGAGTTTCGGAAAGAATCGAAACTCGGCGCCCGCGGGGAGGCCGGCATCGAGCAATGGCCGCGCCCCGTCGTCAGACGCATTTATCAGCACACGGACCGGAGCCTGTGGATGTCGCGCCTGAACAGCGCGGACCAATTGCGCAAGCGCGGCGGCATTCATAATCCGGCGCGGCTCGTCGGCCAACGGCGCGATACCGATCGCCTCCGGTTGACCGGTTCGCAATGCTGCCAGGCCGGGTACAAATAGTCTGTCCGGCGCAGGCAATCCGGCCTCGAATTCGCGTGCCACACGCCACATAGGCTCGTACTGCAGGGCATCCCGGGGGATATCGGGATGTTCAGGGTAAATATCGGGGTAGCGGCCATCGAGATAGATTTTTCGACTGGCACGAATCAAGCGCCCAATCCATTCGATCGGTTTGCCGAAGCCCCACAGCACCAACAAGGCGTCAAACGGCGGTTCGAACAGCCGCATTCGCAACAGCCGCACCAACATCCCAATGCGACTTGAAAATCCCAGGACACGAACGCCGGCCTCGCCAGCCAGCAGCGCCGCGTAGTTGCTGCGTGTAAGCAGGGTCACTGAATCGTCGGGATAGTCGTCCGCATAGCGCCGCACCGTCGCAAACGACACCAGAGTGTCGCCGAGCTTGCCACGAATAACGAAGAGAACTCTGCGTTGCATAGGGTCGGCCGATTATAATCGCGCCACCATCCGCTACGGCCTGCGTTTGCCTTGTCTTCCACCGCGCTTCCTTCCCGGCGATCCCCCTCGATCCGCATGCTGCAGCTGGAAGTGCTTGCGCTGACTGCGTTCGCGTTCGTCCTGCCTCTGTTCGAGGTGCCGAAGAACCTGCTCTGGATCATCTACTCCGGGCTATGGCTGGCCAATCGTCTGCGCTCCCGCGATTTCGGCGGCCCATGGAACGCATGGGATACGCTGATCGCGCTGTGGATTGCCTCGGGGTTCGTGTCTGCCGCGTTCGCGGGTCTCCACCACAACGAGTGGGTTTCGGCGGTCGACGTCCTGCGTTACGCGAGCGTGTTGTGGATGTTGCAACGTTCCGGGTACGACGAGGGCCAGCTGCGCAAAGTGCTCGCGGCATTGGTGCTCGGCACTTTGGCGGGACTCGCCTGGGGATACTACGGCGTACGCGTGACCGGGCAGAATCGCTTCCTCGGACTGAACTCGGTCGGCCACGTAAACCACAGTGCGATTTACGTGACAATCGTCTTCGGCGCGGCGATTGCATGGGTGCGCGCAGCATGGGCAACGACCAGCACCGCGAGACGAGTGTTTGGCGTGGTGTCATGCCTGGTATTCGCCCTGTCGCTCGTCGTCATGGAGAGCCGCGCCACTGTTGGCGTCGGATTCGTCGTCGCATTCCTTGTCGTCGGCGTATACGCGACACGTTCGCGAAAACCCCTATGGACAGTCCTCCTGGGTGCGGTCGTGATCGCCACCGCGCTGTTTGCCGCAAAACCCGAAGTCGTGAAGAAAAATGCGTTACGACTACACGAAAACCTGTTTCTCGCCCATCGTGATGCAATCTGGCGAGCCGGCTTCATCGCCTGGCGCCAGTACCCGGTCTTCGGTGTCGGCATGGGCAATTACGGCCGCATCAATTTCGACCGGTTGGAGGAGTGGAGCCGTGCGCAGGGCGAGACTCTAGACCGCGCGAGCGTGCTGCCGCAGTCGCACGCGCACAGCCTGTACCTGAACACGCTGGTGGAACGTGGCGTCACTGGATTGGCTGCGCTGCTTGCGGTGCTGGCAGCTTGGTGCTGGGTGCTCGTGCGGCACCTCCCGCGCGCGGAGGATTCGTCCATGCGCTGGGCCTTTTGGGGAGGCGCATCGTCGGCGTGGCTTGTGACTGTGATCGTGGGCGCAGTGAACACGACACTGCATCATGAGCACGCGCTGGCATGCATGCTGCTGCTGGGCGGATGGCTGGCGTTGCGCCGACTCCGCCCTGCGCCGCCCACCCCCGCGGTTCGCGCCTGAGCGCGCGGTGATCCACGTCCACCAGGTCAACCTGCAGAAGGCCGTCGGCGGCGGCGAGGTGTACACGCGATGGTTCACGCGCGCGCTCGCGGAAGCCGGGGCGCGCGTAACCCTGTATGTGGATCCCGCAAATCCGTTCTGGCGCGGGCTCGGAACCGATCGTATCCGGATAGTCGGCGCAAGCACGGCCGCGGAGATCGGGGCACGGCTTCCGGCCAGCGATGCGCTGATCGTCACGCAGAGCCGCATCCCCGAGGCCCTTACCGAACTGGCCGCGCACAAACACGTGCTGACCGGCTTTGCACACATGCCGATGCTGGGGCGCAGCGTCGCCGAGTTCACGCGCTACGCGTCGGTATTCACGGTGTCGGACTACTGCATCGGCTTGCTGCGCCAGGCCGGGATAGCAAAGGCCTATCCCGTAGCGCTTTACGGCACCGGCGAACTCGAGCGGGATGAGGCCGCGGATGACAAGCAGGTGGTCCGCGCCCGGTCCCCTTATCACTGGGACAAGCGCAAGGGCCGCGACCGACTGCTGTCCTTGCTCGAACCACTGGCGCGCGCATTCGCCACGCCGGCCGAATTTCGCCGCATGCCGGGCCTGACACTCGGAATCGTTTCGCTGCTCTCGCCGATCAAGCAGTTCCCGGCGCTGTTCGCTCTCCTTGCGCCACAGATCGCGCGTTTCCCCGAGGTCAGGCTGGAGATTTTCGGAGACGGCGGCTACGCGCAGGTGCGCGATGTGCGGCGCGCCCTCACCCCGATTGCCGACCGCGTGCGCTACTGGGGATACCAAAGCGCGGTCCGGCCGATCTATCCGCAGCTCGACTACCTGATGACCGGACTGCCTGAGAAGGAGGCGCTCGGCCTGAATGTGCTTGAGGCGCAGGCCCTGGGCACACCGGTGCTGGCGCCGGACGCGCCTCCGTTCACCGAGACGGTCGCCGACGGCCTCAGCGGTTTCCTGTATCGGGATCCGCGCGAAGACCAGGGCCGTGCATTTGGCGAACTGCTCGGCTCGCTCGTTGCCGGGCGCCCCCGGCCCGACCCGCGATTGGCGAGCGCGCATCTGGCGAAATTTTCCTATGCCGCGATGGTCGAACGCACCCGGAACCTGCTCGCCTACCTTGAGCAGCACTTTTCCGGGCTCCAGAACCAGGAAACCGGCCATGGCTGAAATCGAAAGCCTGCTCGTCATCCGGCGCGACAACATCGGCGACCTGGTCTGCACGACGCCGCTGATTTCTGCGCTTCGCCAGCGCTATCCCGCGGCCTGGATCGGCGTGCTGGCCAACAGCTACAACGCGCCGGTGCTTGACGGCAATCCGGACATCGACGCGGTCTTCGCGTACCGCAAGCTCAAGCATCTCGAAGCGGGCGGCAGCGCGCTTGCAGCGCTCGCAGAGCGCGCAGCGATGCTCTGGTCGCTGCGGCGCAGGAAACTCAGCATCGCCATCGTCGCCGCAGGCGCGACGGACGCGCGTGGCGCCCGGCTGGCGCGGATGCTCGCCCCTGCGCGCATCGTACAGCCACCCACGGCGGTACCAGGCGAACACGAAGTGGAACACACGTTTTCCGCGGCGCGGATGCTTGGCATCGATGGGCCGATTCCGCCGCTGCGCGTAGTACCCGGTGCGGCGGCGATCGGCGACGTCCGTGCCGCGCTTCATCGCACAGGCGTGGATGGCCGCCGCCACCTGGTCGGCGTACATATCAGCGCACGCCGACCCGCGCAGCGCTGGCCGGCAGAACGCTTCGCCGCGCTGATCGTCGACCTGAAGCAACGGCTCGGCGCCGCCACGCTGCTGCTCTGGTCGCCCGGGGCGGAAGACCATCCGCAGCATCCGGGCGACGACGGCAAGGCCGCCGCGATTGTCGCGGCTATTGGCAGCGATGCCGCAGTGCTGCCCTATCCGACCGCGTCGCTTCCCTCGTTGACCGCCGCATTGTCGGTCTGCGATGCCGTCGTCTGTAGCGACGGTGGCGCGATGCATCTTGCGGCCGGGCTGGGCACGCCGGTCACCTGCTTCTTCGGCGATTCGCCGGTCGAGCGCTGGCGCCCATGGGGCGTCCCGCATCGGGTGCTCCATGCCACCAGCCAGCGGGTCGAGGACGTCTCGGTCGAAGAGGCTTACCGCGCCGTGGAAAGCCTACTTCAGGGCGCTGCGACGCGTCCCGACACGCCTTGATACCAGCGCACGGTCGCCGCAAGGCCTTCCTCGAGTGTGTTCGGACCCTGCCAGCCGAGTTCGCTGCGGATTGCGCGGTCGTCGAGCGCGAGTGAGCGTGTCAGGCGCCTGACCGTGTCACCGCGGCCGAGGGCGGTGCCACAGGCTTCGAGCAGCCGCGGCGGAAACGCGAACAAGCGCGCCGGCCGCCCAAGCGCGCCCGCGAGGGCCCGGACCAGCTCAGGCGTGGAGACCGGCAGGCCGTCGGTCACGTGGTAGGTCCGGCCGGCCGCGGCGTCAGACTCGATGCAGGCCTGGATCGCGGAGGCGAGGTTGTCGACACCGACCAGGCTGCGGCGGTTGTCTATGCTCGCGAACGGCAACGGCAGGCCGCGCGCGACGGCAGTCATCAGCGCGAGAAAATTCGCGCGCACGGCGGGGCCGTAGACAAGCGGCGGGCGCAGGATCGTGATCTTCATTTCCCGCCCCAGCGCTGCCAGCGCCTTCTCCGCCTCGAGCTTCGAGGCTGCATAGGCATCTCCGGGCCGCGTGGGCGAGGTTTCGGTCAGCGGCGTTGCGCCGGACTCCTCCCCCAGCACTTTGGCGCTGCTCAAATAGACGAATCGCTTGACTCCCGCCGCCTCCGCATCCCGGGCGATTTTTACGGTTCCTTCGAAATTCTCGGTGAAATAGGGCGAAGGGTCGCTACCCGCGGGAAGGTGCACCCGCGCGGCCAGGTGAACAACACAGTCGATGCCTTCGAGCGCCTGCGCCCACTCGGCGGAGGGGCCGAGATCCGGGCCTCGCCGCCAGGGTACGCTGCCGAGATCCATACTGCGGCGGGAAACCGCGACATACGCGATCGTGGACGGCGCGTTCGCGAAGAGCGCACGTGCGACGAACCCGCTGCCGCCCGTCACCAACACCCGCTGCGTCATTCCGGCATCGCCTGGCCCGCCTCCAGCGCTGGTTTGTTCCCACCTCCGGGGCGCGCTACACTCGGCGCCTTTGCGCAGGCGAGCGGTTTCGCGCGCGTCCAAATCAGCCGCCCATGACCAGCGAATCCGTTCATATCAAGCCCGTTATCCTGTGTGGCGGCAGCGGCACCCGCCTGTGGCCGATGTCGCGCAAGCTGCTACCCAAGCAGTTTCTTCCGCTGGTCTCGACCGGGAGCAGCCTGTTGCAGGACACCGCAACCCGCGCCCGCCTTGTCTCCGGAGGGTCGGAAGCGATTGTAGTCTGCAACGAGGCGCACCGGTTCCTGGTGGCCGAGCAACTGGCTGATTGCGGCACACCGGCGCTGCAAGTGCTCGAACCCGCCGGCCGCAATACGGCGGCAGCCGTGGCAGTCGCTGCGGTTGTGGCTGAGGCGGAAAACCCCGTACTCCTCGTGCTGCCATCTGACCACGCAATCACCGGCCATGACGCGTTCGGTGAGGCGGTCGGGCGCGCCGCGCAGCTTGCGGCCGCAGGTTACCTCGTGACCTTCGGCATTCACCCGGCCGGGCCGGAAACCGGGTTTGGCTACATCGAGCGCGGCGCGCCGATCCGCGAAGTTGCGGGCGCTTACCGCATCGCGCGTTTTGTGGAGAAACCGCCGGCAAGCGCCGCCCAGGAACTGATCGACACCGGCCGCGCCTACTGGAACAGCGGCATGTTCGCGTTCACCGCGGCCCGCCTGATCGAGGAAATGGAACGGTTCCGGCCCGACATTCTCGCCGCGGCCCGTGCCGCGGTCGCCACGGCCGAGAACGACCTCGGATTCCTGCGCCTCGGCCGCGAAGCTTTCCTGGCCTGCCCGTCCGAGCCGCTCGATCGCGCGGTCATGGAGCGCACCGACCGGGCGGCGGTCATCCCGGCCGGGTTCGGGTGGAGCGACGTCGGCTCCTGGGGTGCACTCTGGGAGGTGGCGGACAAGGACGCCCAGGGCAATGCGTCGCGCGGCGACGTGCGCCTGCAGGACACCCGCGACTCGCTCGTCTTCAGCGACCGGCGACTGGTCGCCACGCTCGGCGTCGACAACCTCGTCATCGTCGAGACCGGCGACGCGCTGCTCGTGGCCGACCGCTCGCGCAGCCAGGAAGTGCGCGACATCGTCGAGGGCATGCAGGGCACGGACCGCACCGAGCACCTCTCCCACACCCGGGTTTACCGGCCGTGGGGCTATTTCGAAAACCTCGACTCGGGGCCGGGATTCCTGGTCAAGCGCATCATGGTGAAGCCCGGCGCCGCCCTGTCCCTGCAAATGCACCACCACCGCGCCGAACACTGGGTCGTGGTCAGCGGCACGGCGCGGGTCACGCGCGGCGAAGAGGTCTCGCTGCTGGAGCGCAACCAGTCGGTGTACATACCGCTCGGGGAAACGCATCGGCTCGAAAACCCCTCGGCGGACGAACCGGTGCACCTGATCGAGGTGCAGTCGGGCGATGAGATCAGTGAGGACGATATCGTGCGGTTTGAGGATGTCTACAGGCGATAGGATAAGGTCTAGGCCAACTACCTTGGACAGATCCGGATCAGAAATGGCTGCGCCCGACTTACCGGAGCAGGGGCGGGGTCATACCGCTGACTGGTTTCACGGGCCATCGCACCTTCAAAAGGCACTCCTTTGCGCCTGAACCGGACAGAAAACAATTTTGACTTCCTGCGCATTCTAGCGGCGTTGCTTGTCCTGGTTTCACACCAATTCGCTCTGACCGGACGCAACCAACCCGCGATCGTTCAGTCGCTGGATCTGGGAAATTTTGGCGTACTCATCTTCTTCTGTATCAGCGGGTACCTGGTAACGCAGAGCTGGCTGAGGGACCCGAATCCCTGGCGGTTCGCCGCAAAAAGGTTTCTTCGAATTTGGCCAGGCCTGACGGCCGTAACCCTTCTTGCGGCACTGATCTTGGGGCCGCTGGTATCCACATTCACCCTGGCGGACTATTTTTCGTCTCCGGACACGCTCAAGTATTTTCTTCAGCTGAAACTGAACATAAAGAACATCCTGCCGGGCGTATTTTCCGGCAATCCGGTAGGGACGATCGTCAACGGTTCCCTGTGGACAATTCCACTGGAAGTTCACTGGTATTTCATTCTGCTGTTGACGGGCGTATTCGGGATTCTGCGAAGGAAATACCTGGCACTGGCCTGCGCGGTCGCATTCATCGCCTACTATTTCAGCGGGTTGGGCAGCTATGCGGACGGGAGCCCAAAACAGAAAAATACACTGGGATTGTTCTTTATAGTTGGCGCGTGCCTCTATCTTTTTGAGAAAGTGTGGATGGTCCGCAGGCGCCTCGCGCTGATCGCGGTTGTTTCTTTGGCGATCGTATTCGGCATGCTGGGTCAAACCGTTCTGGCTCAAATCACGCTTATTCCGTTTGCAGTCATCCTGGTCGGATCGGCGTCAACGCCCGTACTACGCAGGTTTGGTCGTTTCGGGGACTTGTCCTACGGCATCTATATTTATGCCTTTCCGGTACAGCAGACCGTAGTCTGGATTTCCGGAAACGGATTGAGCTTCAATCAAGGGCTCGTGGTATCCGCTCTGATCACCACCGTATTCGCGTACTTCTCCTGGCACCTGATAGAAAGGCCCTCGTTGCATCTGAAGCGGCGCTTTTCAAATGCCAAAGCCACTCCAGGCTCGCAGGTAAGTTCTACCGCTTGACTCAGGAAAAAAGTCTCTCGTGACGAAGAAGGAATCTTCCGCCAATATTTGAAACTGAACCAAAGCAATAGTGCTCTGTACGCAGCATCCGGCGGAATCGCGCTCGCAGCCTGACGATCTCCTCGCTTCGATAATTCTGTCCGCCTTCAAGGCCTTCCAGCATTTCTTCAGCCAAGTCCAGTATCTCCTCCTCGCTGCAGTCAATGAGTTCAAGCCCGGCGCTTCGATAGAGCCGGGACATTCTGAAATTTGCGGCGGGGGATGAAAGAATTTCTGCCGAAGTGAGCATCCGGGTGTCCGCACTGGATCGGATCAGCTTTGGTATGCACAAGTCGCGCGGGCAAAAGCCCATGGACGCAAATGGCACCATGTTTGTAAGTGCGCTTGGTACCCCGAAGACCGAGCTGACAATGAACAGGCCGGACGTACTTCCCAGAAAGAACCGGCTGCTCGCACACAGAATCACATCAAGCTCCGGAGATCGGAGTGCGCTATGCGCGTAGTCGACGATTCCGTCGATTGCTGGCAAGCGTGGCATGCTTGGATCGCCCATCCGCACGCAGTAGCCACCTCGACGTACGATCTCCCTCATTGCCGGGATCAAGGATTCTATTTTAACGTTGCGATAGTCGTGGACAGACTCATCCTGCGGCGAATAGGCTCCTTCCCGCGCATGCACGCATACGAACCATGCTCCTTTCGGAATACCGAGTTCAGACAGGGCCCGTACGCCAGCCGCACGATGCGCAGGCGCCAATGCCAGCAATGGAGGACGATCGCCCCATTCGGCATTGACGGAGAAATACTCTGCAGCCCTGTTGATTGCCAGAACGTAGGAAGCAACTTCGTGGCGCAGCACCAGACCGCGTGTCATCAATTCCAGTACAAAGCAAGCCACACCGTGACTGACGACTTGCACATGAGGCCGCCAGTACTCGAGGAGGCAGCGATTGGATACCTTGTGCCGTGGCGCAAGCAGGAAGTATCTCCGGCCCTCTAGAGGTATTTTTCCAAGCTTCACCAGCTTCAGAAAACAATCCAGCTCCGCCGCAAAATGGCCGATCCGCTCGGTGAAAACGGGCAGTCTCCTGTAGCCCATAAAATGAAGCGGTATGGACAGCGGCAACAGGATGAACCAACACAGCCAGAGAAGGCTGCGCACCAGTATTTCCCTGGCCGACCAGACGAAACCCTCTTGTCTAGCGCGGATTGCGGCGTAGTGCAGTCGGGCGAGAATCGCCGAGAGCGCCATCAGGTGCTGTGGATAATTCTGGGGAACTCTTGCTCCGCAAGTTGCAGGCTTGCGAGCGAGCCTATGTCCCGGTGATAGTGGTCGTTGTGGAAAGTGCATATCCTGCCCAGATAGTTTGGCAGTACCTCAGTGCTTAAATCGATCACGGGTTTTCCGAGCGACGCAAGGAAACGCAATACCTCCGGTTCGAATATGTACACCGCTCCGTTCGCGCGATTCCCGGGTGGATTTTCCACCTTCTCATGGAAGGCGACGACCACGCCATCCGCTTCCTCCACGATGCCGCAGATTTGCGGCGCGTCGGTATCGAAAGTCATCATCGTGATCGCGCAACCGACGGGACGCGCCGCGTGTCGTGCAGTGAATTCGCCCGGATCGAAACTGGACAGATTGTCGGCATGCGCCACCAGGAACGCACCATCGCCAATCCACTTACGATTCGCCAGCACAGTGCCGCCTGTACCAAGAATCTCTTCTTCGTGGACAAGGTCGACCTGCGCGCACCATCGAGAATTCAGCACGAATGCCCGCACCGCCTCAGGCAGGTAATGCGTATTGACGAGCACGCGTTCGAAGCCCGCATCCAGCAGCATATCGAACCAGTATTCAAGCAATGGCCGCCCGTGAATCGGCACAAGGCACTTGGGCAATGTGCAGGTCAGCGGACGCAAGCGGGTACCGAGCCCTGCAGCGAGGAGCAGCGCCCTCACAGTTCGAGTTCCATCACAAGCTCATCGGCTGTAAGCGGGGAATTTCCGACCCGGCTGACCTGGCAGGCCGCCGCGACGCAGCCGAGGTAAGCACTGCGCCACACGTCCGCCCCGACAGCAAACGCCATGGACGAACAGGTCAGCAACGAATCCCCAGCTCCCGAAACGTCCTTGGGAACGGTATTGAAGGCGGGTAGCTGGTCAGTCGTCAATTCGCCTC